>NZ_JADYXM010000004.1:0-387480 GCF_015864305.1 Pseudoalteromonas sp. NZS71_1 | reverse complement strand
CACACATTAAAAGGTGATTATTTACCATACCAACTCAGTTTCAATGGTAGTTTAGCTCAAATAATGAGGTTGCTTGTTGGATTACCTTATTCAACACCTGGAGCCATACCACGTCAATTAAAATACTTTTATGCGATGGCAGAAAGCCTCATTCTAGAGCCACGAAGGGAGCGAAGTTTTCCTCGTTCAGTCAACCCAAGACCACAGCGGTACGCTAGAAATAAAAAAGCCGTTCACCTTAAGTGAACGGCATTAGAGCTTAGCTCGCATTTTTTGTGTCTGTAATAAAAGCGTTGGCTTTAACTTGCTAATGCCGCTTTAACCTTATCTCGGTAGCTACGGCTCACTTTTAATTCTTGGCCATTTTCAAGTACTAATAAATACTCACCACTTACTTGTGTAACCAGTTTACTAATTTGTTTTGTATTTACTATTGCGCTGCGATGTACACGCACAAATAACTGAGGGTCGAGCTCTTGCTCAAGCTCTTTCATTGTTTTACGTAGAATATGCGTTTGTCCGTCTTCACAGTGTAAACACATATAGTCACCTGCTGCATCAACCCATTGGATAGTCGCTACAGGTACCCGTATAATTTCACCCTGCTCTTTTACAGCAAGCGATTCTGGGTAACGTCTGTCTGTTAGCATATCGCCAGTGGCTAATTTTTTAAGTATTTCTTCGCAATTGTTACCAGTAATACCGGCTACAAAACTCGCTAATTTTTTCTTATGGGCGTTGTCTTGCTGCGTTTTTAAGTAGGTATGCACTTTTTCTACCGCCTGTTTTAGTCTGTTATCATCAACGGGTTTTAAAATGTAATCGAGAGCATGAATTTCAAACGCTTTTACAGCAAACTGGTCAAAGGCCGTTACAAATACAATCGCTGGTAATGCTTTTGAGCTTTCGCTAAGGGCTCTTGCTACTTCAAAGCCATTCATACCTGGCATTTGAATATCTAAAAAAACCAAATCAATTTTCTCGCTTTGACACATTTCAATTGCATCAGCCCCTGAACTACACAATTTAATTACTTCAATATCAGAGTATTCTTCGAGCCTTACCGCTAAACCTTTTCGTGCTAACGGTTCATCATCAACAATGAGTGTTTTTATTTTAGTCATTTTTCACAGCCTTCTCAAAAGGTACTCGCAGATTAACTTTTAATCCACTTGGCGTATTATGTGATAATACAAACGAATAATTATTTTCATACAACGTTTTTAATCTATCTTTGGTATTAGCGACACCTACGCCTTGAGCGTTAACTAATTGGCCATCGAGTATGTCAGTTCCTGGGCCGTTGTCGCCCACTTCTAGTAATAACTCATTCGCAAATACCTGTGCTTTTATATCAATTACTCCACCTTCTGTTAGATGGGCAATAGCATATTTAATCGCGTTTTCTATAATAGGTTGCAAAATTAAGCTCGGTACTAAAGCCTCTTTAGCTTGCTCGCTTATATCTACATTTACCTTTAATCGCTCATCAAAACGTACACGTTCTATTTCTAAGTAAAGCATGAGCGCATGTAACTCTTGCTCTAACGGTACTTTTTTTATTGGATCGGTATTTAATGTATAACGTAGAAAGTCACTTAACCTTGCTACCATTAAGTTAGCATCTTTGTTTTCTTTAACCAAAATTAAAGTAGAAATAGCGTTAAGTGTATTGAATAAAAAATGGGGGTTAAGCTGATACCTAAGCATTTTTAATTGCGCTTCGTGTGCCATAGTTGTGGCTTTTAGTGCTTTTTGTCGCTCACTTTGTAATAACTGATAGTATTTAACACCAAAGTACAAACCACTCCAACATAAAATAATATATACAGAATCTAAGCCTTGCTGCAGGTAATAAAACCACTCCTCTGGTCTATAACCATGGCGGTATATTTCCCACAAATTAAATTTTTGAACGACAGCCCATAGAGTGCCCGTTATATAAGAGGCACCAAATACTACAATCATTAATACCCAAGGCGAGGCATTCCAAATTTTACGGTAAATATACCTAAGCGGTACTGTCATTAAGCAACCAGCGTAAGCATTCAATAAAATAACAAATACGTATATATCACGCATTTCAAATACTTTAGAGCCAATATAATTTACTAACGCATAACCAATCCAGCCTGCAATTTGCAAAAGCCAAAAAAAGCGTTGTCTGTTATCGACTAAATATTGCCAGTTCAAAATAGATGTTTACTCCGTATAGTTAAAGACTAATTCTATAAAATAGGCGCTTGTTATTCTTTATTATTTTTACCTATGTAGGGCTAATTTCAATAAAATTAGATAGTCTTATTATATAGATTTATGAGTTTGCATAGCACTACAGCCTACCTTGCTTTTTAATAGTCTTACCGCAAACAAATAGTAGATACACTAAAAAAGCGAAAGGTTATTCACCTTTCGCTTTTTAAATATAAATAGCTTTGTGTAAATTAAGCTAGTTTGTCTGATGCTACTTTGTATGTTGGATCTTCAATCACATTCACTTCAACCAAATCACGTGCTTTATGCAACAACTGCGTACAGTCTTTACTTAAGTGACGTAAGTGAAGTTGTTTACCTGCTTTTGTGTACTTATCAGCAAGTGTGTCAATTGCTTCTATTGCACTGTGATCAGATACGCGGCTATGCTTAAATTCAACAATTACATTTTTAGGGTCATTTTTAACATCAAATAACTCTGCAAAGTTTTTAACTGAACCAAAGAAAAGCGGGCCATGTAACTCATATACTTTAGCGCCTTCTTCATCAATATAGTTAGTTGTGTATATGTGCTTAGCATGCTGCCAAGCAAATACTAATGCAGATACAATAACACCTACACATACTGCAATCGCTAAATCGGTAATAACAGTCACACCCGATACAAGTACTATTACGAACGCGTCTGATAGAGGCACACGCTTCATCATTTTAAAGCTGGCCCATTCAAACGTACCTAATACAACCATAAACATAACACCAACAAGTGCAGCTAGTGGGATCATCTCAATTAAGCTTGAAGCGAATATGATGAACGCAAGCAACATCAATGCAGCACTTATACCCGATAAGCGAGAACGACCACCTGAGTTAATGTTGATCATTGATTGACCAATCATTGCACAACCACCCATAGCACCAAACATACCACAAGTAATATTTGCAGCGCCTTGGCCTATACACTCTTTATTACTATGACCGCGAGTTTCTGTAATCTCGTCAATTAAGCTAAGCGTTAATAATGATTCAATTAAACCAATAGCCGCTAAAATAAGTGCATAAGGAAAAATAATTTGTAGCGTTTCGAAAGTAAACGGCACCATAGGAATATGAAATTGAGGTAAACCGCCTGCAATTGTTGCAGCTTCGTCGCCTGTCATTCCTTTTAAGAAATCAACTACAGTATGCGCTTCTAAATCCAAACCAATGACTAAAGCAGTCACTGTAATAATAGCGACTAATGTAGAGGGTACAGCCGTTGTTAGTTTAGGTAAAAACTGAATAATAGCCATGGTTAAAGCCACTAAACCAAGCATAATATATAACGGGTTACCCGTCATCCATTCTTGTCCGCCCATACCATCAGGCACTTTAAATTGTCCTAACTGAGCAAGAAAAATAACAATAGCTAAGCCGTTTACAAAACCAAGCATTACCGGATGAGGAACCATGCGGATAAACTTACCGAGTTTAAATACACCCGCGAGTATCTGCAGTATGCCCATGAGCAATACGGTCGCAAATAAATACTCAACACCATGATCAAGCACTAAACTTACCATAACAACAGCTAGTGCACCGGTTGCACCTGAAATCATACCGGGGCGGCCACCAAATATAGCCGTGATTAAACCAACGATAAACGCGGCATATAGACCAACTAAAGGTTCTACATTTGCAACAAAGGCAAACGCAACAGCTTCTGGCACCAAGGCTAGCGCCACAGTTAATCCAGATAGAATATCGTTTTTAGCAGAGCTAGGCGCCCTACTGAGTAAGTTAAACATTGAGTTCCTCAAATGGTGTAATGGGTATCAAAAAAGCGCTAAATTCTACCAAATTAGCGCTCAGTTAACAATTGTCATTATGTGGTTAAACTAAACTAAAAGAGGTTTAGCTTTTAAAAGAAGTGCTTTTATAAAGGGAGGGAAGTACTACGTTTTACACATGTCATTGTTACATTAGAATGTACTTCTTGTACATATTCTAAGCTTAGTAAATTATCGCGTACAAAGTGCTCATAACCTTCTATGCCTTGTGAAATTATGCGTAGCATAAAGTCCATTGTTCCAGCCATGGTGTAACACTCTGTTACTTGATCGTAACTCATTATAAGTTTTTCAAATTCAGCAAGGTTCTTTTTACCGTGATTTGATAAACGCACATGTGCATATACAAGCATATCAAAGCCAAGTTTTTTCTCATCTAAAAGAGCCACTTTGCTTTTTATATAACCATCTTGCTCTAGCTTGGCAATTCGACGCCAGCATGGAGATTGAGACAAGCCTACTTTATCAGCAATTTCTGCGGTTGATAAACTAGCATCTTGTTGTAAAAGTGCCAATATTTGGCGATCTACGTGATTTAGAGACATTTTATTTCTTATTTATCAAATAAACTGGTTAAATTATACAACCATTTTAAAACTCAGTCTGCTTATTTTTAATTTTTATGCAGTTTGCCAAACTTCAAATAAGTAACTTAACCAAACTTACCACTCACAAAAGGATTTGTTTGTTTTTCAAATCCAACCGTAGTGTCGCTCCCATGCCCTGCCAATATTTTAGTATTATCAGGTAAGGTTAGAATATGCGTCTTAATCGACTCTATAAGTTGTTCGCTATTCCCCTTAGGGAAATCAGTTCGCCCTACTGAGCCTTTAAAAATAACATCACCTACAATAACGCATTCATTGTCTTGTTGATAAAACACAATATGACCAGGTGTATGCCCTGGGCAATGCTTCACTAAAAAGCTAAGTTTACCTACGCTCACGGTATCGTTATGGTTTAGCCAAATATCCGGATAAAAAGGCTCAATGGGTTTAAACCCGAACATTTGTGCTTGCATAGGTAAGTTTTCAAACCAGAAGTACTCATCTTTTTATGGGCCAATAATTTGTACGTTAAATTGATTACGTAAAATATCAGCCCCACCCACATGATCTAAATGCCCGTGCGTTAACCAAATAGCACTTAATTCTAGTTTATGCTCATTAAGGGCTGCTACTATTTTATCAGGGTCGCCACCTGGGTCTATGACTACGGCTTGTTTAGTTTCACTACACCAAATAATACGACTATTTTGTGTAAATGCAGTGACGGGAATGGTTATAATTTGCATATTAGATTTCTTTACTTTTTTGATCCGGGATAACAACTTCTTCTTCAAATGACATCAATATTGGGTACTTTAAGTACGCTTGATCATAAAATGGACTTTGCTCATATAACCAGTTTAATCTCGCATCAGCGTCGCTTGCGAACGATTTATCTTTAAGCTTTTCATCAAACTTAAGCGCTAGCTTTGGATTGTCTTTTAGCATTTGGCGTGCAAACGGAATTAGTGCATAGTTTTCCATGTACTCAGTACGCTGAAAAATAGTATTAAATTCCCCCCATGCAAAAAACGAATCTGGTGCTTCAGGATGCAATAAATGCACAGCAAGCTCACCTGCTTTTTGTTGAGTATTGACTTGATACCAACCATCTAAATCTACATTTATAGCAGGGACATAATCAAAACTTGCTGATACTCTAAAACGGCCTTCAAAGGGTGCTTTATCAAACGTGTAGTCTGCCACCTTTGCTACTTTTAAAGGCTGTGTGTTTGCCCCTTCAAGTTTATTAATAGAGACACCATGTAACTTTAGTTTCTTAATAATATTGCGATATACAGGCGGAATAAAAAAAGCTTTAGGTACTTCAACTGTATGTTGTACATCTTTTTGCCAATAAATAGGTAAGTCGGTATATGTATGTGCTTTACCCAAATACTTCACTTCATTTTGGCCTGAGAGCGCATTCATGCTTGATGAATACTCAATACCTTTAAACTGCGCAATCGTATCAGCTTGCTTGGCATAGCCACGCTTTACTATTAACTGTTTAGGAACAAATTCCTGTTCTTTTTTTACTGCATTAGCTAATTCATGACTGTGCTTTGATAGCGCAGTAATAGCACCATCTAAAAATACGTAAGTTCCTAATACACGTTGCTTGTAAGGCTTCAATGAATGATTTTCAACTAAAATAGTCGGTAATGACTTTAAATCACCCCAACCATTTGAAAAGCGCGGCGTAGCAACCCATCCCGCTAATCCTTTTTTAAAGTCGCGCTTGTCCATAACAAAAACAAGTGGCCCTGGCATGTGCCCTTGCTTAGCTAGCGTATCGTCAATCAGAGGTTTAAAAAACTGGTTTAGTGCATCAGATACCGCAGGCGACTCGCTTGAAAATACCGGATTGTAGCCATAAGTCACATCGTATTGGTAATCTGCGCCGTCGGTTACGTGTACATCAATGTATAAATTTGGGTTGTAGTCGTTAATAACCTTTAGAACACTTCTAACTTCTGGGGTATCTAATTTAGTAAAATCACGATTTAAATTAAGGTTATTAGCATTTGTTCTAAAGCCCATTTTTGTAGGGCCCCGTTGATTGATGCGATTGAATGCACTACTACGTTCGTGTCCATCTACATTTAATATAGGAATAAATAATATATTTACCTTTTTTAAAATGTCACGGCGCTTACCCGTCGCTATATCTCTGAGTAACATAAACATGGCATCTTTACCGTCTATTTCACCAGAATGTATTCCTGCCTGAATAAAAATAGTTGGCTTAGTGCTATTAGCCATTTGCCTTGCTTCAAAAAAACCTTGTTCACTGGCAATCAACATTTTTATTGCACGCTTGCTATTACTATAGCCAATGGTTTGAGATTGAAACTGAGTAGGGTTTGCAGCAACTAATCTATCTACAAATGCCATTGTATTTGCATAATCTGGCGACGCTTCACCTTCTGACAACTCAAAATCAGTAGTTAACGGCCCTTGTTTTTGTAAAAGCTCTACGCTTTTCCCCTGCCACTCAATTAATGGAGGTAAGTGTGCGTCATACGCCACACTTGCAGATAAAACTAGTAAACTTGCAAACATAAAATTCTCTAACAAACGCCTTAATTATATAAATTATATCAACTAAATTTTTTATAATGAGGAAACTGCGGTGATTCAACAAAAAAATGCAGCCAATTACATGTCACTCATTCACACCTGTCTTTTAAGGCTATATAACGTTATTAATGTACAGTAATTCATTACATTACTATTTATACCAACTCGTAAAAATACTTAATCAATTTAAAGGATTACATCTGACGCTAACAGCGCCAAAAATGTCTGATATACGTCTGCATGGATCCAGGAGAGTGAGTAATGATGGAGCAATTGCCAAGAACAACTAAATAGTGAATTTCGCCCTGCTCTAACGTATTTTTTTATCGATAAATAGAGCTAATATAAGCAGATGGGTATTAATTTGAAAAAGCCGATTTAGCTCAGCTATAAAAAAGTGTAAGTTATTAAATTACAGGCACAAAAAAAGGAGCCATAGGCTCCTTTTTAATACTTATATGAAAAAGCTTAAGCGGCTAGGCCTTCTTTTGCTTTTTCTACAAGCGCTGCGAATGCAACTTGGTCATAAACAGCGATATCTGCAAGGATCTTACGATCGATTTCTACAGATGTCTTTTTAAGACCATTGATAAAACGGCTGTAAGACAGACCATTTTGACGTGAAGCAGCATTGATACGTGCAATCCATAATTGACGGAAAGTACGTTTCTTCGCACGACGGTCACGGTAAGCGTATTGACCCGCTTTAGTAACAGCCTGGAAAGCTACGCGGTAAACACGTGAACGTGCTCCGTAGTAACCTTTTGCTTGTTTTAAAACTTTTTTGTGACGTGCACGTGCGACAACGCCGCGTTTAACTCTTGCCATTTCTAAAAACCCCTATTAAGCGAACGGTAACATACGTGAAACTAGACCATGGTCATTTTTATGAACCATCATCTTAGGACGTAGGTGTAACTTACGCTTAGAAGTTTTCTTAGTCAGAATATGACGAAGATGCGCTTGTTTACGCTTGAAACCGCCAGAAGCAGTCTTTTTGAAACGCTTAGCAGCGCCACTGTGACTTTTTAGCTTATAAGCCATTGCAATAACTCCAAATTGTATTGCTTTTAAATTAGTAAGCAGGCGTGAGATATATTTCTATAGCTCCACTTTTAGGCCTAACTTACTGCCATGTTCCGGTGAAGACCCAACATAAATGCCGCAATCTTACTTTAATACCGGTTAACTCAGGTGAATATTCGCATATTACTTGCAGACCTGAGCTAATTTCGGTGCGTATTATCGCTTAAAAATTATTTTTTAGCAACAGGCGCCATCATCATAACCATTTGGCGACCTTCAACACGATTTGGGAAAGACTCAACTACTGCAAGTTCTTCTAAATCGGCTTTGATACGGTTTAATAATTCTATACCAATTTCTTGGTGAGCCATTTCACGACCACGGAAGCGGATAGTAATCTTAGCTTTATCGCCAGCTTCTAAGAACTTACGTAAGTTGCGAAGCTTAACCTGATAATCACCTTCATCCGTACCAGGACGGAATTTGATTTCTTTTATCTGGATTTGCTTTTGCTTCTTCTTCTGCTCTTTTAGTTCTTTGCTTTTTTCAAAGATGAACTTACCGTAATCCATGATTCTACAAACAGGCGGCTCAGCGTTTGGACTGATCTCAACAAGATCAACACCCGCTGCATCGGCCATAGTTTGCGCGTCTTGTAATGACTGAATTCCAGCTTGTTCGCCTTCAATGTCAATTAAACGAACTTCTTGCGCTGTAATTTCTTCGTTAATACGATTTTTTTGAGCTGTTTGTTGCCCTTTCTTGCCGCCTCTAATAGTACGTTCCTCCAAGAATATCAATAATATAAGCGTGTAATTGGCTGTTTGTTAATGCCTTACACGCTCGATTTTTACTGTCGATTTTTAATTTCTTCGCTAATTTTAGCTACAAAATCATCGACATTAAATTTGCCTAGGTCTTCACCTGTGCGAGTACGCACTGCTACTTCTTGTTGTTCAACTTCTTTATCGCCAACAACAAGCAAGTATGGAATACGCTTCAGTGTATGCTCACGGATTTTAAAGCCAATCTTCTCATTTCTCAAGTCAGCAGCGGCTCTAATTCCAAGTTTATTTAATTTTTGTACTACTTCTTTAACATAAGGAGCCTGTTTATCGGTAATATTCATAATTACCACTTGCTTTGGCGCAAGCCACGTCGGGAATAAACCAGCGTACTCTTCAGTTAAAATGCCAATAAAGCGTTCAATAGAGCCTAAAATAGCACGATGTATCATTACAGGTGTACGACGTTCGTTATTTTCTGCTACATAAGTAGCGCCTAAACGACCCGGTAATGCAAAGTCTAATTGCACTGTACCACACTGCCACGCTCTGTCTAAACAATCGTATAAAGTAAATTCAATCTTCGGACCATAAAACGCGCCTTCACCCGGAAGATAATCAAATTCAATATCGTTTAGCTTAAGTGCTTCGGCTAAAGCAAGCTCTGCTTTATCCCACATATGGTCTTCACCAATGCGTTGTTCTGGGCGAGTAGATAGCTTAACTACAATCTTCTCAAATCCGAATGTTTCATATGTATCATAAACCATCTTAATACACGCTGAAACTTCGTCCATTATCTGCTCTTCGGTACAGAAAATGTGAGCATCATCTTGTGTAAAGCCACGTACACGCATTAAACCGTGTAGTGCACCTGATGGTTCATTACGATGACAACAACCAAATTCAGCCATACGAAGTGGTAAATCACGGTACGATTTTAAACCCTGGTTAAAGATCTGCACATGTCCTGGGCAGTTCATTGGTTTAATCGCGTATTCACGCTTTTCAGACTCAGTGGTAAACATTGCTTCTGAATATTTTTCCCAGTGACCTGATTTTTCCCAAAGTGAACGGTCCATCATCATTGGACCTTTTACTTCTTCGTACTCATATTCGCGTAACTTTTCACGTACAAATTCTTCAAGCTCGCGGTAAATGCTCCAACCATCGTTGTGCCAAAATACCATGCCTGGCGCTTCTTCTTGCCAATGCCATAAATCAAGCGCTTTACCAATACGGCGGTGATCGCGTTTTTCAGCTTCTTCAAGGCGTTTTAAATACGCTTTAAGTTGCTTTTTATCGCCCCACGCTGTGCCGTAAATGCGTTGTAGCATTTTGTTTTCTGAATCACCACGCCAATATGCACCCGCAACTTTCATTATTTTGAAGTTTTGGCAAAATTTCATGTTAGGAACGTGAGGTCCACGACACATGTCTACATATTCTTCGTGATGATATAACCCTGGGCGGTCATCTTTAGCGATGTTTTCGTCCAGAATTTCTATTTTGTATGTTTCGCCACGCGCTTCAAATGTATCGCGTGCTTCTTGCCAGCTTACTGTTTTTTTCACTACGTCGTAGTTGGTTTTTGCAAGTTGCAACATACGCTTTTCAATTGCTTCAAGATCATCTTGTGATAATGAATGTTCCATATCGATATCGTAGTAAAAACCGTTATCAATGGTAGGACCAATTGCCATTTTTGCGTCTGGGAAAAGTTGCTTAACTGCATGACCAATTAAGTGAGCACAAGAGTGACGAATGATTTCAAGGCCGTCATCGTCTTTAGCGGTAATGATCTCAAGACGAGAGTCTTCACTAATTAAATCACATGCATCAACACGGTCGCCATTAACACGACCCGCAATGGTCGCTTTAGCTAAACCAGGGCCAATATCGTTTGCAACATCAAGCGTGCTTACAGGGTTTTCAAAACTACGTTGACTTCCGTCTGGAAGAGTAATAACTGGCATTATAAATCCTTGCTACAGTGGTGACACCTACAATGTATCACGTGTATTTTTAATAAATTAAATGAGAATGACTCGACAACGCTTTTACGAATAAGCATTGACTAATAAATGTAGATGCAGAGTCTATTCAACTACAAAGATATATTGTCGCGTGCTGCGCATTTAATTACAAGTTTTAAGGGGTGAAATCCACCCGTTTTGAGCACAAAATGTAACTTTTAGAGCAAAAAAAATCATTTCATTAAAATATAAAAGCATCAACGCACTAATTACGCACCTACAACTATACCTACACTCGCATTTTAATGTGTGTTGCGTATAATACTGCGTAATTAAGTTATTTTAGAGAATAGACATGAGAACATGTGGTGTAGAAATTACCGGTAGTGATGTACTACTTTGTATTTTAAGTAAAGATAATGACGTATTTGATATTCGCGATGTGCGCCAAACACGCTTTACCTTAGGTAACGGTAACGACACTGAAGTAATGCGTAAATTTCAATTCGATTTTGCAAAACTAATGCAAGATTACCAAATTGATTCTGTTGCAATCCGTGAGCGTCAGCCTAAAGGTAAATTTGCTGGCAGCGCAAAGGGATTCAAAATGGAAACTGCGATTCAATTAATCGACAATTTAGACGTACGTTTATTTACCACAACTGAAATTAAAGAACAGGTAAAGCGTAATCCTATTCCTATTGATTTTGAAGAAACAGGTCTTAAAAAGTACCAAGAAAATGCATTTGTAAACGCTTACGTTTACATAATGAAAAAAACATACCGCAGCGACGAAATGTAAACTCATTACTCGTTTAAAAACGCGTACTTACATTGTAAGACGCGTTTTTTTGTATCTAAAAAACATAATTAGATTTTATTAATCTAATAATACATTAGTCTAACTGCACTTCTCTTTGTCGACAATATGTGTTTATTTTAACTTTGTAGTTTACATAACTCACACACATTTTCATGGAGAGAGCAATGCACACACACACTATTGCGGTAAAAGAAGTAGAACAAATAAATCACTTACCGTTATCGCAAAGCTATTTTAAAGGTATACAAAGCACACCTTTAACAAATTCAACTATAGGCGAGTACTTTGACTTTATTGTCGACAAAAATCCAGAGGCGTTAGCTGTTGTAGTTCATCACCAGGGTATTCGCTTAACGTATAAAGAATTTCAAAAAGAAGTTAATCAACTTGCTATGGGGTTGCTGGCACTTGGCGTGAAACCAGGCGAGCGTGTTGGTATTTGGTCTCCTAATAATATTGAGTGGTGCTTAACCCAATTTGCAACCGCAAAAATTGGCGCAATAATGGTTTGCATCAACCCTGCATATCGCCCTAACGAATTACAATACGCCTTAAATAGTGTTGAATGCTCTACTCTAATCACAGCATCAAACTTTAAAGGCAGTGATTATTTAGAAATGCTCAATGGTTTGGCTCCAGAACTTGCAACTTGCGATAAAGACACACTTAATTTAAAAGCACTGCCCACTCTTAAAAATATAATCCGCATCGGCGATGAAGCATCTCCTGGTATGTACTCTTTTAACGATGTTATTAACTTGCCAGCACCGGCACATGAGCTTGAATTAAAAGCAATAGGTGCAAACTTAAATGCTGAGCAAGACATCAATATACAATTTACATCAGGCACAACAGGCAACCCGAAAGGCGCAACGCTCACTCATAAAAATATTTTAAATAATGCGCTATTCGTCGCCGAATCTATGCACTTTACGAGCGATGACAAGTTATGTATCCCTATCCCGTTATATCATTGCTTTGCAATGGTATTGGGTAGCTTATTGTGTGTTAGTAAAGGTGCAGCAGCTATTTACCCAGGCGATTCATTCGATGCAAAAACCATACTAGATGTAGTTCAACAAGAAGGATGTACAGCGCTGCACGGTGTACCTACTATGTTTATTAGTGAGCTTGAGCTAAGTAATTTTAACGATTATGACTTAAGTACTTTACGCACGGGTGTAATGGCAGGCTCTACATGCCCAGAGCAAGTAATGCGCAAAGTACAAACACAAATGAACATGCATCAAGTACTGATTGCTTACGGGCAAACGGAGTGCAGCCCCATAAACAACATTACCGAAACAGACTCTTCAATAGAGCGGCAAGTAACGACGGTTGGCCGCGCACTTGCCCATACTGAGGTTAAAATAATTGACGAGCTGGGTAACATTCAAAAAATTGGTCAACCTGGCGAAGTGTGTAGTAAAGGTGCAGGCATAATGCGCTGCTATTGGAATGACGATGCTAAAACAAAAGCCACAATAGATGAAAGTGGTTGGCTACACTCTGGCGATTTAGGTGTCATGGATACAGAAGGGTTTGTCACTATTGTTGGCCGTATTAAAGATATGATTATTCGTGGCGGCGAAAACATTTATCCGCGCGAAATAGAAGAAGTGCTTTACACCTACCCGGGCATTCAAGATGCTGCCATATTTGGTATAACAGATGAAAGGTATGGCGAGGAAGTGTGCGCTTGGATCCAACCAAAAGAAGACGCTGTGCTTGATGAGCAAGCAATTCGTGAGTTTTTAAAAGACAAACTAGCCTATTTTAAAATGCCACGACATATCCGTTTTGTAGAAAACTATCCAATGACAGTAACAGGTAAACTGCAAAAATTTAAAATGCGTGAGCAAATGCAAGAAGAGCTAAGCGACAAAGCCTTCTCCTAATTTTTCTCTACAAAAAATCTGAACTCTGAATAATAAATCTACCTCAAGTAACGATTAAAAAGCACAGCCAATCGGCTGTGCTTTTTGTATACTAAATTTATTATAAATCTAACATTCTCTTTTTTAAACGTTCTAAATCAATCGCACTCGAGCGCACTGTTAATTTAATATGGCTGTATTCATATTCTTCTTTAACAACACTCATACTCGATCGAATTTCGCCCACGATACCTTTGGCTGTGTACGGTATAACAATCTCTTCTTCAATCATGTCCTCTTGAGCAATGCCAATAATGTATTTGTGCAATTTACTAATATCATCTGGATTACGCGTAGAGGTCATCATCGCATCAGGAAATTCATCCATTAGCGACTGCTGCTGCTCAGTACTTAATTGGTCTGACTTATTCAGTACTAATAATTTTTTGCTGCCTTCCACCCCAACTTCTGCCAGTACTTTATGTACTAC
Organism: Pseudoalteromonas sp. NZS71_1; assembly: GCF_015864305.1. Lineage (NCBI taxonomy): Bacteria > Pseudomonadati > Pseudomonadota > Gammaproteobacteria > Alteromonadales > Pseudoalteromonadaceae > Pseudoalteromonas > Pseudoalteromonas sp. NZS71_1. Next base: position 373,329 of record NZ_JADYXM010000004.1, on the reverse strand, counting down.
TTCAAGTTGTGAGCGAAAAGAAGGATCTGAAGCATCTACAACATACAGCAATAACGACGCATCATGTGCCTCAGCGAGCGTTGAATGAAATGAAGCCACCAAATCATGAGGTAATTTTTTAATAAAACCAACCGTATCTGAAACCAATATACGTGGCTGCGTAATCGGGTACAGTGCGCGAACAGTGGTATCTAGCGTTGCAAAAAGTTTGTTTTCGCCTTCTACATCACTACCTGTAATTGCGCGCATCATTGATGACTTGCCCGCATTGGTATAACCAATTAAAGCCACTGAGAATAGCTCAGAGCGCTGCGTACGTCTGTCCATCATTACATCTTGAACACTAACAAGTTCGCGCTTTAATTCTGCTAACTGATCGCGCACCTTACGGCGATTAAGCTCAAGTGTGGTTTCACCCGCACCTTTACCCATTTGGCGTTCTTTATCACCTGTTGATGTTTCACGCAGTCGTGGCGCGACATAATTAAGGCGAGCAATTTCAACTTGTAATTTTGCAGTTTTAGTACGCGCATGACGGCTAAATATTTCAATGATAATACCGGTGCGATCAAATACTTCCACACCCAGCTGATTCTCAACATTACGTAGTTGAGAAGGCGTTAAATCACAGTCAAATACCACTACATCGGCACATGCAAAATCAAGTTCGTCTGATGGAATTTCTGAGGATATTTCGGTTAAAGGGTCTTCATCAAGTAAATCATCTTCTTGCTCGTTTTCAACCATCCCTTTATTGCCGGTAAGGTGTGCTATTTCAGCTAGTTTTCCTGAGCCCAGTACATTAACTTTTTGGGTAGAACTTTGCTTTTGCGATTGTGTACCTACTACTTTAAAGCCTAACGTAGTTACCAAACGAGCAAGCTCTGCTAGCGACTCTGTTGCTTCGTCACCTTTAAATTGTGGTGTACTAATAGAAATAAGTAACGCATTAGGAAGTGATGGTTTTGCAGTTAGTTGCATAATTTTTTGTCTTAATGCACCTAAAGTGCAAACCTAATTTTCATTCGAAAGTAACTTGATCCTACGCTGTTATAGCCCAGCTTTATAGGGTTATAGTTCACTAATGGCGTTAATATTTAAAACTAACCATAATATACTCAATTTTATGGCTAGTTTTAAAATCACATTATATTAAAGCCTTATTGTTCAGCTTTAATATTAAACGACACCCTGCTCAATCATTGCATCTGCAACGCGCCTAAAGCCTGCAATGTTAGCGCCTAATAAAAGGTTTCCAGGCTCACCAAATTCTGTAGCGGTGTCGTTAGCGGTAACAAATATATTTTTCATAATTTGTTTTAGCTTTTCATCAACTTCTTCAAAGGTCCAACTTTGCATGCTCGCATTTTGCGCCATTTCTAATTGGCTTGTTGCAACGCCGCCAGCATTGGCGGCCTTACCTGGCCCATACGCAATTTTTGCAGCAATAAAGCAATCAATAGCCTCTTTTGTTGAAGGCATGTTTGCGCCTTCACTTACTAATAAACAACCGCCGGATAATAATGCGTTAGCGTCTGCCTGTGTTAATTCATTTTGTGTGGCGCACGGAAAAGCAGCGGCAGCATTAAAGCGCCAAACAGCGTGCCCATCTTTAGGGTAGTCAATTGCAGAAATATAAATAGCATCGGGGTGAGTTTTTTTATATACGCTCAAGCAATCACGCGATTGCTCTTTCAAACATTTAATAAGATTTAAATCTATACCCGACTTATGATACACAGTGCCACGAGAGTCGCTGCAACTTACTGGTGTTGCCCCCATTTGATAAAGCTTTTCCATAGCATAAATAGCAACATTACCTGCGCCCGAGACCAAGCAGCGCTTACCTTGTAGGCTATCGCCGCGCGCTTGCAGCATGTAGTCAGCAAAATAAACAGCGCCGTATCCAGTGGCTTCTTTTCGTACAAGCGATCCACCCCACAATAAGCTTTTACCTGTTAAAACACCTTCATAGCGCCCAGTCAAACGCTTATATTGACCAAACAAGTAACCTATTTCTCTTGCCCCTACTCCAATGTCTCCAGCGGGTACGTCGGTTGTAGGGCCAATATGGCGATAGAGCTCGCTCATAAATGATTGGCAAAAACGCATTATTTCAGCATCTGAGCGCCCTTTTGGATCAAAGTTTGCCCCGCCTTTACCACCACCGATTGGTAAACCTGTTAAAGCATTTTTAAATATTTGCTCAAACCCTAAAAATTTAATTATGCTGGCATTTACACTTGGGTGAAAACGTAAGCCACCTTTATAGGGGCCAAGTGCAGAGTTAAACTCAATTCTGTAGCCTTTATTGACCTGAATATTGCCTTCGTCATCAACCCAGGGAACTCTAAACATAATTTGACGTTCGGGTTCAACTAAGCGTTGTATAATGGCATTTTTTTTGTATTTTTCTGAGTTTTCTAAGATAGGTTCGAGTGATTCAAGTACTTCTTCAACAGCTTGATAAAACTCGCATTGTGCAGGACTACTATTTTTTAATTGTGCGATTGTGCTATGGATATAATTCATAATTATTCTTCCGTGTTAATAATAAAAGTATTTATCAGATGTTAAAGTAAACGTGATCAAGTTTATGATTCATGCTTTAAGGTCTTAATTTAATATAATTAACTATTACCTTAGCATGAAAAATTAAGATATTTAACGCGAGCTACGTGAATTATTTTTGATTAGAAGTTTGATTTTTATTTATTAAAGATGAATTTAAATTCACAGATTTAAAATTAGAACAGTGCCAAGCGAATTTTTATATTTTCAAAAAGGAGTTTTAGAAGTATTAGGTTAGGTGTGGATTTTTTAAAAAATATAACAATTAATGGGCTTTATACTGCATTGCGCTCGCAAAAAACCCATTAACTAAAAGCTAATTAGCTAAAACCAGTTACTCAGCAGACTCTTCTGGACGGTGCTGCTTTTGTACGCCGGTTAAAAACAAGCGTAATATTTGATCGTTACAAACACGGTAATGTTTGTTATCTACTTTTCGAGAAAACGCGCTTAACTCATGTTTACTCAGATCAAAATCAACAAGTGCAAGTGTTGCTATAACATCTTCTGCTTTCATATTTAAAGCAATACGTAGCTTCATAAAAATAATATTGTTGTTCAGCTTTTTCTCAGGCTCTGGTTGCTCACCTTCGCGTTTGCCACGTTGGGTATTAATAAACCCATTTAAAAAGCTAGCAAACTCAGTATCACTTATTGGGGTAAAAGCCTCTTCACCTTCTTTAGTTAACCATGCAATTACTTGCTCTTTGGTGACCGTATGCTCTGCTGATGCAAAAACATTGACCATAGCAGTATCAGTTAAGTTAAAAGTGTAGCGAATGCGGCGTAAAATATCGTTATTAGTCAAAGTAAATCCCAAAGTGAGGTATAGCAACCAAGCAGTTATTGCTTAATTTTAAATAAGCGCCTAGTTTAACAGGTTTCGTTATAGTGCCCTATTGTTTATTACTGTTAACGCTAAGGATAAACAAACCTTAGTGCCAATAAAGGAAATACCAAAATAATAGAGCCAAATAACCAAATTATCATTGCTACAAAGTAGCGTTTTTTAGAATTAGCCCTAAAAGCGCGTTTTACATTATTGATATAATTGCTACCGCTTCCTAAATAAAGCCCATTCAACACAGCAATCCCTAACAATAAAACAATGCCAATTAAGCACACCATCACACGAGACACACTGGTTATGTTGTGCAATAAATGCGGGGAAAACACCCCAGCTAGCATGATACAATTTAATAATAAAATAAGCGAAAAGGCAAAAATGCCATCTGCGCCACTTGCTGATTTTGAGCGTTTCTTTAGCCATTGCACATAAACAAAGTGCATTGCACTGTAACTGGCTCGCATGTTAAACCCTTTTACTAATTACCAAGCACTTTAGCAGGATCTACCCGTGTTGCTTGCCATGCAGGATAAATAGTGGCAAGTATCGCAAGCACAAACGTAACAATCACTGTAATACCAATGTCTTCAAGTACTAATTTACTTGGTAAAAACTCTATAAAATAAACGCCCTCAAGTGGATTAGCTCCAAATAATTGGCTTATCCACGTAAAAAGCTCACTTATATTAAGCGCTAATACCACACCAATTAGTGTTCCTAGTGCCACGCCTACAAATGCTTGCATTAAGCCCTGCATTACAAAGGTGGCTAAAATAGTACTGTCTTTCGCGCCCATGGTTTTTAAAATTGCGATATTGCCTTGTTTTTCGCGTACTTCCATCACCAAGGAGGACACAATATTAAAACTGGCTACCGCTATAATTAAAAACACCACAATATAAACAATGGTACGTACCATTTGAATATCTTGATAAAGGCTGCCTTGGGTTCTAAACCAACTGGAAACATACACGTAGTCGTCAATAGTTTGGCCCACTTTTAGCGCTATTTGGTGCGCCGAAAACACATCATCAACACTTAACCGCAGCCCTGTTACTTGAGTTTCATCGTAACCCAATGTTTGCTGCGCTTTATTAAGATGTATAAACGCAGCTGTACTATCAATGGGGCCTCCCATTTCTATAACACCTGCAAGGTTAAGTGTTACGCGTTTAGGCGCTAATAATGACTGACCTTTTTGGCCTATTTGCGGAATAAGTAACGTAATGTTGTCGCCTACTTTTGCATCTAACTGTTTTACTATTTGCTTACCTAAAATTACATCGTCAAGGCCTAACTGGCTCACTAACTTACCACTGGTAAACTGGTTTACCGCCGATACATTACTCTCTAGCGATGGCTCAACACCTCGAATTTCTATCGCTTTTAGCTGGCTTTTATATTGCGCCATCCCATTCACTGCAATAAATGGCGCAGCCCCTGTTACATGCGGTTGTGTTTGTAAATCCTCAACTTTTTGCGACCAATTCGCGATGGGTCTACTTGGTGCTACATATTCCACCTGCGGCACAACGCTTAGCAATCTATGTACTAGTTGTTGCTCAAAACCATTAATTACCGACAGCGCCACAATTAAAACCGCGACACCTAATAAAATACCAATAGTCGACGCTTTAGCGATAAAACTAACAAAGCCGTTTTTTTCATCTTTGTGGCCTGAATAGGCTCTAAAACGTTTACTTAAAAATGCACTAAGCAACATGCTGCGACTCTTTAATAGCTAGTTTTCCATCGTCTAAATAAGCTATTTTGCCTAGCTTATCGGCAAGTTCTAAATCGTGTGTAACTACCACAAAACTGGTGTTTAAGCTTTGGTTAAGCTCATTTATTAAATCGTAAATTTTAATCGCATTTTGTTTATCTAAATTACCGGTTGGTTCATCAGCAAGCACAAGCGCAGGTTTAGTAACCAGCGCGCGGGCAATAGCCACGCGTTGGCGCTCTCCACCAGAAAGCGCAGACGGTTTATGCGAGCTGCGATGTGCAAGGCCTACTTTTTCGAGCATATCGAGCGCTTGAGCTTTGGCTTCTTTTGCACTCAAGCCTTTAATTAATAATGGCATAGCCACGTTTTCAACTGCGCTAAACTCCATTAATAAGTGATGAAATTGATAGATGAAGCCCAAATTTTGGTTTCTAAATGCGGCTTGCTCTGTTCGCGAAAGTTTTGCAACTTCTTGGTTTTTAATTTTAGCGCTACCTGAGCTTGCGGTATCTAATGTGCCAAGTATGTGTAAAAGCGTACTTTTACCAGAGCCAGAACTCCCCACAATAGCCAGCATTTCACCTTGCTGAAGCGCTAAATCAACGCCTTTTAATACTTCAACTTGGTTGCTGCCATCTTGATAAACCTTACTTAAATTTTCACAACTAATTACTAAATCATTCATAACGTAATACCTCTGCTGGTTTTACTTTTGCGGCTTTACGCGCAGGATATAAGGTAGCTAAAAAGCTCATAGCAATACTGGCAAACGCTATTATTACTAAACTCAAAATATCAAATTTTACCGGAAGCTCTATACCCGCCAGTAAGTTTAAGCCCACTAATGCAAGTAGCTCATTTATATATAAACTAAATATTACACCTAAAAATGCGCCTATTGCGGTACCAATTACGCCATTATATAGGCCTTGCACCATAAACACTTTTTGCACTTGCGAAGGTGTTAAACCTAACGTTTGTAGTATGGCTACTTCACCTTGTTTTTCGCTTACCATCATGGTTAATGCCGATACAATATTAAATACAGCCACCAATACAATGAGGGCAAGCAACATAGACATAATGCGCTTTTCCATAGCAACGGCTGCAAATAGAGTACCTTGGGTACTGCGCCAATCACTATAATTATGATCTTGTAAAATACGCTGGCTTGCTTCAATAAACTCATCTAGTTCGAAAGGTTCGTGCAATGAAACACTTAAATTTGGGGCAGTGTTTTTATCCAGCTTTAACACCCGTTGTAGTGAAGCGCCACTCGTAAACGCAAGTGCCATATCTATCTCAGATCCGGTTTCGTATATTGCGGCAACTTTAAATAAACGCTGGCTGGGTACTCGCCCAAGTGGTGTATACGTTGAAGCATTAGGCATAATAACGCGAAGCTTATCACCCACGCTAACGCCTAATTTACGACTCAAATAACGGCTTATAGCAATGTTGTAATTTTTGTTTAATACAGTTTTCCAATCGCCTTGCACTATTTTATCGGTAATTCTATACAAAGAACCACTATCGTTATAAAGGCCTTGTAATAAAACGCCGTGCAAGTCTTTATTCGTTTGCAAAATAGCTTCGCCGTGGCGATATAAGCTTACATGATCAACATAAGGAGATTGTTCGAGGTCGGTTTTTAGGGTGTTCATTTGGGTGGCAGTGTGTTTATCTGCGCGAACTTCAACATGCGGAATAAGTCCAAGCATATTGGTTTTTAGGCTATTTTCAAACCCGTTCATTACACTGCTTACCGTAAATAATGCCATTAAACCAATAGCGATACCGGCAATAGAAAAAAACGAAATAAACGATATAAACGCATTTCCTTTAGAGGAGCGACTATATCTAAGCCCTATAAATAAGCTAACCGGTTGAAACATATTATTTTTAACACTTATCGTAAAAGTATTGATCAATAGTAGCACGAAAAAAGTGCCTTTGGGTATGGCGTAAAATGTAAGAAATAATTTAAAAATCTGATACTTGGCTATATTTACAGCAATACATGTTTAACCATTAATTCGCGGTTAAGTTTTCAACCCTTTAACTAAATAATCGAGCAATACCCGTACATTAGTGGCCACAAACTGCCTTGGTGGATATACGCCCCATACCCCTTCTTGCTGTGGTTGATAGGGTGTTAAAATAGGCACCAATTGCCCTGAGTTAATTTCGTTCTCAATGTAGTAGTCTGGGAGTTGCACAATACCAAGCCCCTTTTTTGCGCCATCCACCAGCGCCCAACCACTATTACATTGTAGCCGCCCCGCTATTTTAATGTGTTTATCGCGCCCATTTTCGTTTACACGCCAGTAGCTACTATTCCCAATTAAGCATTCATGGCTGTTTAGCTCGCCTAAAGTATGCGGCTCACCAAATCGCGTTAAATACTGTGGTGCCGCGCACATAATAAAACGCCGCGCACTTAACCTACGCGCTTTTAAGCTCGAATCTTTTAAATGCCCTAACCTTATGGCTAAATCAAATCCGCCCTCTAATAAGTTTTCTTGCTCGTTACTTAATGTGGCAACAACTTCTACCTCGGGATGATCCTTCATAAAATTATGCACTATAGGCATAATGAACGTTTCCCCATACATAACAGGGGCTGTGAGCTTAATTTTACCCTTTGGTGTAGTTTGGTGCGTGGCAAGACCTTGAGTTGCCTCGTCCATAGCGTGTTGTAAGTGTTTTATTTGATGTAAATACATTTCGCCTTCTTTAGTTAAAACCACTTTACGGGTTGTACGGGTTAAAAGCTGGGTATTTAAACGTTGCTCAAGCGCTGTAACATGGCGGCTAATATGCGCAACCGAAAGTCCAAGCGTTTTTGCAGCCGCAGTAAAGCTGCCCTCCTCCCCAACAGCTATAAACTCATCTATTCCATTCCAACGTGCCATTATTACCATACTGTAAAAGTGTTTTAATAAAATTGAGATTATCATTGTTTGAGAAACAAATACAATAAGCACATCACCCAAGCAAATTGGGTCTACAATTATTTTTTAATAGCCAGTTAAAGGAAATAAAACACATGTCTGAATTTATTAAATCAAAAGCTGCCATTGCTTGGGGTCCTAATCAACCACTTAGTGTTGAAGAAGTTGATGTGATGATGCCTAAAAAAGGCGAAGTCATGGTAAAAATTACCGCTACAGGTGTGTGTCATACCGATGCATTTACATTATCGGGCCAAGATCCTGAAGGCATATTTCCTGCTATTTTAGGTCACGAAGGCGCTGGTGTTGTCTATGCTGTTGGCGAAGGCGTAACGAGTGTTGAAGTTGGGGATCATGTTATTCCTTTATACACTGCAGAATGTGGCGTATGTAAAATGTGTACTTCAGGTAAAACTAACCTGTGTTCAGCCGTGCGCGAAACACAAGGTAAAGGCCTAATGCCAGACGGCACTACACGATTTTTTAAAGACGGCCAACCAATTTATCACTACATGGGTACATCAACGTTCTCTGAGTACACTGTATTGCCAGAAATCTCACTCGCTAAAGTAAATAAAGAAGCATCACTAGAAGAGATTTGCTTACTAGGCTGTGGTGTAACAACAGGCATGGGCGCAGTTACCAACACTGCTAAAGTAAAGCCTGGCGACACTGTTGCTATATTCGGCTTAGGCGGTATTGGTTTATCAGCCATTATTGGCGCAAAAATGGCTGGTGCGGGTCGTATTATTGGTGTTGATATAAACACCACTAAATTCGATTTAGCAACAAAACTTGGTGCAACTGATTTAATTAATCCAAAAGATTTCGACAAGCCAATTCAAGAAGTTATTGTTGAAATGACTGACGGTGGCGTTGACTACTCGTTTGAATGTATTGGTAATGTTGATGTTATGCGCTCAGCGCTTGAGTGTTGTCATAAAGGTTGGGGCGAATCGGTAATTATTGGTGTAGCCGGTGCTGGCCAAGAAATATCAACCCGTCCGTTTCAACTGGTAACTGGGCGTGTATGGCGTGGCAGTGCATTTGGTGGCGTTAAGGGTCGTTCACAACTACCTGAAATAGTAGAGCGTTATATGGCTGGAGAATTTGCTCTTAACGACTTTATTACCCATACAATGGGCCTTGAAGATATTAACGAAGCATTTGATTTAATGCACGAAGGTAAAAGCATTCGTACAGTCATTCATTACTAATAAACTGCATTCGTAAAATAGCTTATTAATAAGCCGTAATACTTTTAAGTTTACGGCTTTTAAGGATTAAGTATGTTAGAAAATATCTCAAGTGTAAAAGTGTCTGGCGGTTGGCATAAACAATATACTCACAGCTCGCAAAGTACACATAGCACTATGCGCTTTGCCGTATTTTTACCACCTGGCGCAAGTGAGACAAACAAAGTACCGGTACTTTATTGGCTATCAGGTTTAACCTGTACAGACGAAAATTTTATGCAAAAAGCCGGCGCATTTAAAAAAGCAGCTGAGCTGGGTATTGCTATTGTAGCGCCTGACACTAGCCCGCGCGGCGAAAACGTCCCCAATGAAGACAGCTACGACTTTGCACAAGGCGCAGGCTTTTACGTAAATGCCACGCAAGCTCCTTACAACACTCATTTTAATATGTACGATTATGTTGTTAGTGAATTACCAGCACTTATTGAACAACATTTTCCGATTACAAGCACAAAAGCAATTAGTGGTCACTCTATGGGCGGGCACGGTGCATTAATGGTTGCACTTAAAAACCCGACTGCGTTTGTAAGTGCCTCGGCTTTTAGCCCTATTGTAAATCCGATTGAATGCCCTTGGGGTGTAAAAGCATTTACTGGCTATTTAGGAAATGATAAGGCGCTTTGGGCACAATATGATAGCTGCGAGTTGATGAAAAACGCAGAGCAAGCTCATTACTTACCTATGTTAGTGAGTCAAGGTGATGCTGATGGCTTTTTACAAGAGCAACTTAAGCCAGAAAACTTAGTCGCTATTGCTGATAAAAAAGGCTACCCACTTACACTTGAAATGCAAGCAGGCTACGATCATAGCTACTTTTTTATAAGCAGCTTTATTGACCAACACTTATTATTTCATCATCAGTTTTTAACTGCATAGGCTCATTAGTGTGTAGGGATGACTTTTCTAACTCTACACACTCTTTCAATACTTTACTCACTTGCCTGCATACTTGTACCGTATTGTTATCGCCCTTACCTTTAATAAATTCAACTATAGCCATATCGGCTTCAACACCGAGTTTAGTAAAGCTAAAGCCCTCTTTATCTTTTACAACAGGCCCCGCATTTACTGGACCAGGTTGAGAGCGCGCTGCCCCATCTAAAATTATACCCGCAGCAGCGCAACCAATTAACACATTTGAAAATAGAATAATCAAAAAAGTACGCATTATTAACCCCACCAATATAATTACCTAAATTATATACAATTTTAAAAATAGCATTGTAAATAAATGTAAGCCTTAGTGCTTAAATTCACGTATGAACTCTTTAATAAAACCAATTAATTGCAATATAAATATAATTAAAAAAGGAAGCGCTCCAATAATAGCAACGCTTCTGTTTAATGGTTCATTATTTTGTACTAACAAAACAAAAGCGCATAAACCTAGTGCAAACGACCAAGCATACAAGCTCCATGTCTGAGCTTCACTTGCACCACTTAATTGGCGAATAACCAAAATAGCTGAGTCTGCTGATGTAGCTACAAAAATGAGTAACAGCAATAAACTTGACCAAATTAATAGACCGCCTTGCCAGCCTAATTGCTCGAAAAATACAAACAGCCCTTGCGTATAATCGGCTTTAATAGCCGCTAAAATGCCTGCATTATGTGTTTGATCCCACGCAATTGCAGAGCCCGAAAACACACTAAACCATATAATAGTCACAAAGGTTGGTACAAATACGACACCTAAAATGTATTGCCAAACCGGCCGTCCTTGGCTAATTTTTGCCAAAAACACACCAACAAACGGGCCCCAAGCTAACCACCAAAAATAGTAATTGTATGTCCAACCTGTTGCCCATGCGGGGTCATTAAGTACGCTTTCAAACTGCCATGTACCTGTGGTTATGAGCTGAATGTAATCCCATGTTCCTCCTACAGCTATGTCTATAATTGGCTGTATAGGCACAAAAATTAATAGCCATGCTATAAGTGCAAATGCTAAAAACACATTAAATTTACTAAGAGTTTGAATTCCTTTTTTAAGCCCCAACTTTGCAGAAATAGTATAAAGCAGCGCAATTAAACAAATTATAATAAACCCCGAAAATAAAGCAGACTCAAGCCCTAGCTCAAGCTCGAGCCCTTTACGCAGTAATAAAGTTGAATTAGCAATTGTGCCCACGACACCAAAAAATATTGCAAGTATGGCAATTAATTTAATACTAAAGCTCAACTGTAACTGCCAAGCCCGATTAATAACGCCTTTAGTTGCACTGATCACAGGAGCACTAATATCGCCCGCTGTACCACTATTGCGAGTAAGCCCACCTAATACCAAGCCAAATACTGCATAGAGCGCCCATGCATGCGCGCCCCAATTAACTAGTGTAAGTGCCAAACCACTTGTTTGATTGTTAGGATACAAGCTTTGCTTTAAAGGCGAATTAACCGTGTGTAGTGCAGGCTCTGCTACTCCCCAAAATATAAGTCCTGAGCCCATCCCTGCTGCAAACAACATAGAAAGCCAACCAAAGGTACTAAACTCAACAAGTGCTTGCGCTCCTCCTATTTTTCGTTGCCCTAATGGGCTTATAGCAATAGCTATCACAGAAAAAAGTAACAAGTTTACCAATATAAAAAATGGCGACCCTAAATAACCTAAAATTTTATTAATAGCGGGTTGTAAGTGCTCTGTGAGTAATTCAGGAAATAAAAAAGCAATAACAGATAATCCAACGCAAAATAGTAAGGCTGTTTTTTCAAGCTTAGTGGGTGTGCTTAATGTTTTATTTAAAGGCAAGAGATTCACATAGGTGTCTTTTAGTCTGGATAAAAGAATACGGGGCTTTAAAACTCAGATCAAATTAACTATTGCGTAAAATAGTAATAAAAACATGTAAAAGTTTCCTCAATAATTCTTGTTAAATACAGGTATTAACAATAACTCATTGATTAATAGTTATTTATGCCATGGCTTGCTGTTTGCTTATTATTAACAAAGTTAACCAGCACAGGCTCAATAATGGAAATTGATTTACAGTGGAATGAAATCATCGATAACTTAATACACTTAGGTATTGCATACCTACTTGCACTGCCCATGGCTTACGACAGAGAGCGAAGTAATGATGGCGCAGGCCTTCGTACCTTTCCTCTTGTTGCTGTTGCATCGTGTGGGTATGCATTAATTGCTATGTCGGTTTTAGATGGCGCAGAAGCTCAATCAAAAATGTTGCAAGGCATCATTACTGGTATTGGTTTTATTGGCGGTGGCGCAATTTTGAAAAATAATAAATCAACCTCCGGCACAGCAACCGCAGCAAGTATTTGGAATATGGGTTTAATTGGTATAGCCGTAGCGTACAGCCGCTACGAAATAGCAATTTTACTTGCCATTATTAACTTTATAACGCTTAGGTATGTAAAAAAGTTTAAGTAACAGTTTTTTTAATAAGTATTGCAGCAAAATTCCAATGCATTGTTTGTATAGCCAAGACTTATTAATGCAATAACTCCCCATAATTTATATGTGGGGAGTTACAATTTTTATAAAAAGCTTTCACCGCTTTGCTTAAGTGTAATTGTTTGTGCTTGAGCGCTTTTTATTAATAATCCACAACGTAAATCATTTTTCGAAATAACAATTTTATCAATTGTATTAGTGTCATAGTCAACGACTTTGTTTTCGCATCTAAGTTGCACTTTGCTCAGTGGTAATTCTGATTGTAATTTAACCTCAGACTTCGACATCATAGGCATTACAGCTTGCTCTGAAGCTAAACTAAATTGTTGTTCAATATCTCCCGAGTTTTTATAAATATCGTTCACTTGGGTTAACAACTGTTCCTTATTTTGATCTGTAAAAGTTATAGATTCAATATTGCCTAGTGCATCTATTGCATCATAGGCTCGGACATAATCTTGCTTTGATATAAACCACTGTAAAGCATTTTTAATCACACGTTTTTGAATTTGATCAGGTAAGTTACCTCTAAATAAGAACGCTTCGTTGATATGCTGATCAAAGCTCTTCCAGTCTTGTACAAAATAACTGTGCTGGCTTTTAAGCCACGCAAGTAAAACAATTTCAACCGTATTTTTGGTATGTTCATTTTCTAGTTCATCAATAAGGCTTTTAGCTTCATCGTATTTCTTTTCGTCGATTAATTTACTAGCTTGCTCATAATCATTAAAAAAGCCACGTGATGCCTTATCGTTTGAAAACCCAACATGTAAATTTTGTGAACTTACAGTAATAGTTTTTGCTACAGGTATAGTCTCACCATTTAATTTTGCGCTTTTGTAATTTAGTTTAGATACGTAATCTATTACTTCTCTTTGGTACTTTTTTTGCCCGACCGTAGCTACAATTTCTATATCACTAACCTGCCCGCTTTTATCGACAACGTAACTGCTTAAGTTAATCCCCTCTAACCTCGAAGCGCGCGAGGAAGTATTAGTGAGCTGATCGTAGTTTTTATTAATCACTTCTGCAGGAACAAAGTCGTCTGCAAAAGCAGGAAGTTGAGTAAAAGCAGAAGTTAAAGAAAGCGCTAATATGAGTTTTTTCATCGGTTTTATCCATCCTAGATAGTGTTTATATAATAGAAACAAACGATCAACATAAAAGCAAGTATCAACACAAAAAATAAGTTCAATTAATAAGCTAAATTTGGGGGGTAACAAAAATAATCTAATAGCTACATATATTTTAGGCATTAAAAAAGGCGCTTAAAAAGCGCCTTGCTAACAAGTATGTGTGCTTAAAACATATCTTGATAGGAATTTGTTGTGCTAAACGTAATTGCTTTTTCAAAGCCTGGTAACTGAATACTTTGCTCGTCTATTAAAATGTCATTGTCATCAATAAGTCCGTCGCCAAAGCGGTAAATAAGTTCGTACTGGCCTAAATCGGCTTGCGTTTTATACGTTTGCTGAGCGGCTTTAATTGCTACATTTTTCTGCGCGTAACTACTCATAGCTTCATCGCCATGGCGCTTAGCGAGCATTTGCATTGTCACTTTTGGTGAAAGTACTATTGCTGTTGCATTGTTACCGCCAAAGCCTTTTGAATTTATAAAAGCTATATCCATTTCACTGCATTCGTAATGGCTATTACGAATATCAAGATGATCGATGTAAACATCATCAGCCACTTTATCAATTGTGGTAATACCCGGCATAATGTTGTGACTAAATACACCGAGAGCTATCGCTAATTGGTCGCCACTTGCAGGAGCTATAGTATGACCAACATAGGCTTTAGGCGCTGTCACTTTCCAATTATCAATAGCGAACGTTTGTGCCACTTTGTGATATATCAGCGACTCTGTTACGCGGTTTAACGGTGTACTTGAGCCATGCGCTAAAATAAAGCTACGTGCTTGCAAAGCTTCTTTGCCTAAAAGGCTCGTTGCTAAAGCAGCCGATTTAGCCATGGTAATGTAGTTACCAGGACCAGGTGACGTAATTGATTTTTTTATACCATCTGCATTTACAAATACATCCGGCACAGAGCCCATTATGTCAGCGCCTAATTCAAGGGCTAATGCATCGTCCATTAAAATAGCAACTTGTGCGCCTTCACCTAATGTAAAGCCGCAGTTATCCCCAAACGGGCGGCTACTTTTGCGATAATCTGGTTCTTCATCATGTGATAAGTTATCTAAGCGGCGCAAACCTTCAACATTTGCAAGTGCGCTCATGTTACCAAAGCCTTCAATCACTTCGGGTGTAATAGCACACTCAACACTTGCGACAACCGCAACGCGTGTACGCCCTGCTTGTATGTCGTTTACTGCTGCACGTAAGTTGTATAAAAACGTAGCACAGGCGCCCGAGGTCGAAAACGTAGTTCCCACATTGCCCGTAACATACGCGTTAATAAAATCGGTAGACATTGTATTTAAGCCCAGTGCTAACTGCTTAGTGCTAACACGGTCGCCTTGTTGGCGCGCCTTCACTAAACCGCCTAGGCCTTTGTCGTCCATTTGGCCAATTACCGATGCTGAATAGGTACCAATTTTATCTGGCTCTACGCTATTCATAATGTGTTGCCAATCAAGCCCTGTTGATTTAATCGCATCGGTAGCTGCAAAAATAGTCGCTTGCAAACCACGAGGCTGATAGCGGCTGTTATACATAACAGATGGATCAAATCCAGTCGGAAATTGCCCTGCAGATTTAATTGGATTATCACGTGTTGAGTCATGCTTAACATCTAAGTCGGCTGCAATAGTTACTTTTACTTTTTTGCCTTCAAGTTCTTCAACTTGCCAGCTAGCTGGAACAGGTACCGGTAAGTCGCGAGCGCGAGTTTCAAACACAATAGCGTTATCGCTTGATGCGTTTAGCGTCATTTTTTGCTGCCACGGTGTGGCATCTGCATCAAAGTGTTCTTTTTCAATTTTACGAATAAGTGTACCGGCAATAATTTGCTCACCAAAGCGTGCTTCTATGTCGCTTTGCTCAACATTATTACCTTGTGTATCTTGTAATTGGCCGTTTACAACGCTTACTAGATTCATCAGTGTGGCGAGGCCTAAGAATGTTTCACTGCGATCTTGAGCATTTAAACTATCTAACACGATACGGCGATAACCTTGATGAAAAGAAGTACGGCCAGCGGCGTTAATGCCACCCATGCCTACTATAACGGGTAATGCTGTCATAATTTACCTTTTAGAAACGTGTTATAAGGAGAGGTGGCAGTTTAAATGGATTATGCACCACACATTGTGCTTTAATAGCCAAATATTCAGCACAAAAGGCCAAAATGTACTGGTCGGAGCATTTATATGACTGAAAAAAACACTAATCCACCATTAAACATTGCTATAGCGGTTTATCCGCATTTATTAGTGACTAGTTTAACGCTGCCTATTGAGATGCTAAGAGCCGGCGAAGCCTTTGCTAGAGGCCATATTGATAAGCAAAGTTTTAGACCGCTTGCTATAAATTTAGTGGCTAAAAATGCTGAATTTATACCCACTCGCGCAGGCCTTGCGATAATTCCTGATTGCATAACAACTAACGCCCCCTACAGCGATTTAATTATAGTTCCCGGAATTTGGCGAAACCCGCGCCCTGTAGTGCGTACAAATCAAGACGTAGTTGATTGGCTAAGCGAAAGCTTTAGCGCAGGCAGCCATATAATTGGTGTAGGCACTGGCAACTGCTTAGTAGCTGAGGCTGGCTTACTTGATGGGCACCCTGCTACCACCCATTGGCACTACGCCAATCAATTTAGCCACGACTACCCGTTAGTGCGTTTAAAACCCGACTTTTTTATAACTCAGTCAGAGCGCATGTATACGGTAGCCAGTCTTAATGCCCTTGCAGATGTGATCGTACATATTATTAGTCAGTACTATGGAAAAGCCGCCGCTCAACATGTAGAGCGTAATTTTTCGCACGAAATACGCAAACCCTACGAAGATCAACGCTATCTCGAGGGTGCAGTTGACCGTCACCCCGACGAGCTAATTGCACAAATTCAATTTTGGCTAAAAACCAATTTAGCTACCGAGTTAAACCTGCAAGAAGTCGCTGCCCAATTTAGCTTGAGCTACCGTACTTTTACCCGCCGTTTTAGAGCGGCAACGAACCAAAGCCCTATTGAGTATTGGCAACAATTACGCGTAGAAGGTGCGAAGGAGTTATTAGCATCATCAAATTTATCAATTCAAGAAGTGGCTTTAGAAGTGGGATATAACGACCAAGGTCATTTAACACGCGTGTTTAAAAAAGTATTAAGCCAAACACCCAGTGGCTACAGAAAAGTAGTTAGACGCAAGTTATTTGGATAGTCGATATTTAATAGTACTAGTACTTGTTTCAATAACACTAAAAAAACGCCACTTTTAATGGCGTTCGGTATCGTTAAAATCTTTTCGATAATAGCGTTTTTGATAGTTTTTTACTTTAGTGTGTACGCCTTTGCTTAAGCTTTTAAATTTAGCCTCAAGTACGTCAACACCGTATAAAATACCGACCACCAGCACCGAGAGTTTTATTGCAGCGCCAAGGTTTTCGGTCGCTATCATAACGCCTATTGATGCAAGCACCCAAATGGTTGCAGCAGAAGTTACACCCACTACCGCACCATCTTTTGCGAGCATAACGCCTGCCCCTAAAAAGCCAATACCTGTAATTATTTGCCCAACCACACGAGAGTGATCTATTACATCCCCTTGTAAATTAAACGCAGTGGATAAAAACAAATATGTACCCAAGGTTATTAACGCTGATGTACGAATGCCTACAGGTTTACCGCGCAACTGGCGCTCTATACCAATAATGGCACCGCAAAAAGCCGCAGTACCAATAGCTGCCCACGAATACGGGGCTACATCAATTAAATCTAAAAAAGTCACTGTTAACCTTATATTTTATTAGCTATAGCCACCGCCGTTCTTAAACGTTGGCTACCAAACGCTGACATTTTACTAAAATCACTTCGTGCAATAGGTACATACTGGCAATCTATTGCGAGCTGTTTATCGTTACCGGGCTCACAAAACGGATCGTGAACATACACGCAATGCTCATCAAGGTGCGTAACACACACCCAATGTGGTGATTTTTTACCATCAAAACTATATGTGCTAATTAATAACAGCACACTAAAGCCTTTACTTAACCACTGCTCAATATGCTCAAGCTCTACATCTTTATGTGTAAGCGGTATATTTGCTTGTGCAATACCATCTACAAATTGTTGATGCACGGTGGCAAGTACCACTTTTTTGTTTTCGTTGCGTACGCCATCTAAAAACAAAGGCTCGGTGGTATTAACCATTACCTCGCTTTTAAAACCACGCTTATTAGCGGCAAGTGCCAAACCAAACGGGTGGCAACCACCATGACCCGATGTCATAAAAATGGTGGTACCTTCACGCCAAAGTGCCAGCTCATGTGATTGGCTAAGCTCAGTAGCTGGCTCAAGTGCCCCCATTGCCATTAGTAGCGCAGCAGGTCCGCACGTAAACTCAGTTGTTTGCTGATACCACGGCGTTAAACGCGCCACTTTTAACTCACTTGTTTGTCGAATGTTTTTTTGCATTCGTAGTGCGTCACTGTGGTCATCGTAATAATCGCTGTATTGACCAAACACTCTGTAACCCAAGCTTTTATAAAGCCCAATCGCACCTTCGTTATTTACAGCCACTTCTAAACGAAGGTAAATACGAGCCCGCTCACACGTTTCTTTTTCTAGGCTAGTAAGCAGTGCTTTTGCAATCCCCTTACCTTGCATTGTGGGTTTTACAGCAAGCGAATATAAACGCGCTAAACGCGTGCCTTTATGGCACCACACTAGCCCATAGCCGCATATTTGCTCGTCGTCTTCAGCAACGAGTAAAATACCGTGTTTTGCACTTAGCCAGCGCTTTAAACTACGCGGGCTTAATTTATCGTTATTAAAGCAGGCGTTTTCAACGTCAATAAGTGCGTTTAAATCACTGCTAAGCGCCTTTCGAATAACAAGGTTGCTCATGTTATTACCCACGGCCTCGTGCTTCTAAACGTTGTTTAAACTCATCCATAATGATCATGTATAGCTCGTCGCCTAAATAGCCGTCTTCTACTTTGTGATCAATACTTGGGTTGTCGTTTACTTCAAGCACGTATGCTTTGCCTTGATGCTCTTTAACATCAACGCCATATAAACCCCTACCCACTGTTTTACATGCTTTTAATGCAGCATCTAACACCGCTTTTGGTAGCTCAAAGGTTGGCAGAGTTTCAAAACCACCTGAGAAAAACCGTTTAGCGTCGTGGTTATAAATTTGCCAATGGTTACGCGCCATTAAATAACGACATGCATAAATAGCACGGCCATTTAACACACCCACTCGCCAATCGTATTCGGTATACATGTACTCTTGCGCGAGCACTAATGCGCTAAATTCAAACAACTCTGTAAGCTTAGCTTCAAGCTCATCGCGGTTTGACACTTTATAAACACCTTTTGAAAAAGACCCTTCAGGCATTTTTAAAACAAGCGGATACGTAAACGCTTCTTCTAGCTGCTCAAGCGTTTCACTTGATTGATCAGCCACTACAACCGTTTTTAAACTTGGCACTTTTTGGTAATTAAACGCATCGTGTAAATACACTTTATTACAACAACGTAAAATAGACTCAGCATCGTCAATAACCACTAAACCAAGGCTTTGCGCTTTGCTTGCAAGGCGATACGTTGGATGGTCAATCGCTGTAGTTTGGCGAATAAATAACGCATCAAACTGGGCTATGTTATCAATTTCGTCAAAGCTTAATGCTTGTGCATTAATGCCGTGTTTAGCCGCGGCTTTAATAAAACGTGCAATGGCGTCTTTATCACTCGGCGGTACTTTTTCGTTATGATCAACAAGTATTGCCATGTCCCATCTAAAACGACGTTGTACCGAACTAATACGCCACTGCGTTTTAGTAAAGTTATCTAGCTTGGCTACAAATTCGCTGTACTGTTGCTCGCTTAAAGACGACATCGAGCCTTGTTGTAATAAGCCTTGCTCATCAACAAATAAAATAGGCGCTGGGTATTGTTTAAATACCGACTTTGCTGCTTTTGATTGTAAATCATTTTGGGCATTGCCAAAGTAAAGTGTGCCATCTATTTGGCCCACATTTAACATAGGTGCTTGGCCACTACGAAGAGCATTAATGGTTTTTACACTGGGTAAAACTTGGTGCTTGCGCGCCTCTGCAAGTAACGAGCAATAGTAACCTTTGCTCAAGTATTGGCTTGAGTCGCACAGATTAATAATGCGTGTTTTTGGTTCGTTATGTTTTGGGTAATCACGTAAGTAGGTATTAAACGTAATTACATTTTCGAACGATTGAGCAAGCGTTTGCTCGTTGTTATCAACCACAATTAAGGTTTTAAACACGACTTTTCCTAGTTAAGTCAAAATATAAAAAGCATGCTTAGTAAAATACTAAGCATTATAAATAGAAACACCCATCGTACTAAGTGGGCATTGCGCGAATCACTTAATATGATGGGTGCTTTAACAGGTACCTACTGTACGAGTTAGCGCTTAAATTGCTTAAGCGACATGTGCTTTATATGCCCTTTTTTAAAAACGCACAAACGAGATATTTTTAACGTGAAGATAAAAAATATTGATTAACTAATAACGCAGATTAAAATACGCAAAACAATACCTTATGAGAGTTAAAAATGTCGCTGCCTGCTTGCCCAAAATGCCAATGTGAATATGTTTACGAGGACCAACAACTGCTTATTTGCCCCGAGTGCGCCCATGAGTGGAACCCAAATAATATAAACGATGAAGCCGCCATTTTAGTTAAAGATGCCAACGGCACTGTACTAAGTGATGGCGACAAAGTGACAGTAGCCAAAGATTTAAAAATTAAAGGCAGCTCGCAAGTCATTAAAATTGGCACCAAAGCGGTCGTTAGAAGAGTGCTTGATAAAAAAGATCACGAACTTGATTGTAAAGTAGAAGGCATTGGCGAAATGATGGTAACAGCAAAGTTTGTGAAAAAAGCTACCTAAAATTGGATATTTAAAATATAGGATGTTAGATGAAAAATCATAAAAATAAATTCATCCAAGCCTTATGGTCTATTATTGAAGTCTATTATTGAAGTCTTTTATTGAAGCCTATTATTAGTGCGTGTAATTGATTTTGTTTAACTGCTATTAGTTGGTGTATATCTAAAGTTCCACCATACATTTAATAAGGCGAATTATCGCTTAGGGGTGTTTAAGCATTTAACCTCCTCACCTTAATGAGGAGGTATCTCATGAACTGATCAGTTTACATTTCAGTTAAGGTGCTTTTTAAGCTTTGATTACCCAGTAAAGAAATCAAATACGTTACCAAGTGTTGATGATGAACCTTTATAAAATTCAGTAAAACTACATCGACTGCATGTCACAGCGGTGTACTTTTTATTTTGAACATCAAAAATTCTTGACCAAAAGCCACCCGAAACTCTTATTTCACCGGTATCAAATTCGTTATTATTACACTTAGAGCAAGACCAATTGTTATGTCTCATCTTTCAACCTCCATATTATTTATGTACGGTATATTAGACACTTAACGAACACGTGTAGCAATTTTTTTAATAAACAAACCAATATTTAGTTCTTATATTGGTTAAGTTGGAATTTTGATAAATGTTTGAATGGCTTTTTAATAATTGCTTTTTATAATAATTAGTATGGGGGTCATACTAATTTCACTCAGGGATTACCTACTTGTTAGCTGTATATTGCGTTAGCAACAAAAATTTTCGTAAGTCCCGCTCTTGTCTCATTACGTGCAAAATATATACTTTATCGTTATCTTTTTTGTAAAATATACGACAAGGATTCACGACCAGTTCAAGATAATTTAGGTTAGCTAACTCAATTGGTTTTTTACCTGATTCAGGAAAGAGTTCGAGACGTTCAACTTTTTCAAATATTTTGGAAACCAATTTTTTCGCTGACTGCAAATTGCTTAATGCGATATATTCAGCAATATCGTTAAGATCATCCAAAGCTGGATTAGTCCAAATTATTTCAGCCATTTATTCATTTTATCTTTAGCTTCAACATTCGACATGGTTTCACCACGACTTATTGCCTGCTCTCCTTTTGCAAGAGACTCAAGAATTTGCATACGCTTTTGCATAAATTCATAATCATCAACATCTACTAAGTATGCAGATGGTTGTCCATGTTCAGTTATCAACACAGGTTCTTTAGAGGAATGAAGTTCAGATAATATCTTCGTTGCTTGACGCTTCAATGTTGTTACTAGTTCTACTCTCATAATAATCCCCAAACAAATGTATCACTATAGTAGCACCGAGTAGCCAACTTGGGAAATACAACTAACGAGGCTGTAAACCACTAAAATCAATTAAAAAGGGAGCACCTAACGTCAACCCTGCTCACTTTTAAACTATTAGGTACTTCTCATTATATGCCTTTGTAGAAATTGAAATACACACCACGTTACGCTATAAAAACATAGCTGTAGGTTGGATAAATGGCGGAGCCATGCCATCCGACAATTAATTTATGAATATAAATAAGCGATTATTACGTTGGCATAGCTTTGTCAGATGGTGTTCTCTTAAAAAACCAAAGCTTTATAAAATCTCTACCACTACATATTCGTGGGCTTTACCTGCAATTGTTAACGTAATTTCATCATCAATCTGTTTATTTAGTAACTGCTTACCCATTGGTGCGCCGGGTGTTACAACAGCAATTGCGTGCTTTTTAACGTTTACTGTTAAACCACCAGCTGCAGGGCCTAAATAAAACCATTTTTGGGCTGCGTTATCATCTTCTAAACATACCAGCGAACCGATAGCTATTTTGTCGGTTGGTTTTTCATTAAAGGCAGGTTCGAACAATTCTATGCTTTTATAGCAATCGTTTACGCGCTGGGCTTGGCCTTGTGCTAAATAAGCGGCTTCGAGCCCTAGGGTATCGTATTTATTTTCGGCTATGTTTTCTTCATGTGTGGCGGTGTCGTGCGCAGTTTTTGCCGCTACTTTAGCTGTTGTAAGCTGCGCTTCTAGCGCAAAACGAAGATGTTCGATAACGTGGGTTTTATTCATGGGGATTAATACAATACAGGCAGTAAAAATAAGGCTACCAGTTTAACATTTTTGCGGGGCTTAAAACCATTGTTTTAAACCCCGCAAGGTTGGTTGGAATACTAGCCGGGTTTAAATAAACATTAAACAAGCAAAGAGCCGCTGGTTGGTGCAGCTCTTTGCTTGTGCTTTATTAAAAACCTTATGGCATATCTAATAATGTTTGCGTGTGGGCATCTACTTTAACTTCGTAGTTTTTAGCGCTTAAGCCTAATAGCTCCGGCAAGGTTGCCGCTATACAAATAGACGAGAACGTACCCACTACAATGCCAGTAAATAATGCAATAGCAAAGCCTTGCAGTGGTGCGCCTGCAAGTAACCAAACGCTCGCAACCGTTGCAAGTGTAGTACCCGACGTAATTAAGGTGCGCGTTAGTGTGCTTTTAATCGCATTATTAATAATGGTCGCTGGGCTAAGTACATTGTTTGATTGAACACGTAAAAGCTCACGTACTCTATCCCCTACTATTATTGAGTCGTTAAGTGAGTAACCAATAATAGCCAGTAAACTTGCCAGCACGGTTAGGTTAAATTCAATTTGTAATAGTGAAAATAACCCAAGTACGAGTATTAAATCGTGCACTAGCGCTACCACAGAGCCGAGTGCTAAGCGCCATTCAAAACGCACTGCAAGGTAAATCATTACTGCAATCATTGCAGCAAACATTGCTAAACAGCCTTGATCAAATAACTCATCGCCCACTTGTGAACCAATATAAGCTGACGATAATACCTGTGCGTTTATATCATCGTTTTGTGTAACAGCGCTTTGCCAATCAGGGCTATTAGCTGTTGTTGATGTAGTTGATGCACTTGGCGCTTCTCTTAATTGAAAATGACTATTACCTTGCGCGGTTAGCTCAAACTCACCGTTGTGATTTTTAGCAATAAACGATTGAAGCTCTTTTAGCTCAACACTTTGGCTGGTTGTAAACTCAGTTAAATAACCGCCGGTAAAATCTAGGCCAAAATTTAGACCTTTTTGCGTAAGCGTAAATACTGATAGCAGCACTAATATGGCGCTTGAAAGCATGCCCATAAAACGTAAACGTGTACCCTTTTCACCTTTCAAAAAATAATTAAGCATGTGCTTTTACTCCTGCTTTTTTACCCATTTTTAAATACAACGTTTGGCTTAATATTTTTGATACGTACACACCTGTAAATACAGACGTTAAAAGTCCCAATGCTAATGTAATGGCAAAACCTTTAACGGGCCCGTAGCCTATGCCGTATAAGATAAGTGCGGTGATCATGGTCGTTATATTGGCATCAAATATTGTATTTGCGGCTTGTTTATACCCCTCTTGAATAGCTTGATATGGTGCACGGCCTTGGCGACGTTCTTCTTTAATGCGTTCAAATATTATTACGTTAGTGTCTACCGCCATACCTATGGTTAGCACCAGACCTGCAATACCCGGAAGCGTTAACACAACCCCTGGTAATAATGACATTAAGCCCACAAGCGACGTTAAATTTAATATAAGTGCTACGTTTGCAATAAGGCCTAAACGGCGATACCAAAGCGCCATAAATGCAAGCGTAATACCCATGCCTAACATAAGCGCGGCTAAGCCATTACTAATATTTTCGCTGCCGAGGCTTGGCCCTATTGTTTGTTCGTGCACAATTGTAACGGGTGCTGTAAGCGAGCCTGCACGTAATAACAATGCCAGATCGGCTGCCGCTTGTTGGCTTTTCATATTGGTAATACTAAAACGCGAACTTAAATGCTGAGCAATATTAGCAACATTAATAACTTCGCTTTTTTTAACTACTTCGCCTTTAGCGTTTTGAGAATACTCAGAGTAAACTGTCGCCATTGGCTTACCAATATTGGCTTTTGAAAACGCCGACATTGCATCCCCGCCTTGGCCGTCTAGGCTAAGTTGAACAAGTGGTTTGCCCCAATCATCGCGGCCTATATTGGCATTATTAATGTGATCGCCTGTAAAAATTGGTACAGGATCGAGCTTTATGGTTCCGCCCGATTGCATATTAAATGTTTGTCCGCCAATTTCTTTTAATTGATAAAAACCAAGCGATGCTGTTGCACCAATAATACGTTTTGCTTCGGTTGGATCTTGCACGCCTGGTAGCTCTATACGAATGCGATGTTTGCCTTGTTGCTGTGTTACCGCTTCGGTAATGCCTAACTCTTCAATACGTGAACGAAGGGTTGTAAGTGTTTGTCCCATTACTTCTTTATCAAAGCTGCTGCGGCCTTGCTCTGAATAACTAAATTTGGCAGTTTTAACGCTGCCGTTATTGCTTGTTACAACGGCTAAATTAGCAAATCGGCTTTGTAGCTCTTCAATAACGGGGGTTAACTTGTCGGTTGCATTAGGCAGTGCGTTTATTTCAAACCCCTGCTGAGTTTGCTGCGCTTTTACGCCATGTGCTTTTTGTTTAATAATGATTGATTTAGCTTGTTGATACGCACTGACTAATTGCTCATCAACGGCTTTATCTAAATCTACGTCTAGTACAAATAGCACACCGCCATTTAAATCAAGGCCCAGCTTTATTGGTGATAAACCAAAATCTTGTAACCATGTTGGGCTGGTTGCATGCTCAACAATTTTAACTTGCGTGTTTGGATATTGCGCTTTTATAGCCGCTTGCGCCTGAGCGCTTTTAGTTGGCTCGTTTAAAAGTATATTAATAGTGGATTGCTTATCTAAACCCTGCTCAACCTCTAGCCCTTGTTTATTTAAAAAAGTAACTAGCGTTTTAGTGCTCGGTAAAGATTGCGTTTCGCTGTGCGGAGCAGCACTGATGTGCAACCACGATTTATTTGGGTATAAATTTGGTAATGCGCTGATAGCTAATAAAACCAATACTATTAGCATGGCTATATAGCTTAATTTGAACTTAGCCGTAGACGGCTTTTTATCTTTTTTAAAACTTAACATGTTGAATCCTTATTGCCAGCAAAGCTAGCAACGTACTTTTTAAAAGCACAATTAATCTGCAGGCTAAAACTTTAAAAGTTAAAACCTAATAAAATTAAATAAGGAAAATTAAGCGTGGTAGGTAGTTACAGCTTTGTAGAGTAAATTAACGTCTTTCCAGCCACTCAAACGCGACTTTTTACTATTAGTTACAAACGTATACCAAGGCTGTATAGGATTAATCGCTCTTGGTCGTAAGAATATATGCCTAACAAGATTTTGAGCAAAAAATTCAAAAACCACATCGTATTCTGGCTCACTTTGAACAGTGTGCAAAAACAATGATGAATTATTGGCAGTTAACCTTGGTTGGTGCGCGTCAAAATCGGTTTGATGCGTTTTTTTATGCTGCGAAGTATCTACAGACTTACTAATAGGCTGTATTTTAGTTAAATCGGCAATATCAGTAAGCGAAACCTGCGTACTAACATTGATATTTAAATTTTGTGAGGCGCCCATAGCATTGCTCTGCACACTAAAAAGTGCAGCAAATAGCAAAAAGGCAGTTAAAAACACTCTAAATTTAAACATTCACGTTTTAAAACTAAAATAAGTGATGCGTAGTATATAAGGGCTAGTATTTGAAATACAATAGTCTTCTATGTATTTAGTTTGATTTTCCCCGTAGCTTTCCTTTCGCCTCTGAGCGCTTAAGTTACTTTAGGTCGAGCGAATTGTTTAAATTTTCTTTCGAAAATCTAATTTACAAAATATGTTACGTTTAAATCTACGACTTCGGCAACATACCTTCCCCTTATCCAATGAAAATTGAGTAATTATTTAGGCTTACCCACCATCTAATATTTGCAGTTTTATTATTCATTTAACATTCATTTAGTGGTTTTTTTTGGTAAAATAACAGGTAACCTATGATGCTTCGTACTATTAAATGCGTAAGTTGCAGCGGATATACGAAATTAGTATAATTAAATGTAAACAAATAGCTAAATTTTGATTTTCTTAATTATGTTATGGATAGTAAATAAGGCAGGGAAAGTCATTATGAAAAAAAACATAGTTAGTAAAATTGTCGCAAAATTTTACAATAAAAGCTTAAAGCTAATAAATACCCTAAGTAATGACACTGACCTAAAAAAGCTAATAAACAACAGTGAAATAGTCTCTTTCGATATTTTCGATACAGTGATCCTCAGAAAAGTCCTCGAACCAGCTGATATTTTTACAATAGTTGAAAATTTATATAATGATGAACATAAAAAGCTAGACATAGATTTTAAAAGTATCCGAAGTAAAGCAGAACCAGAAGCGACAAAGATACTAACTGAGCTTGATGGTACCCAATCCATAGGCTTGGATGAAATATATGCACACATACAAAAAACACAAGATCTAGACAGCAAAACAATAAATATATTGAAAGCGCTAGAAATCGAAATAGAATTAAAATTTTGTGTTAAAAATGAATATATGCACTCTTTTTATCAATACTGTATTGATAGTGATAAAAAGGTAATTTTCACCTCAGACATGTACTTACCAGAATATGTGATAAAAAAAATTCTTTACGATAATGGTTATACAAAATACCATCAATTATTTTTATCTTCTGTAATCCGTAAATCAAAGTCTAAAGGTGGATTATATCCACATATACTTAAAGAACTATCCTGTAAACCATCTAAGCTATTACATATTGGCGATTATTACTTCGCCGATGTAATTAATGCGATGAAAGAAGGCATCAAACCTTATTATTACAAAAAAACCAGTGAATATGCGCTTAGTCATCATTCATTTAAAAGGCTAAGGGAGCTATATCCTTCAAAACTCTCTATAGAAGAATCTATTTATTTTGCGACTATCATCAACAAAACGTTTACTCAAAGAAATAATAACAATGAAAATATTTGGTACGACTTCGGTTATGTTTATTGTGGAATAATATATTTTGGCTTAACTCGCTGGCTTACTAGTCAGGTAATACATCAAGAAATAGAACATGTATTTTTCCTTGCGCGCGACGGCTATATAATGCATAAAGTGTATAGCCTTATGAATCAAGGAATTAAAACCCCTGTTAGTAAATATATGTATGCATCAAGGCGAGCTATAAACATCCCCACTATATACAATGGCATCGATGAATATTCGATAAAAGTACTTTGTCATTTTGTTCCTAATTTGAGCGTCGTAAACTACCTTGATAGAGTTGATATAGATGCAAAAAAACATATTGAAAAAATAAAAAAAGTAGGCTTTTCTGATCAAAATCATACAATAGAAACAGATAGCGATAAGGATAAATTAGCAAAACTCTTTCATTTATTAGTTGGTGATATATGTAGTAATGCAGCGGTCGAAAGAGAGAACCTATTAACTTACCTGGATCAAATTGGGTTTATGGATACCAAAAAAGTCGCGATTGTTGACATTGGATGGCAAGGGACAATCCAGAATTCACTGAATAAGCTAATGCTATTAGAAAATAATGAAATAGATATTCATGGTTATTACCTAGGCACATTTCAAACTGCAATGAAGTTTGCTGAAAAAGGGTTTCCGATGTCTGGCTATATGTGTAACTTTTCAGAACCTAAAAATAATTTTCAAGTATTATCGGAAGGTGTGCATATGCTCGAATTTATTTTTTCGGCACCTCACGGCTCTGTAATTAAATTCGATAAAAAGAATGATGAAATAGTAGCTATATTCGAACCTAATGACTTTTCTAATGATAAGCTAAATACAATAAACGAATTTCAAAAAGGGGCTATGGACTTTATTTCTGATTTTATGGCTATTGAGAGGGACTATAAAAAAATAAATATCGCTCCTGAAACAGCTATAAAACCTATATCTCGACTATTAAAAACTCCTACTTATAGCGAATCCGTAAACTTTGGTAATCTAAAACACTCTGAGTATGTCGGAGCAAATAGCCATGAAAGTTACTTTGCTAAAACGTCCGATCCATTAAAAATGTTTCTTAACCCGATTAAGTTTAAGCAAGCCTATAGCAAATCATTATGGAAAGCTGGTTTCAGAAAACGTTACATGCGATATATTCTACCGGAAAATATATACTGCTATTTTAGAAAGCATTAAGTTGGTAACTCCATTTTAATGCTTATAAATTAATATTCAAAAAAACTAAAAAATATCTTCCCTTGTTTCAATTTACTGCGTTTACTTAACTTATAAGTGATTTTATCTACCCACATACCAATTCTGAGATACTGAATGCGCTCCAAACAAAGCAGTGAAAAACGACCAGACGCCATGAATTTACGCCAAAGTGTAAAAACACTGTGGCCCTACCTTACAAAATTTAAAGGCCGTGTTTTTATTGCACTTATGGCGCTTATAGGCGCAAAAGGTGCCACGCTTTTAATGCCTTGGGCACTTAAAGAAATAATAGACTCTGTAGATAAGTCAATTAACCCACTGTTAGTTATTCCTGCTTTATTGTTATTGATGTACGGTGGACTGCGTTTTGCTAGCGTATTTTTAGGTGAAATAAGAGATGCTGTATTTTCTCGTGTAACCGAGCACGCTATGCGTGATATTGGTTTAAAAGTATTTAAGCATTTGCACTCACTTGAGCTGGCTTTTCATTTAGATAGGCAAACCGGTGGCATTAGCCGTGATATAGAACGCGGTACGAGCGGGTTAAGCTTTTTAATGCGCTTTTTAATGTTTAATATTGTGCCTACTTTGTTTGAAATACTGACCGTTGCGATTATTTTTGGCACGTTGTTTTCTGTTTGGTTTGCGCTTATTACATTACTGGCAGTCGCTATTTATATTACCTTTACTGTGGTGGTTACCCAGTGGAGAAACCGCTTTATTAGAGAAGCAAATGCTGCCGACAATCAAAGTAATACCCGCGCAATAGACAGCTTGCTTAATTATGAAACTGTAAAGTATTTTAATAACGAACAGTTTGAAGCAAAAACGTACGACACCTTTTTAGCAAACTGGGAAAAAGCCCGTTTAAAAAATAGAATGTCGCTGCTCGCCCTCAACTCAGGCCAAGCACTTATTATTGCTTGTGCTATTACCGCGTTAATGTGGTTGGGCTCAAGCGAGGTAGTTGCAGGTACGCTTTCTATTGGTGAACTTGTGATGATTAACGCGTATATGATTCAATTGTTTTTACCGCTTAACTTTTTAGGTTTTGTGTACCGCGAAATAAGGCGTGCCCTAACCGACCTTGAAAACATGCTTGGACTATTAAATAAAAAACCACAAATAACCGATGCACTTAATGCTAAAGAGCTCAATATTAGCCAAGGTGAAATAACATTTAATAATGTAAGTTTTAGTTACGATGCGCATCGCCCTATTCTTAATAACCTTAGCTTTAGCGTTAAAGCTGGCAGTAAGGTAGCTATTGTTGGTGCCAGTGGTGCTGGTAAAAGTTCATTAGCGCGACTGCTTTATCGTTTTTATGATGTAAGCGCTGGTGAAATTAGTATCGATAATCAAGCAATAAACTCAGTAACACTTAATAGTTTACGAAAAGCCATTGCAATAGTCCCGCAAGACACCGTGTTGTTTAACACCACTATTCGTGAAAATATCGCTTACGGTAGACCATCAGCAAGCGATACAGAAATTGATGAAGCCATTGCTATGGCGCATTTAAAAGACTTTATAGCGACACTTGATAAAGGCGATAAAACACTGGTTGGCGAGCGCGGTTTAAAAGTATCCGGCGGCGAAAAACAGCGTATTGCTATTGCGCGCGCCATTTTGAAAAAATCCCCTATTTTAATTTTTGATGAAGCAACATCTGCCCTCGATTCTCATTCTGAGCAAGCAATACTCGCGGCAATGCGTGAAGTTGCCAGTAACCATACGAGCGTTGTTATTGCTCATCGCCTTTCTACTATTACCGATGCAGACACCATTATTGTGCTCAAAGCCGGACGAATTATTGAGCAAGGTAAGCACGATGAGTTACTTACACTCGCCGGAGAATATGCCCGTATGTGGGAGCTTCAGCATAAAAAATAAATAGTGTGTGACCCCTCTTAGCTCGGATACTTTCAAGTATTCGAGCTAAATAAAGCTTTTATAGCGCCTATTAGCCTTTCTCTTTTCCTCTATATTAGTTTTATCGAGCACTGTGGTGATTCACCTCAAAAGGTTTGTTTGTCTGATTAATATCAATAACAATCGATAAGTTAAATATTCGTAACAATAAAAATGATTCACTGCTGCTTTAATTCAATCAGTGATACTCAGGAGTAAGTAATGAAAAAGAGTTTAATTGCCGCAGCATTAGCTGCCACATTTATTACCGGTTGTTCAGAGCCGCAAACAACAAAAACAGACGAGCAACAACCTAAAGTAGCCACTGCAGCAGTAGCAGAGAAAGCAGAGTTAGGTAGTTTTGGTGTTGATTTAACAGCCCGCAACGAAGCCGTTAAACCAGGCGATGATTTTTTTATGTATGCCAGTGGCACGTGGTATGACAACTACGTAATGCCTGCAGATAAAACCCGCTACGGTGCATTTTCAGGATTAGCTGAGCGCAGTGAAGACGATGTTAAAGCTATTATTGAAGAAATAGCCGCACGTAAAGATTTAAACGCAGAAGAAAAACTCGTTGCTGATTTTTACAATGCCTATATGGATACCGAAACACTTAATAAACTAGGTGTAGCGCCTATTAAGCCATTGTTAAGTGAAATTAATGATATATCGTCGACTGACGATTTAGCTGAAATGTTTGGTAAGTCTTGGTTAACCGGTAATAAAGCCCCTTTTGGCGGCGGTATGTGGTTTAATCGCCTAGACCCTAACAAATATGAAATGTCACTAGGTGCTGGTGGTTTAGGCTTACCAGATCGCTCTTACTACCTTGAAGACGCTGAGCGCTTTGTAAAAACCCGAGCAGCTTACGTTGCTCACATTGCTGACATGCTTGAGTTTACAGGAGTCGAAAATACCGCTGAGCGCGCTCAAGCAATTGTTGATCTTGAAACCAAAATTGCACAAGGTCACTGGCCACGTGAAAAGCGTCGTAATCGCGATTTAACCTTAAACCAAGTTGAACGTGCCGATTTAAGCACTGCTTATCCTGGCTTTAACTGGGATTTATATTTTGCGCAAACAGGTTATAAAGTACCTCAGTTAAATGTATCTCAGCCTGAACCAATAAAAGCGATGATTGAGCTAATCAATCAAGAAGATATTGCAGTATGGAAAGACTACCTAACGTATCACGCTATTAGCGGTAACGCAGGTTTACTATCAGAAGACGTATTTAATACTAACTTTGCTTTTTTTGGTAAAGAACTAAACGGACAGCAAGAGCCTCGCCCTCGTTGGAAACGTGCAATAAGTGAAATGTCGGGCACAAGTTCGCTTGGTTTTGCTATTGGTAAAATATACGTAGCGCGTTACTTCCCTGAGTCATCAAAACAACAAATGTCAGAGCTAGTTGAAAACCTTCGTACAGCCCTTGGTGAACGTATTGATAACCTAGAGTGGATGGGCGATGAAACTAAAGTAAATGCGCGCGCTAAACTGGCTGCATTTGTACCAAAAATTGGTTACCCCGATGTATGGCAGTCTTATGACGGTTTAAGCATTACTAAAAACGATTTAATTGGTAATGTGAAAAACATGCGTGAGTTTTTCCACGCAGAAAGTGTTGAAAAAGAGCTACAAAAAACAGACCGTAACCGCTGGGGCATGACGCCACAACGCGTAAACGCTTACTACAATAGCTCGTTTAATGAAATTGTATTTCCGGCTGCGATATTACAACCGCCATTTTTTGATCCAAATGCCGATCCGGCTGTAAACTATGGCGGTATTGGCGCTGTAATTGGTCACGAAATGGGTCATGGATTTGACGATCAAGGTTCAAAATCAGACGAAAACGGTGTGCAACGTAACTGGTGGACTGATGCTGACCGCGCTGCATTTGACAAAAAAGCAGATCAACTGGCTGCCCAGTACAGTAAATACGAACCAATTGAAGGTAATTTTGTTAATGGTCGAAATAGCCTTGGCGAAAACATTGGTGATGTGGGTGGCTTATCAATGGCCTATCATGCGTACAAGCTAAGTTTAAATGGTAAAGAAGCGCCTGTAATAGACGGCGTGACTGGCGATCAACGTTTCTTCCTTGCGTGGGCACAAGTATGGAAAGAAAAACGTACTGAGCAAAGCATGCTTAACCAACTGCGTGGTGGCACACATGCACCAGGTCGCTTTAGAGCACAAGCGCCGCGTAACCACGATGCATGGTACAAAGCGTTTGATGTAAAACCAAGCGATGAGTTATACCTTCCTGAAGATGAACGTGTACGTATTTGGTAAGTAATATATGAGGCTATTAATTTGCCTCGTTTAATTTTATTACTCAATTAGGCAACTCATTAAATAAGTTGCCTTTTTATTTGATTAAATTTGCTCTGAAAATCCTCTTTAAATCAGCGCCAAAACGCCTCAATAAAATACACTTTAGATGGACTTTAAACGCTACAGTTTTAATCGGCTTTAATACTTACTAGCCCTTGAATGCATTTACCTTTAGAATACGCATTATAATTTTATTCTATTATTTACATATATTAAGGCGAAACGCAGATGGGAAGAGCTTACCAAAACAAAAAAGATTCAATGGCTAAGACTGCGGGTGCTAAAACTAAAGTTTATTCTAAGTACGGCAAAGAAATTTATATTTGTGCTAAAAACGGCGGTGTAGATCCAGATGGTAACTTATCATTACGTCGTTTAATTGAACGCGCTAAAAAAGACCAAGTACCAGCACACGTTATTGACCGCGCAATCGACAAAGCAAAAGGTGGCGGCGGCGAAGACTACTCAGCAACACGTTACGAAGGTTACGGCCCTGGTAACTGTATGATTATTGTTGACTGTTTAACAGACAACAACAAGCGTACCTTTGCTGATGTACGTGTTTGTTTTACTAAAGCAAATGCTAAAATTGGCGCTCAAAACTCTGTTTCACATTTATTTGATCACCTTGCTATTTTTGTATTTGACGGTGATGACGACGAAGCAGTACTTGAAGCTCTTATGATGGCTGATGTTGATGTAACTGACGTAGAAGTAGATGACGGTAAAGTCACTGTTTTTGCTCCTCACACAGAGTACAACAACACACGTACAGCGCTTGAAGAAATGGGCGTGACTGAATTTGACGAAGACCTAATTAGCTTTGTGCCACAAATTGAAACGCCGATTGAAGGCGAAGATGTTGAAGTTATGGAACGCTTTTTAGCCATGCTAGAAGATTGCGACGACGTACAAAACGTTTACCATAACGCGCAATTCTAAAACCTGATTTACTAAGTTAGAACGACTTTAAGCCAACAGCTATGTTGGCTTTTTCATTTTTAGAACATGGTATTAATATGAACTCCCTTAAAGAGCTTAAAAGTGGCAAACTTGCTGGTGCTACTCACCTGCAATTAGTAGAAGAGTTAACAATATTCCCGGAAGAGATTTTTAGCTTAGCTGACACGCTCGAAGTACTCGATTTATCAAATAATAACTTATCAACACTACCTGATGAATTTGCCTGTTTAACACGCCTGAAGCGAGTATTTTTATCGTTTAATCAGTTTAAGCATATTCCTACTGTGCTGGCTAAATGCCCTGCTTTAATTATGGTCGCGTTTAAGGGTAACCAAATTTCTGAGTTTGCTTTAAACAGCCTGCCAAAAAATATTGAGTGGCTCATACTCACCGATAATACGTTAAGCGAATTGCCTGAAGACTTTGGTAATTACACCCAACTTAAAAAGCTCGCGCTTGCGGGCAATCAACTTAAGCAACTGCCAAGTAGCATGGCGCAGTGTAAAAACCTCGAGCTTGTTAGGCTCTCTGCTAATAACTTAACACACGTAGACGACTGGCTGTTTGAACTGCCTAAACTTGCTTGGCTTGCGTTTGCCGGTAACGATTTTAATAAAGCCCAGTGCCTTACAAAGTGCAGCTTAGAAAATAAACCTCTTGACGATTACACGCTTAGTCATGTTATTGGTCAAGGTGCATCTGGCGTTATTCATTTAGCAAAATCGGTTGATAACGCTGTAGCGATTAAGTTATTCAAGGGCGCAATTACCAGCGACGGCTACCCACTTGATGAAGTAAATTGCTGCTTACAAGCAGGCGATCACGCTAACTTAATCAAGGTACTTGCCTACATTGAGCAAAGTGAGCAACTTGGTTTAGTGATGGAGCTTATAGGTGAAGGCTTTTGCAACTTAGGTTTACCTCCAAGCCTTGAAACCTGTACGCGTGACACCTTTAATGATGATTGCCATTACTCAACTCAGGCTATTTTAAAGATTGCACAGCAAATGGTAAATACCCTACACCATTTGCATATTCATAAAGTAAGCCATGGCGACGTGTATGCGCATAACACCATGATAAACAAAGATGCTGATGTATTATTTGGTGATTTTGGTGCAGCTACAAACTTAGCCATGTTAAGTGATTATCAACAAAAGCAAATGGAGTTAATTGAAGTACGTGCATTAGGGTGTTTAATTGAAGACTTATTAGGCACGGTAACTGGCGATGATAGACAAAGTGAGCTCTTTGTTAAAATGTCCGATATTGTAAGCCGCGCTGTGCAGCCTTTGTTAAATCAAAGACCTAAATTTACTGAGTTACTAGCAGAGCTAAAATAAATTCAATATTAATTGAATGAATTAAAAAAAGAGCAACGTGTAACGCGTTGCTCTTTTTTTAGTTTATCTTTGTTCAATTAGCTGTACTCATTTAGTACGCTTAAACGGATAAACCTGTTGCTTAAGCATACCTACCGGCATGTAATCCCCAACTACGCCATATGCTTCTGGCCACTCCTTTTGACCTTTAACAGCAGTACCAAACGCATAATCTAAAAACGAAAAATGCGCAGCGTAATTGCGGTCAATCGCAGCTTTATCTGACGCATGATGCCAATGGTGAAACTGCGGTGTAACCATAAAATATTTTAGCCAACCAAATTTCACACGCACATTTGCATGGTTAAACACAGCCTGTAAACCCACAATTATTACGTATAAACTAATTATTTGCTGTGAAAATCCAAGTACAAATATGGGTGTGAGCACTAAGCTGCGCGTTACGAGTATTTCAAGAATATGTTGGCGAGAGCCCGCTAACCAATCCATTTCTTTAGCACTGTGATGTACGCCATGAAAGCGCCATAATAAAGGGACTTCGTGATAAGCACGATGCACCCAATACTGCATTAAATCAGCCACGAGTATTATTAAAAACAACTGCACTACAAATGGTGTTTGCTCTATATAACCTTGTACTGTAGATGATACAGCCCAGCCAAAACCATAATGCACAAAGTGGTTAGTAACGAGTAACACAAAACCAATAATTAAATGATTTACAAAAAAGTGGTTTAAATCGCCTCGCCATTCGCTACGTAATATTTTTTGCTCTTTTCGATGGGGTAGCAGCTTTTCAATAACAATAAATATGAGTGTTGAGCCGAGTAAATCTAAAATAAACCAATCGAGCCCTATGTAAGGTGTGTTGGTGGCAAACTCATTTACCTCAACGTTTGGTCCGCCAAACATAATTGCCAGAATAATAAAAAACCACGCTGTAGCCCCTAAACGCTTATTGGTATTGCGTACAAAGTTAAGTAATCCTAAACTGCCCGAGACCAATAATGATGCAAACATAAGCTGACGTAAAAAGTCGACACTGTAGCTTTTTCTCAGTTCTGGTGTGGTTAAGTATTCAGGAAAGTGAAACGCTAATACGCCTAAGCAACTCAGTATTGCTAAAAAGCAGGCTATGTAGCCACTTATGTTGCCCTCACCTATCTGAAGATGATTTGTGCGAAATACCTTTCGTGATAAAGCTCTGATCATTTTTATTATTCCTTGCTTCGTTGAGTTGATTAAATACAACGAAATTCCATTGATTTACACACCCACATATTAACAAAATTTAGGGTATAAAAAATACAAATAGTTCCCTCCATAGTCTGAGTTGCAAATATACAGATAAACCAAACGCAAAAAAGCCACGCAATGCGTGGCTTGGTTGGATAAAGCTAAAACTTTACATCATTAGGGCTGTATTATAAAAACGCACCTAATGCTTTAACTTGGTCTAACATGCGGTTTGAGAAACCCCATTCGTTGTCGTACCAAGCCATTACTTTAACTAGATTGCCATCGGCTTTAGTTTGCGTTGCATCAAAGATAGATGACGCTGGGTTATGGTTAAAGTCGATAGAAACAAGCGGAAGCTCATTATATTGTAAAATATCTTTCATTGAACCCGTTGATGCTTCTTTCATGATTGCATTGATTTCTTCTGCAGTCGTATCGCGCTTAGTAATAAACGTAAAATCAACTAAAGATACGTTGATTGTAGGTACACGTACCGACATACCGTCTAATTTACCAGCAAGTTCTGGTAATACTAAACCAACAGCTGCCGCAGCACCTGTTTTAGTTGGGATCATAGATTGAGTTGCACTACGAGCACGGTATAGATCTGGGTGGTATACGTCAGATAGGTTTTGATCATTCGTATAAGAATGAATAGTTGTCATACTCCCTTTTTCAATACCTACAGTGTCGTTAATTGCTTTTGCAAGTGGTGCTAAACAGTTAGTAGTACACGATGCATTTGAGATGATTTGGCTATCAGCGTTAATTACATCGCTGTTTACACCATGAACCACTGTTGCATCCATATCTTTACCTGGAGCAGAAACGATTACTTTTTTAGCACCCGCTGTAATATGCTTAGCAGCGTCATCACGTTTAGTGAAAAAACCAGTACATTCTAAAACGATATCGACGTTTAGTGCTTTCCACGGTAAATTTGCAGGGTCGCGTTCTTGCGTTAACGTAATTACGTCATCGTCAATTAACATGGTGTTATTTTCAAGTGTTACTTTTTTAGAAAATTGACCATGAACTGAGTCATACTGCGTTAAATGTGCATTAACGTTAGCTGGTGCTAAATCGTTAATTGCTACAATTTTAATTTCGCTGTTTTGAGCTGACTCATAAAGTGCACGTAAAACATTTCTACCGATACGGCCGTAACCGTTAATTGCTACATTAATCATTTTAGACTCCTATTTAAGTTCACTTGCTTGGCGAGCAAGCGCTTCAATTGCTTGCCAGTCTTTATTTTCAATTAGTTGTTTATCTAGCATCCACGTACCACCCACACAAATAACGTTGTTAAGCGCTAAATAGTTCGGTGCAGTTGCTAGGCTAATGCCACCAGTTGGGCAAAAAGTAATATGTGGTAATGGGCCACCGATTGATTTAAGCATTGCTGTTCCGCCTGCAGCTTCTGCAGGAAAGAATTTTAAATACTTAAAACCATGCGACGCAAGTTGCATAACTTCACTTGCAGTTGCAGCGCCTGGTAAAAATGGTATATCTGATGTTTTAGCCAAAGCAATAAGCTCATCGCTCACACCTGGACTCACCATAAAATCTGCACCTGCGGCAACCGAAAGATCAAAACTTGCTTTATCTACTACCGTACCAGTACCTACATAGGCTTCAGGTACTTCTGCTTTCATCAGCTTTACAGCTTCTGCAGCAATAGGTGTACGTAGTGTTATTTCTAAGGCTTTTAAGCCACCGTTATATAACGCTCTTGCAAGTGGTGCTGCATCTTCTAATTTTTCGATTACAACCACTGGCACTACGGGTGCCGATGCTAAGATTTTTTCAATACTCATTACTTGTTCCTCATTACCCAGTATGGCTAATATTTATTCAAGTCCAAAAGCACTCGCGCCTAAATCGGCACTGCTTACGATATTTCTAAATCCAGTAAATAATTCGCGACCTGTACCAAATGTTGCACTTGGCAGGCTAAGTTCTGCTTCACGTTTAGCAAGTTCTTCGTCGCTAACGTGTACTTTTAATATTCCGTTTGGCGCATCAAGTGTAACTAAATCACCTTCTCGAATTTTAGCAATAATGCCGCCTTCTACTGCCTCTGGTGCTAAGTGAATAGCAGCTGGTACTTTACCTGATGCACCCGACATACGACCGTCAGTAACAATGGCTACTTTAAAGCCTTCATCTTGAAGCGTTGCCATTACTGGCGTTAATTTATGTAGCTCTGGCATACCTTTCGCTTTAGGGCCTTGCTCTTTTAGCACGGCAATAAAGTCTTGGTTTAATTCGCCACGCGTGTATGCATCTTGCAGAGCACTTTGTGAGCTAAACACTTTTGCAGGAGCAGTAACAACCTGATGTTCAATAGCAACAGCTGACACTTTAATAACAGCTTTACCTAAGTTACCCGTTAGAAGTTGCAGACCACCTTGCTTACTAAAAGGGTTACTCACTGGGCGAAGTACTTCTTCATCGTGTGAGTTTGCTGGGCAATCTACCCATTTAACTTTAGTTGGGCCGGTTGAGTTGCTCATGATCAGGCTATCGTCTTTATCCAAACGAGGCTCTGTCATGTAAGGTGCTAAACCATCGCCTAGCATTGTTTTAACGTCTGTGTGTAAGTAACCAGCGCTTGCTAGCTCTCGCATTAAGAAACCCATACCGCCAGCTGCTTGGAAGTGGTTTACATCTGCAGAGCCGTTAGGGTAAATACGTGTAAGTAGTGGTACAACTTCTGATAAATCAGACATATCTTTCCACGTAACCTGAATGCCCGCCGCTTTTGCTATCGCAACAATATGAATTGCATGGTTAGTAGAACCACCTGTAGAAAGCAGGCCTACTAAACCGTTTATAATCGTTTTTTCGCTGATCACATCGGCCAAACACGGGCTTTCTTTATCATCTGTAAGCTGCTTAAGCATAGTTTCTACAGCATTACCTGTAAGACCATCACGAAGCTCAGTGTAAGGATTAATAAACGAACTACCAGGAAGGTGTAAGCCCATTATTTCCATTAACATTTGGTTTGAGTTTGCAGTACCGTAGAACGTACAAGTACCTGCGCTGTGATAAGACGCGCTTTCAGCCTCTAATAAGTCTTCGCGACTTACTAAACCTTGTGCAAATTTTTGACGAATACGTGCTTTTTCTTTATTAGGAATACCTGATTGCATTGGACCTGCTGGTAAAAAGAACACAGGTAAATGACCAAACGACAATGCACCAATTAATAAACCCGGGACAATTTTGTCGCAAACACCTAAACAAAAAACGCCATCAAACACATCGTGAGAAAGCGATATTGCAGTAGACATAGCAATTACATCACGAGAAAAAAGCGAAAGTTCCATGCCGTCACGCCCTTGCGTAACACCATCACACATTGCAGGAACACCACCAGCAACTTGTGCTGTAGCATCGTATTTAGTAGCAATGTCTTTAATTAAATCTGGGTAATCTTTGTATGGCACATGAGCCGATAACATATCGTTATATGAGTTGATAATAGCAAGATTTGGCTGCTCATCAGCCTTTAAGCGCGCTTTGTCATCACTGCTACATGCAGCCATAACATGGGCTATATTTCCGCAACCTAAACCGGCACGAACTCTTGTTTGTTTTTTTGCGTGCGAAATACGTTCTAAATAATCTTGACGGGTATTTTTACTGCGTTCGATAACGCGCTGGGTAACTTCTTGAATACGAGGATGTAACATAATTTAACTCATCTCTATTAGTTAGAGGATAAAGGCTCAGTAGCAACTACAGACTCCACGTAAATAACTGTACTGAGCATCTTTGATTTACCCGTTCAAAGGTACGCTACCAGGGAGCCTCTCACAACAGCCCTGACACCGGTGTCACTGTATTAACGCATAGCAATGACACCGGTGTCAACCCCGGGTAACAAAAATAGTTTAATATTTTAACATGACCGAATAATGACCTAATTGATTTTTAGGCACAAAGTATATTTTAGCAAGTTCAGCGCAAAAAAAAGCCCGAATAAGCGTCACTCATATTCGGGCTACTGTGAAAGTGTTTTTAACTCACTATTTTATCGCAGAAGTAGACTCGCGTGTAATCAAGCGTGACTCAAGCGTTACCTGATAAGGCTGTTCTTGTGGTTGAGCTATGTGTGAAATAAGTTGAGTTACGGCTTGTTTAGTCATCTCTTCAACGGGCTGTGCAATAGTCGTTAAACCAGGCCAAATATGACGTGCAATGGGTGCATTATCAAAGCCGGCTATTGAAATGTCATCCGGCACTTTTAATTGCCGCTGGGTAGCTAATTTTAATACCGCTGCCGCCATGTAATCGTTTGATGCAAATACGGCTGTTGGCCTAGGAGACAAATCTAAAATACTGCGTGCGCTGTCGACACCTGAGTGATAACTAAAGTTACCCTCCTCTACTAAGCGCTCATCAAACTCTATTCCGTGGCTTGCAAGTGAACGCCTGTAGCCTTTAAAGCGTTGTTGCGTGGCACTGTGATCTGGGTGCCCTTTAATAAACGCTATAGATTTATGCCCAAGGCTAATTAGATGCTCAGTAATTTCAAATGCGCCTTGTTCATCATTACTACGAACTGAAATAGAATCATCTTGAAGTAAAGCTGAAGCAACTCTTGCGTAAGGAATTTTTTTAGATTTTAAAAAAGCAACAAGCTCAGCAAA
The DNA here is from genome assembly GCF_015864305.1 of Pseudoalteromonas sp. NZS71_1. Classification (NCBI taxonomy): domain Bacteria; kingdom Pseudomonadati; phylum Pseudomonadota; class Gammaproteobacteria; order Alteromonadales; family Pseudoalteromonadaceae; genus Pseudoalteromonas; species Pseudoalteromonas sp. NZS71_1. The sequence goes on along the minus strand of NZ_JADYXM010000004.1, from coordinate 331,884 downwards.
ATCACCAAAAGGAGGTGTTAGCACTATGCCATCTAATCGAGAAGTCTGTAGTAATTGCTCAATATTATTTATAAGGGCTTCACCACGAAACTCACAAGGATGTATCAATAAATTATAGTTATTTTCTTTACATGCTTCTAAAGCACCCGTTTGCACGCGAGTAATGTAGCTTTTACTTGGGTTATCGTAAAGACACCCAATAATAAAGCTACGATTTTGTGCGAGGCCTCGTGCAATTGGATTTGGGGTGTAATCGAGTTCTTTAAATACCGCAAGCACCTTTTCTCGGGTTGCAGCACTAACATTAGGCTCGTTATTTAAAACGCGTGATACGGTTTTTTTAGAAACACCAGCATGACTTGCCACACTGTTTATTGTTACTTTTTTCATCACTCTATTTTTCCAAATGCGAACAAGGAAAGCTCCTTATTTGCTGTTGTGCAAACACGCTGCGGCACCAATTAGTGGAATATTATCTTGTGTTACAAGTATTACAGGAATTTGCCCTGCGTATTGCGACATAATACCCTTTTGCGAAAATCGTTCAACAAAACGACTCTCTAGAAGTCTTGCTTGCATACGAGGCAGTATTCCACCGCCAATAAATAGTCCGCCTAAAGCACCGTAAACAACGGCTAGATCGCCAGCTACACTGCCGATCCAATCACAAAATTGATTAAGCGTTGCATCGCACACAGCACATTCACCGCTATTTGCTAGACTACTTATTTGCGCAGCATCTAAATTTTTAGCTGTTACACCCTTAACCGCAGACATCGCTTTGTATAAATGCGTTATGCCAGGGCCTGAAAATACAGTTTCAATAGAAACATGGGGATGATCTTTACGTAACTCATTTAATAGTAAAGTATCGAGTTCATTAACTGGTGCAAGCGATATATGCCCCCCTTCTGAACTTAAAACAGCGGTAGATTGCGACGTTCTAACTAAGCACGCGGCACCAAAACCAGTACCTGGACCTATAACACCAATGTTAGCATTGTCATCAGCTTGGCCTGATTTAACAATGACATTTTGTTTAGGATCTAAGTAAGGAGCCGCATATGCAAAGGCAGCAAAATCGTTAATGACTTCTAGTTGCTGTAAATCAAAATGAGTTTTAAATTCACTAACACTAAAATGCCAACCTAAATTGGTTAAATGTACCTGCCCAGCTTTTATTGGACCTGCAACGGCTAAACATGCGCGTTTAGGTGTAATATGCGAGACTGTTTGTAAATATTGCTCAAGCGCACTTTCAAGTGAACCAAAATTAGCACTAGGAAAAATATTAATGTGCTCTATTACAAATTGGTTAGTGTGCTCATTAAAAGCAGTTATTAAAGCAAAGCGGGCATTAGTGCCGCCAACATCAGCAACTAAGATGGGATCAAATTGGGCAGAAGAGTTTAGGCTCATAGTATTATCTCTTTTGTTAAGCGACTCGTGCTTATTATTTTACAATGGTATACCATTGTTATTTATACTTTGAGCTATCACCTCAAAGTAGCTATCACAGTAAAAAATGCTGCCTATAAAATATATAAACAGCGAATACGTTTTGACAACAAAATGATAAAACATTTATATTATGACACCGGTGTCAGCCGTTTATCAATAAAAATATACGTTAATTCACAAAAAGCTTGAAATTATTCATTAATAACCGAAAATGGCACAATTATTTATCAAATTAATTAAGTTGTAACAATGAAAGGTAAAGCCACCTCATTTGATATTGCCCACTATGCAGGGGTATCTCAATCAACTGTATCTCGCGCTTTACGTAACAGCCATCTTGTTAATGAAGAAACACGTAAACGTGTTTTCGATATAGCTAAAAAGCTTAATTATAAAGTTGATAAAAATGCCAGCAACTTGCGTACACAACAAAGCAGCACACTTGCATTACTTCTTTTCGAAGACCCTACTTCTGATGAGTCACAAATTAATCCTTTCTTTTTAGCCATGCTTGGCAGCATTACCCGTGCTTGCGCTAAAGAAGGTTACGATTTATTAGTATCATTTCAATCGGCCAGTGCTGATTGGCAAGCAGACTATGAAGATAGCCACAGAGCCGATGGTATTATTTTACTCGGTTATGGCGATTACATTGATTACCAACCAAAATTTAATACCTTACTTGAACAAAACACTAAGTTTGTTTGTTGGGGTGCAACGGTCGATAATCGCCCAGATTTAACTGTTTGTTGTGATAACTACGGTGGCGGTAAGCTTGCCGCTGAGCACTTTATTGCTCACAGCAGAACTGACTGCGCTTTTATTGGTGATGCATCTGATCATAGCCCTGAATTCTTTAGTCGTTTTCAGGGCTTTAAAGATGAGCTACTGGCTAACAACGTAAAAATAAACGAACGTAAAATGGCTAATGCTATATCTACTGAAGAATCTGGATATCACGCCACTCGCTCACTCATTGCTAATAATATTAAATTTAACGCCTTATTTGCTGCAAGTGACTTAATTGCTATTGGGGCTATACGTGCACTTAAAGAAGCAAATATTAACGTGCCAAAAGATGTTGCGGTAGTCGGCTTTGATAACATAGCCATTGCTAGTTATGTAAACCCACCGCTGACGACGATAGAGCAAAACACCACTGTTGCTGGGCAAATGCTCGTAGAGAACTTATTAAAACTGATACGTGGTGAAGAAGTGCAAAGTACCCTATTAGCTCCTATTCTAATTCCTAGAAGGTCAAGCTGAGCCTGCCTGATAAAATAAAGCAGAATTAACAAACCATTTTAATTGGCAGTTACAACTACTTAAATTTTATTCAGTATATTTTTATCTATTCATTTCACTTTTCTTTCTGATGTATTCATATCTCACAAAAATTCAAAATTTAGATATAAAAAAAGCCTCTAACGAGGCTTTTTTATTAAACAACTTTTAACTCATACTAGCAAGTTATTAGAAATCGTAAGACGCTGATAATTGAATTCTACGAGGAGACTGGTAAGACTGAGCTAAACCAAATGTAGCATTTCCATCGCCAGCAGCTATTTCTGCAGCTTCGTCGTAACGAGTTTCAGTAGAAGCATCAAATACGTTAAATACATCCATAGCTAAACGAACTTTCTGATCATTAAAGCGAAGGTTATAAGTAAAGTTAAGATCTAAACGTGCTGTCCATGGTGTAGTACCCATGCTGCCACGAGGGAAACGTTTGTCACCTACATAGTAAGTATCACCGTATACGTATTGATCAGGGTCTGGAGTATAACCTTGACCTAAAGCAGTCCAAGGACGTCCAGATGCGATATTAACATTAGCACCAATTAAGAAGTCTTCTGTAACAGCAAATGCACCATAAATTTTAATGTTATGACGACGATCTGCAGGTAGATTACCATTAGCACCATCCATTAAATAAGGGTAATCCCAATCTTGCGTAAGACCAGCATCATCTTGACCATTATCAGATTTAACAAAACCTTCTGTATTACCATAGTTGTGAGACCATGTGTATAGCGCTTTTAAAGACCAAACCTGATCCCATGTTTTTTCTAATGTTAAATCAACTGATGCGTATTTACGCTTAGCTTCCGGGTAACCTAACTCTTGTGCAGTAAAGCTATATTCTTCAGTGGTGCCGTCACCATCAAGATCAAAATTGAAAGTAGCGCCATTGCCAGGATTAAATAAGAACCAGTTCTCACCTAAATATTCACCATTTTCATCATTAAAGATATAAGAACCATCATCAATTTGATTACCTAAAACACGGTAAGTTGCCTTGATACCCCATGACCAATCATCATTAATTGCTGCTTGATAACCAATCATATACTCATCGTTATACATTGGTTCAAGATCTTTATCAGATAAGGTATTTGATGGTTTTGCAGTACCGTCACCACCATTAGAAATAGCAGGATCACCTAGCTGAGTACCTAAACCAACAGGAGTACCGTCTGCGTTTAAGCCTTCATACGCATACCATGTTTGAATATAAGTCTCTGCACCAGCTAAACGGATATTAGTATTAGCTGCAACTGGTAGGTAATAACGACCAGCAGTGAAGAACAACTTACTATCGCCATCTCCATTAATATCCCAAGAACCACCTATACGAGGGGCAATTTGGTTATCAATAGAAACAAACTCTTCGCCATCTGCATTGTAGTTAGTAAAACTATCATTACGAAGGCCTAATGTTAATGTTAAATCTTCAGTAACTGACCATTGATCTTCAATATAAATAGCCCAGTTTTCTACTTCAAACGAACCGCCATTTTTATAATCGCGTACACGTGTTGTCTTCATTTCTTCAGGTAAGACATAACCATTAGCCAGTCTAGCGCCTTCTTCGTATGTACGATAATAGTAGTAAACGCCACCAGAGTTTTGTGTTGTTGAATCAGCTGTATTAGTTTCAGAATCATAACCAAATTTTAACGTATGCTCATCGTTTAGGTAATAATCAAAGTCAACGCGCAATTGCTCACGTTTATCTTCATTTTCACCAACGGTAAAGTTTACATAACACGTAGTATCCTCACCTAAATCGGCATCATAACCTGTAGGGCAATCATCAAAGTCTGAGTAATCAGTTTCTGAAAACTTAACCTGACCAAACATTGCTGACATACTTAGATCATCTGTTAGGTTACCAGTATAACGAACTGCAAAACTTTCTCCGCCTCGCTTATGGTAAGCTGTACCACCATCTTCAGTGTAATTACCATTTCCTTGAGGGTCTGAAATTGTTTTTTCAGAATAAGTTCGTTTATCACTAAAGCCCCAAAGCATTAGTTGATGATCTTCGTTAATATTCCAGTCAAAACGAGCTAGGTAATATGGGTCATCATCTTTTTCAACTGTTAAATCTGTTTGAGATGCATTACCGTATTCGTAGTCATTATCTCTTGCAGTGTAAATACCATAGAAGAATAATGTGTCTTCAACTATCGCACCTGAAGCATAAATACTTGTTTCAAATGAATTGTCGTAGTCGTCTTGGTTATTAACATATAAGTCACCAATACAATGGCCATCCGCGTCTTCACAGCGATCATTTTGCTTGTAAAGTGAATCAGGAGCTTGCTCACTTAACGAGTCAGATGAATAAATCGTTTCAACACCAAAGTGAAAATCATTAGAACCAGATTTAGTAACTGATGAGATTAATCCACCGGTAGTACGCCCGAACTCTGCAGAATAACCACCCGTTTTAACTTGGAAGCTATCGTACGCGGTAAATGGGATTGTTGCACCGCCAAGACCATTTCGGAAATTAGTCATATTTAGACCATTCACGTAATAAGCATTTTCAGCTACAGAAGCACCACCAAATGAAGCTTGGTCGCCAAAACGACTATCCCCTTCAGTTGCGCCAGGCGCAAGCAATGCTACTGAAGTTACTGAGCGAGATATTGGTAGTAGCGCTAGTTCTTCAGAGCTAATATTTAATGAAGACTCTGATGCAGAAACATCTATTGCACGAATAGAGCCACCTACAACAGCAATTCTTTCGATATTACCTGTAGTTAGTGGAATTTGAATGAGAGCTGTTTTACCTACCCCTATAACAACATCTTTAACTTGAGCTTGGTCAAAACCAGATTGGGATACTGTAATATCATACTTACCTACTGGCACTTGCTTAAGATCAAACTCACCATTTGCATCAGCAGTTAGTGTTTTAGAATAACCTTTGCTTTTATCTGTTATTGTTATTGATGCACCCGCTAATGAAACACCTGACTGAGCCGTTAAGCTACCTTTGATAGCGCCATTAACGTTATCTGCCATTGCTGGCATTGCCGCACTTAACGTCATTGCAACTGCTGCTGCAGTGAATGAGCGTTTAAATGTCTTAGAAAAATTATGGTTCATTTTTGATTTATCCCTAGATAATTAGATTATTATTTTTTATGTCTTACGTTAAATACTTTATATAACGCCTACTAATTTAAAGTATTTACCCCCCTTAACGTGTAAGGAGAAACAAATTAATAACACAATAAAAACAAACTTGCCAACAAAATGCGACAGCAATTAACAGGAAAATCACCATAAAAAACAATAAATTAACAAAAAACCAAGGATAAAACCAAAAAACAAAATAAAAACAAAAAAACAAACATATAATTTACATTGTTGGTTGTTTGCAAAACCAACAAAATGAATAAAAAGCAGGCTCCATTATTTATAAAAATAGCGCCAGAAACACCATTAAAGAACAATGCTTATACAACTTACTTAAAACCCCTATTAAAATACTATCCCACTTAATTAGCATAAATATTCACACCGCACTTCACAAACCCTAAACTATTGCAAAAAACGGAATTTAATTTAGAAAAAAAAACGCCTAATTAAGATCTTTTTTTATGTCATATAATTTCAAAACCATTACTTAAACAACGCGGAAACCACCAAATAATGATCCCAAACTCGTTTACCATTGAGTAAACGTACCAGCTTAATATATTTTGTATGTATCCAGATTTAGGTGTAGCTGAGTTTGTGCCCTGACCTAACTTATAACCTGCTTTATTTACACCTATACATCCCACGCTTATTTTGGTAAAAAAATGCCGCTATTAGCAAATTACCCTAACTCTTTTACATAACTATTTTTAATATCAGCTTGTTTTACATCATTTAGCGCATTACTTGCTAATAACGTTAAAATAAGAGAGCGAAAAATGGCTAATACTATACCCACTGAATAATTGAGGTATCACGCCGTTCACTTATCGCTAATAACATAAAATTTAACACATTGTTTGCTGCAAGCAATTCAGTTGCTATTATTGTTATTCGTGCGCTTAAAGAAGCTAATATTAACGTACCAAAATTTGTTGCATCGGCTTTGTTATTACAGTCATTGCAAATTACGTAAACTCACAACTAACTACAATAGATCGAAACACCACTGTTGCTGGGCAAATGTAGTAGAGAACTTATTAAAATTGATATGTGGTGAATAAGTACAAAGTGCCCTATTAAATCCTATTCTCACTCCTAAAAGGTCAAGCTGAGCCTTCTTTATTAAGCAAATACCGATTACATCTGTTCACATTCATTTACAAACAATAAAATCATATAATAAACAATAAATTAAAAAAAACACCACCCAAAAAACTATACTTTTTCATCAAAAAAACATCAATTACACATTCCTTAGCAACAGCAAACTGTTAACTGTATTTACTATTTTGTTTCTGTAATGTAAATTTATTGTGCCGCTATAACCTTACTCTGTAACTTTATAGCTTAAATAACAATAATATCTCAGGGATTTACATATGTTTAAAACTAAAGCTCTATCAAATGCAATAAGGTACTCTTTATTGCTAGGCTCTGTAGCCTTAGCGCCTAACGCGCTAGCTCAAGAAAACGACTTGAATTCAGACGTAGAATTAGAAGAAGAAGCACCTGAACGAATAGTTGTAACAGGCTCACGTATAAGAAAAGCTGAATTTTCAAATGCATCACCAATTCAAATTATCAATGGCGACTTATCTCGTGAAATGGGTTTATTTGATGCAGGCTCAATGCTTCAATCGACCAGCCAAGCGGCTGGTGCTCAAATAGATAATACATTTGGTGGTTTTGTACTAGATAACGGTCCGGGCGCTGCAACAATCGGATTTCGTGGTTTAGGTGCTGAACGAACTCTTGTGCTTATTAATGGCCGAAGAATGGCTCCTGCTGGCGTTGGTGGTGCACCAACATCCCCTGATTTAAATTTAATACCTGGCGTAATGATTGAGCGTGTAGAGAATTTATTTGATGGCGCATCAACCGTTTATGGTTCTGATGCGGTAGCGGGTGTAGCTAACGTAATATTGAAAAAAGATGTTGAAGGTTTTATTTTTGATGCATCTTATCGTCAACCTAAAGGTGAAGGCGGTGAAGAAACTGTACTTTCGGGTATGTGGGGCAAAACCATGGATAATGGTTTTATCACTGTAGGCGTTGAATATTCAGAACAAAAATCTCAATCTTTATCTGGTAACCCTTTTGTTAAAGGGTGTGAAGAGCGTATTTGGGAAGCTGAAGATGGCAGTATCGTGACGAGAAACAGTGGCTATGGTCCTGTAGCGAGTGGTGAAGATTCATGTGACATTTTCCCTCTAACAAATCGTATTAGCGTACCTTCTTTCTTTGGTAGTGTTTATTACACTCCTAACTTTACAAACACTGGTATTCCAAACTTCAGCGAATCAACTGTACCATCAAGTCTTGAAGGATTTTTACCTTCATGGGTAGCTGGCGATTTCGATGGCGATGGTATTAATGATGGTGTATTTGTTGATGGTAACGGCGATGGTTTCCGTGACGTTGATTTCCAAGACCCTCTATACGCTTTCCAACAATCTGATTACTACAAAAGTGGTGATTACAGAAGTAAAAATGAACGTATTTCACTAATGCTTAATGGTGAATATAACTTCCAAGATGATAACGATACAACTTTCTACTACGAAGGTTTATATGCGAGTCGTAAATCTCCAATTTTTAGCCCTGGTGCACAAATATTTCAACAAGTAGCGGCATCAAACCCATATAACCCTTGTGGTACAAACGGTATTGACTGTTTTGGCGTGTTAGGTGTGGGCCCTGGTGGACCTGAGGCCGTTCAGCCAATTATCAATATTCGTGGTGACCGTGATCAAACTGAGGTTGAAGTTTCACAATATCGTTTAGTTACTGGTGTTACTGGTAACCTCGGTATGTTTGAAAACATTGGTTTAGACAATTGGTACTACGACGCGTCTGTATCGTACAGCGCATCTAAAGGTACTGACCACCGTGTTGGTATTGATGAAGAGCGCTTAATTAACTCATTAGAAACCGCTGTTCTTAATGATGATGGTACTGTTACCTGTGGTACCGGTTCTGATGGATGTGTTCCTGTTAATTTATTTGCAGACAGTATTTACCAAGAAGGTGGCGGTACGCTTTCACCTGAAGAAGCGGCCTATTTATTTATTGACCGCGACATCGAAACTAAAGTAAACCAGTTTGTTTTTAATGCATTCATGGGCGGTGACTTCTTCGCACTACCATGGAATAACGAAACTGTTGCAGGTATCGTTGGTATTGAATATCGTCGTGATGAGATTGAATCAAATCCTAATGCAGCAGCATCACAAGGCTTACTATGGGGCTACTTTGCTGACCAAGGCGCTGATGGTTCTCGTAATCTAAAAGAAATATTCACAGAAGTTGACTTCCCTTTACTTAAAGGAGTTAAAGGTGCTGAAGAACTTACATTTACAGCTTCTGGCCGTGTTTCTGAAGAATCTTTCTACGATGCTGAATCAACTTATAGTCTTAAAACTATCTACCGTCCTGTTGATTGGTTTACTCTTCGTGCTACAAAAGGTACTTCTTATAGAGCGCCAAACTTACGTGAACGTTTCTTAAACGGTACGTCTGGTTTTAATACAGTTGCCGATCCATGTGTTGTTCCGGAAGATGCTCGTAATATTGACCCATTGAACCCAGGTTCAGCAGCTACATATAATGCAGCTGAAGAAACACGCGATACAGCGGTATTAAACGCTTGTCAAGCATCAGGTATTGATCCAACTACTCTTGGTTTAGGTCAAGGTGGGACTGATTCATATACTGCTACTTACAGCGCTGAGATTGAAACTGGCGGTACAACTGAACTTAGTGCTGAAACATCAGTGGCTAAAACATACGGTTTTATCTTTGAACAACCGTTCACTGATGCATTTGATTTAACAATGTCATTAACTCGTTTTGACATTGAAGTAACAAATAGTATTGCAGAGCCAAGTGCTTTCTACAGTATTGGTCAGTGTTATTCTGCAGATGGTAATGATGCTTTTTGTAGCCGTATAGGGCGTGACGAAAATGGTCAAATTGATTTAGTTGATGCTAGCTTTATCAATATTGGTTTAATCTCTTCTAAAGGTTTTGATTACAACATCTACTTTGAAACAGATACGGTAATTGCAGAAGAAAACTTAGGTATTACACTAGACCTTCAAGCTACGCGCATGACAGAGCAAGTTTTTGATGTACTTGGTACTATTGATGACAATATGGGTGAGCCAGATTCACCAGAATGGCGCGGTACAGCACGCTTACAACTTAAATATTCTGATTTTAGATTTAACTGGGAAACACGTTTCATCGGTAAAGGTCGTGAAGATGAAGATGATTTAGGTGAGTTTGAAGAAGGTACTGCAGGTTGTCGTGGTTTAACTGACGCAAATGGTGCTCCACTTAAATGTCGCCCTGTTGGTTTCACTGATGACTACTTTGTACATAACATCGGTATGACTTGGTCTAACGATGCGTATAAAGTGAACTTTGGTGTACGTAACGTATTTAATGAAGCTCCACCGAAAGTAGATCCAAATGGTTCTTTCTCAAATACTAACATCCCTCTAGGTGTTGGTTATGATACTTCAGGACGTAGCCCATACATCAGTTTTACAGCTTCTTTTTAATTAGAATTGGCTGAGTATATATTCAATCCAGATGGCCTAAAATTTTAGGCCATTTTTTTTGAGGGAATAAAAAATGAAACTTAAAAAAAGAATGTTAGTAGGATTTACCTTACTAAGCCTATCTTCTTTCGCTAATAGCGAAACTGAAGATGCGACACAAGTGAGCAGTATCGATGCTTTCTCAATGTCATCGGCTATCCGTAGTGTTGTAGCATCACCTGATGGTAAGAAGCTTGCTATTTTAAGAGCGACTACCAAAAATGGTGACTATATAATTGAGATAAGAGATCCAAATAACCTAGAAGCAGACCCCGTAAGGTTGGGCGCTGATAAAATGCTGATATCTTCCATCGTATGGTTAAACGATGAAAAAATTGGCGTTATGTTTAGACAAATACTAGAAGATGGAAGTCGCAAATACTGGGTTAATAAGTTTGCAATAACTGATGCTGATGGTAAAGGCGACTGGTTATTACCATTTAAGAAAAAGCGAAATGTTCAATTTAATATAATAAATATACTTCCAGACAAAAAAGATGAAGTACTTGTAGAAGTTGATATTAATAATAACTACATTCCAGATGTAGTGAGATTTAATATTAACACTGGACGAAGCGTTACTGTAATGCGCGGAAATGAAAAAGTATCAGGCTCGTTTGTTTCTGACTACGATGGTGAAATAAGAATAGCCCAAGGTTGGAATAAATCTGATAACGCAATCGATTATTATGCCCGAGATAAAGGCAATGATGATTGGAAAGTAATTAAGCAAGTTAGTCCTAAAAAGCGTGAAAACTTTGAGATATTAGGATTTGCAAAAGGTAATCCTAACGAAGTTTATGTTAACGCCAACTTAGGCGAAAATACGACTGGCATTTATATTTACAATATTAAAACAGGTCAGTATTCTGAACGTCAATTTGGTCTTAAGTCTGTAGATACAGACGGTGTTATACTTGATACCGACGGCACTTTACAAGGCTTTCGCTATACAACCAAGCAGCCTAAGTTTTATTTCACAGATCCAAACCTTCAAGCACTTAACGAATCTGTTGCTTCTTTATTTAAAGATAAATTTGTACAAATCATTAGTAGCTCTGATAACGATAACGTCTTAGTAGTGAGAATATCTGCTGACGATAACCCAGGCAGCTATTACATTGTTACTAATAAACAGAAGCTGACTAAAATTGGTGACCGACTTCCGTTTATTGATAAAAGTAAATTAGGATCCGTTAAATATATCTCTTATAAAGCAAGAGATGGACGCAAAATAAAAGCGTATGTAACCATTCCTGCGACTAAAGGTCCTTACCCCGCAATAGTACTCCCTCACGGCGGTCCTTGGGTGCGTGACTCTATTGTATTTGATGACTGGGCGCAGTTACTCGCCTATCATGGTTACGTCGTTATTCAACCAAACTATCGTGGATCTACGGGGTACGGTCTGGAGCATTGGATGGCAGGTGATAATAACTGGGGCTTGAAAAAACAAGATGATTTAGACGATGCTGCGCAGTACTTGATCGATAAAGGCTTAGCGACAAAAGATAAACTCGCTTTATTTGGTTGGAGTTATGGCGGTTATGCTGCATTTGCTGCATCTATGCGTGAAAACAACATATATAAATGTGTTGTTGCCGGTGCAGGGGTAAGTGATTTAAGCCGTATTAATGCAACTCTTAACGAAAATCGCTTTTTAAGTATTTTACAACGCCCTACGATTACAGGTGTCTCCCCTGTAGAGCAAGTAAATAAAGTAAATATTCCTATACTGGTTGTGCATGGTGATATCGACAGTCGTGTTCCAGTAAAACACAGTAGAGACTTCGTATCTGAGCTTGAAAAGTACAAAAAAGACTTTAAATATATTGAGCTTGAAGATGCCGATCACTTTTCTGATACGCTTTTCTACGATCATAAAAAAGAATTTTATACCGAGTTGTTATCATGGTTTGATAATAAGTGTGGCCTCAAATAATGTAACTAAAAAGTGACATTCATTTTATTTGAAGAGCATTCTTTTGTTTTAATATTAAGTGAGTACATAACAAAAAGGCTTCTAAATTTATTTAGAAGCCTTTTTTAATAACTACAGCATTTTATACCAATCCGCAATAATACTTAATCATTTTGCGGGGCTAAACGTGTCGCTAACTGCGTTAAAAAATTCTTATTTAGAACAACTAAATAGCGAATTTTTTGCCTAGCTAACAACACGTTTTTCCTGCCTCAAAATAGCTCACTTAATTAAGCGAATTGGTATTATATATTAGTCTTTAAGCGATTCGGCAACCACCGGATAATAGTCCCAAACTTGTTTATCACTGAGTGAGCGTACAAGCTTAATGTATTCTGCATGTGTCCAAGCTAGAGGTGTTGCTGAGTTTGTGCCCTCGCCTAACACATAACCTGCTTTATTTACACCCACGCCATCCCATACTTGCTCAGGTAGCATCATGCCGCTATTAGCAAACTGCTCTAAGCCTTTTACGTAGCTATTTTTAATGTCCGCTTGTTTTGCATCATCTAGCGTATTATTTGCGTTTGCGGCCGCTATTTCATAGTGTCCGCGTTCGCCTGTAAAAAATGGCCATACACGACCACGTTGGCCTGGCGTGTTGCTCCCGCTTTCGGCGTAATTAGTACCTGTGGTTTCATCTTCGCCGTAACCGTCGTTGCCATAACGGCGATAGCCTGCAAATGTGCCGCTACCATCGGTAAAGTTAAAGCTGTATTTAACTTGTAAGTTATCTTCAAGCGTTTCGTCGTCATACTCAGGCAGGGTTTTAACTATACTTGAATCGTTGGCACTTCTTACTCCATAGCGGACTAATTCTAAAAAACCACCGTCTAAAATCTGCTTTTTGTTAAAACCTTCACGGCCATTGTTGGCGTTAATTTTAGTATTAGAGTTAGCGTCGGTGTCTTGACCTATACGAATAAAATACTCGCCATCGGTGCTATCACCTTTTAAATTACCTTCGGTGGTAAACATTTGCGATTCTATATCACTGTTGTACTTTTTAGCCGTTGCTAAATAACGATCTGCATTTTGAGTATCACCACTGAGTGTTGCTATGTCACTGGCTGTTATAAGGCCAGCAACAACGGCAGCCGTTGTAGAGGGAGAATAACCACTTTGCTCTTCCCAGCGCTCTTGCTGTGTTGCGGGTGGAGTGATTTGCATGTCGTTCCATAAAATTTTAGCTCTTCCGCCATCAACTAAAAAGTCAGCTGCCGGTTTTAGCATGCGTGCATACCAATCTTTAAGTTCGTTATCACTTAGTACGTTTGCTTGATGTAACTTCCACGCGAGCATAATTGGCATAGCTGTTTGATCTAGCTGTACCCCTACCCATTCAAGTTCACCATCAACATGTGTTTTTTGTAAAAACCATCCTGTATCACCATTGTTACCGGGGGTTATGCTAGTAACTTGTACTTTTTCAAGGTATTCGAAGGCCGTTTTTGCAGTGGCGGTATCGCCTAAGGCCATAAATGCCATAGCTACTTGATAAAAATCACGAACCCATACCGCTTTGTAACCAGTCGAACCCTCTTTGGCTGAAACAGTTTCACCCCAAGGATTAGAAAGTGAGGCAATGAGCGCACCCGCATTAGTTTTGTCTTCTTGCGCTTTTAGTACCATTGCACTGGTGTAAAGTAGCTTACCGTCATCGGCTGTTTGCTTAACCATTGTATTTAATGGCTCAAGGCTTTGTAAATAATCTTCCCAGCCTAGCGCTTCACCTTTACCGTTGTAGGCATCAAGCACATTTTGATAACCTTTAGATAAGCTCTGTGCACCTTGTTGCTGGCTTTGCTGCTGCGTTTTACCAAAGCTTAGTGCTAAATCAAATGTGGTATTACTATAGATAGTACCAAGCTCTGCCAGCAGAGTGACATTACCGGCCTTATCGCCTGTGTTTGAATATTTTTTGCTTAGTGTGTGTTGTTTTTTAAGTGAGGTGATGCCATCGCTCACACCTGTAAAGCCTACACTTTGCATTTTGAATGACGTAGATGATTGCAACGTTAAAAAATTATCATCTTCCCATGCTACTAAGCCTTGCTCAGTGGTTTTTGCAAAATCACCTAAGCCGTTGTTGTTTATATAAGGATTAACAGCAACATACGCTTTCACGCCTTTAAGTGATGTATTAAAAATACTGCGTACAAACAATGTTTGTCCGTCAGGGTCGGTGAATATGTGTTTTTCGAGGGTAAAACGCCCTTTCTTATCTGTACTTGTTACTTTGTAAGCAAGCGATAGTGGTCTGCCTTTATCGTCTTTATGTAAGTAATCAATTGTAACGTCTAAGTCGTCAGCTTCAGTGACTGTAAAATCTTTACCGGTTACTACAAACTGCATATCTTTAATTTGAGCTTGGTGAATGAGTCCAAACATAGTTTCGGTGATCATACCTTTGGCAATTGAAAACCATACTTTTGATACTTCACCTGTCGCAGCGTTGTTATTATATTGGCCGTTTTGGTATTGCTCAAAAGAAGTACCAATTCCGGTTTTACCCGCGTAAGCCCAATATGGTTCAGCACCTGGTGCGCCAGGAGCTGCTGAAACTGTAGCATCAATATTTTCGTTATTCGTATTTTGTGCACCACAGGCTGTTAAGCCCAAAGTTAAAAGAGCGGTAGTAATAAGGTTATATTTTTTCATTGTGTGACCCTTAGTTTGAATTTTTAACGCGCATTACAGCAATCGCAGCAACAACGAATGATGCAGCACCAATTAATAATGCGTAAATAGGCTGGTTAGAAAATACGTGGCGTAAAATAAGCCCTAAAATACTAGCAGCAAGCAATTGCGGTATAACAATAAAGAAGTTAAAAATACCCATATACACGCCCATTTTATTACTCGGTAGTGCGTTACTTAACATTGCATAAGGAAGCGATAAAATAGAAGCCCATGCAAAGCCAACGCCTATCATTGGAATAAGGAGCATTTTTGGATCTGTTATAAACATAAAGCTCGCAAGGCCCAATGCGCCTAGTAATAAGTTAAAGCAATGTGCGCCTTTTAAGCCCATTTTTTTAACTAAAAATGGAATACACATAGCGGCAATAGCCGCAAAGCCGTTGTAAGCTGCAAATAAAATACCGACCCAATCAGCCCCATCGTTAAAGGCTTTACTTGTTGCATCACTGCTGCCGTAATGAAAGCTTGTTACTGCGGCTGTGGTGTATATCCACATAGCAAACAACGTAAACCAGCTAAAAAACTGCACCCAAGCAAGCTGCTTCATTGCCTCTGGCATGGTAAATACATCTTGTACTACTTGGTAAAAACCGCCTTGTATTTTGTTAGCAGCCTTTAATGCGCTTGCTATCCACTGCACAATACCAAACGCTAGTAAGCCACCAGCAAGTAGGTATAACTCTTTTTCAAGCGATAAACCCATTACTAATGCAAGGGTTGCTAAACCTAGCACCACAAAAATAATGGCACCTTTATTGAAGTTGATATCTACTAATGCGGTGTTAGTCGGTTTGGCAGTGTGGTTTTCAAAAGCAGCTAATTGCTCAGGGCTATATTCTTTGGTTCGCATAACTGTCCAAAGAACTGCGACTAGCAATACGACCCCACCCCAATAAAATGAATATTTAACAGATTCAGGGATTTGCCCTGGCGCAGCGGTATTACTTACATCAAACCAATTGGTCATCATCCATGGTAGCGCTGAGGCTAATACCGCACCAATACCAATAAAAAAGCTTTGTAACCCGTAACCTGTAGCGCGTTGTTTTTCTGGCAGGTTATCGCCTACAAGTGCTCTAAAAGGTTCCATAGTGACATTGATTGAGGCATCCATAATCCATAACATACCTGCAGCAATCCAAAGGGTTGGTGAATGCGGCATGATAAAGAGTGAGATAGTAGTAAGTACCGCCCCTATGAAAAAGAATGGACGACGACGACCAAAACGTCCCCATGTTTTATCACTCCAATAACCAATTATTGGTTGCACTATTAAGCCCGTTAGCGGTGCTGCAACCCATAAAATAGGAATATCATCAACTTGTGCGCCTAGGGTTTGAAAAATACGGCTCACATTGCCGTTTTGTAGTGCAAAACCAAATTGAATACCTAAAAAGCCAAAGCACATATTCCATATTTGCCAAAAACTTAGATTTGGTTTGTTGCTGTCATAATTATTATTTTGATTATTCATGATTAGCCTTATTAGTTAAAACTGCGCTACTAAATGCATCTAGCGAAAGCATAAGCTTTGTAACTTCTTTGTCAGTGATGATCTTTACCGTGTTTTGTTCAAGTAAGTCGTGTAGCGGTTTATTTCGCTCAAAGGTATTTGCTTGCTCTGGTGTTAAATTAATTAATACCGTTTGTGGCTCCTCACTAAAATTACTAAAAACATAAACAGCTTGCTGTCCCAGCGAGCGTACAAAACCAACAACGCGTTCGCTATTGCTAAGTGAAAGCTCTGACATGGTTCCACCTACAACAGCGGGTAAACGATTAAGAGCCATTATTGATTTATAATAATCACGAAGTGATGCTTGCTCGCTCGATAAGTTAGCGCCGTCGAATTTTCCGTTGTTCATCCATGCTTGATGCGCTGGTACACCAATATAGTCAAAAATGCTGGTGCGAGTAGATGTGCCAAAACCTGCGTTTTCAGATCCGTCCTCCCCCACATCTTGGGCAAAATATAATAAAGTAGGTGCGCGACTCATTAAGCTAGAAACTACCATTGCTGGTTTCCCCCAGCGTGCATCACCTGCAAAATCAGGGCTAGCAATGCGTTGTTCGTCGTGATTTTCTAAAAAGTGCAGCATGTGCGCTTCAATATCAGCCACTTGGCTTTGGGCTGCAAAAATAGTATTAGCAGCTTGCTTACCCTGCATAATGGCTTTTAATGTGTCGTAAAAGCCGACTTTGTCATACAAGTAATCCATTTTTCCTTGCTGAATATACGCTCTGTACATTTGTGGGTTGTAAACTTCAGCCAATAAAAACGCATCGGGCTTTTGCATTTTTATTGATGAATTTAAAAAGCTCCAAAATTCAACCGGCACCATTTCGGCCATATCGTACCTAAAACCATCAACGCCTTTGTCGAGCCAGTACAATGTGATATCTCTAAATTTATACCAACTATTAGGAAGCTCTTTATTTTGCCAAAACGCATAATGAGCGCGATAATCTTGGTTTTCTAACTCTTTAGGTAATACAGGAAAGTCATAGCTGCCATCAGGCTTAACGCCATAATTCACTCTTACGGTTTCGTACCAATCGTTAATATCTGGCTTGGGTGCACGCGCACCATTACCCGTCCATTTTGCTGGCGTTTCATCAAAAAAAACGTCAGCTAAAGGGTGAGTATTACCCCCTAAAACTGTATAGCTTTGTGATGTCGGAACCTGAAAAGACTGGCCTGGTACATAATAAAAGTTATTATTTTTATCGTACTCTTTGCTGGTGTCGTCTTGTTCACCAAAGTCTTTTATTCCTTTGGGTTTTGCTACTGATTTATAATTACGAGCCACATGGTTAGGTACAATATCTATAACCACTTTCATGCCATGCTCATGAGTGCGCTCAATCAGATCACTAAACTCACCCATTCTATTGGTCACATTTATGGCTAAATCTGGGTTTACGTCGTAGTAATCTTTTATTGCATAAGGTGAACCTGCACGGCCTTTAACTACATCAGGGTCGTCTTGCGTAATCCCATACTCGGTATAATCGCCCACTAGCGCATGATGTAAAACACCGGTATACCAAACATGGGTCGTACCCAATTCTTTAATACCTTTAAGTGCAGCATCGTTAAAGTCGGCAAATTTACCTACGCCATTTTGCTCTTTTGTACCCCAAGGCACATTCGCGGTCTGTGTGTTACCAAATAAGCGTGTAAATACTTGGTATACAACAGGCTTTGTTAACTCATTTTGCGCCTGTTTAGGGGCTTGCTGTTGTTCGGTTTCATTATTGTCTGAGCACCCACTTGTTATAAGTGCGCTACACAGTAATGCGGGTACATAAACTGATTTTTTCATTGTGTGTCTTTTTGTCAGTAGTGTTATAGCTTTATACTAAAGATATCTGCAGCAAGCATACAGTTGCTGCATACGTATTCACTTAAACATTCACGGCGTATTAATCACTAATACCGTAGCAGTCATTGGCTCTAAGTTAATACTGTTAGTTAGTTTAAAAGTGTGTTGTGTGAATAATGCCTGCGCATTGGCATTTTTTGGTATAACTTCTTGCATGTAATCAAGATTATGCTTTTGTGTTACTTTGTTTTTATTCATAAAAACTAATACTGTTTGCGTATCACTAACGCGAGCATAACTATAAACACCATTGTTCGGACTGAAATGAACGAGCTTACCCTTTGCAAGCGCCGGGCTTTGCTTTCTAAAGTTAAGTAGCGTGCTTATAGTTTCGTGCATATCGCGCTGATCTTTACTTAACCCGACTCCAGTAAACGCATTAGCGTTTTGATTTTTGAACCCACCTGGAAAATCAATTCGTATATCACCATGATCTTTACTCGGCGTATTATCCAATAATATTTCGGTTCCATAATATATTTGAGCAATGCCGCGCGTTGTTAAAAACAAAGTCATCGCCATTTTAGTTTTAGCTAAGTCTTGCCCAAATTCCGTATATAAACGGCTCATATCGTGGTTATCAGCAAACACCATAATGTTATTGGTGTCTGGGTATAAAAAATCGTTAGCTAATGACTGATATACTTTAACCCAGCCTGTGCTCCAACCCTCGTCTTCATTTAAAGCTCGAATTACCGCCTCTTGCAACGAAAAGTCCATCACACTGGGTAAGCTTGACACATACCCATCTTGATTTACTTTACCGCGCTGCCAATACGACGCTATTGCAGGGTTTGAAGTCCACTCTTCGCCAACAATATTAAAGTGTGGGTATTCATCCATAATGGCCTTGGTCCAATCACTTAAAAATGCTTTGTCTGAGTAAGAGTAAGTATCAACTCGAATACCGCTTAAATCTGCGTATTCAATCCACCAAATTGCATTTTGAATTAAATACTCATTTAATAATGGTTGGCGCTGGTTTAAATCGGGCATGCTAGCGACAAACCAACCATCGCTAAACTGGCGTTTATCGTAGTTACTTGCGTGTGGATCTTGAATTGTTTGGCGCGCATGGCTTGTGGCATTTTTACCATTTTCAAACTGCCCATTAAAGTTAATCCAATCTTGAGTTGGTTTATCCTTCATCCACGGGTGCTCAGCACCAAAGTGATTAAGCACCATATCCATAACAAGCCCAATGCCCTGCTCTTTAGCCTTTATTGATAACGTTTTGTATAAATTATTTGATCCCATTCGCGGATCAACGTTATAAAAGTCTGTAATCGCGTAACCATGATAAGAGTAATCTGGCATGTTGTTTTCAAGCACTGGAGTAAGCCAAAGCTGTGTTACACCTAAATTATTTAAATACGGTAATGCGTTAATAACACCTTGAATATCCCCTCCATGTCGCCCGCCTTTAAAACCTGGATTTACAGCTTCTAGCATGCTTTTGACAGTGTCATTTGTGGAGTCGCCATTTACAAAGCGATCTGGGTTAATTAAATATAAAGCATCTGCACTTGTGAAACCTTGGCGTTGCGCGCTATTTTTATCTCGGGTAAATAAAGGAAACTCAAAGCTATGCGCTGTATTAGTGCTGTTAAACTTGAGCGTTCCTGCTTTGGCGTTATCGCTAATATTTAAATGAAGGAAAGCATAATTAGGGTTGTCGGTACGTGTTACGTTATTAAGTTCAACCCCTTTATACTTATCTAATTTAAATTCTTCGTTAGCTATATTTTGCTCATGCACGAGTACTGTAATGTTATTTTTATTCATGCCGACCCACCAATTGGCAGGCTCTACACTAAGTGCATAACTAAAGCTTGGTAAGCTACATGCACTTACTAGTAAAAGTGTGTTTAAAAATCGCATTGTTATACCTTTTTAATGCTGGCTAAAAAATTCTGGTGAGTTGGTAATTGCGTTACAGTTGAGCTGATCAACGTTTTTAAAGTAGAAAATAAATCGCTCAGTTGATCATCACTTAGTGAATCAACAATACTGTTATAGTCATCAGGGATAAGCCCTTGCCCTATCATGACTTGCTGCCAAGCAACTTCGGCGAATAGTTCATCATCTTCACGTATTACTTTGCCTGTGTGTTTAAATAAATTCAGTTTATGGGTAAGGGAATTTGGTATATCCATTTGCATGCATTGACGCCAAAACGGGGAGTCTTCTCGCTCGGTGAGTTTATAATGCAAAATAATAAAATCACGTATGTGCTCTAATTCAATAACGCTTTGTTTATTAAACTCCGTTACTAACGCATCGCTAATACCGTTGTGTGGAAATAGCTTAATTAAACGCGTAACCGCAGTTTGAATTAAATGAATACTGGTTGACTCTAGCGGCTCTAAAAAACCACTTGAGAGGCCAACCGACACCACATTTTTATGCCATTGCTTTAAACGCCGTCCTGTTTTGAATTTTATAATACGGGGCTCTGTAATTGGCTCAGCGGGTACGCTTTTTAGCAGTAACTGCTTAGCATCATCATCTGACAAGTATCTACTGCAATAAACAAGGCCATTACCAATACGATTTTGCAGTGGTATTTGCCATTGCCAACCAGCACTATGTGCAATAGATCGCGTATAGGGCTTAAGCTCATGAGTACTTTTTGTTTGTACGGCTACTGCACTATCGCATGGTAAGTAATGAGACCAATCAATAAACCCTGTATTTAGTGTTTGTTCAATTAATAGTGCACGCAGCCCGGTGCAATCTATAAATAAATCCCCACTAATTTGACTGTCGTTATCCAGTGCTAGGCTTTTAACATTGCCTGTATCGCATTGTTCAACATGGCTTATTTTTGCATCTATGTGTTTAACACCGCGCGATATAGCCAACTTTTTTAAGTATTCAGCGTAAAGCGTCGCATCAAAATGATATGCGTAACTCAGCCCAGGTAGTTGGGTATTAGGAATTGTATTGAGGGGTGCAAATTTATGCTGTTTAGCCGCTTGGTAATTGAGTGAAAAATCCCATAAGTCGTCTTCGCAACCCGTAATTTGACCTTTTAACCAAAAGTTATAAAAATCGCAAAAGGGAAAATCTTTACCTAACGAGCCAAACGCATGCATGTAGCTATGCCCTGGCGTTTTCCAGTTTTCGAACTCTATACCTAATTTTATTGAAGCATTAGTGGCATTAATAAAATCTTGCTCGTTTATACCCAGCGCGTTATTAAGTTGCATAATGGGCGGTATCGTTGCTTCACCCACTCCTACCGTACCAATAGCTGATGATTCTATTAGTGTGATATTAATTACTTTACCTAACACTTTATTAAGCAGTGCTGCTGTTATCCACCCTGCGGTACCACCGCCTGCAATTACGACATGTTTTATTGGTTTCATATTATTGCCCACGCTTTAATACAGCGCTCAATAAACTTAATTAAGCGAATTGGTATTAATCAGTGTTTGATAAACTAGCTATAAAAAAGCCCTTGTAAAACAAATCACAAGGGCTTCTACACACAACTTTTATTATAGCTTGTAACTAAAGCCTAACAAGTAAGTACGACCGTAATCTTGGTAGTCACGTACTTGTAGAGCATTATCGCCAGAAAGTGACGTAAACGGTTCTTCAGTTAAGTTTTGTACTTGAAACTGAACAGATAAACCTTCAAGGCTTTCAATACCGGCCTCAGAGAAGTCATAACCTGCTTGAACATCCCAAATAGTTTCACCTAAAATATCAACTTGTTCAGTGTTAAAACCTAAACCATATACATCACCTTTAAAGGCACTGCGTTTGCGCATACTGGTACGTAATTGCATACCATGCATTTCGTAGTAAACTGTTAAGCTTTGAATTTTATCCGAAAGACCTGGTAGCTCGTAATCGTTACCGTTTTGATCCTCTATATCAGACTCTATTCCTGTATGGCTGGCAATTAAACCAAAACCTTCAAGAGATGGATGGAATATTTTAAATGGTAACGCTAGTGAAAGCTCGTAACCATATAAATCGCCACCGCCGCCATTTATTTTACCGCTGCCTGTACCTGATGCTGTTGCAGGAACTTCACCTGTTGAAGGGTCAGCTACGCCTGACATATCAATTGCATACGTGCCGTCAAAAATCCACTGAGTTAAATCTTTATAGAAAAACGCAGCAGAGAAGTAACCTTCATCGCTAAAGTAATTCTCGTAAGTAAAATCGTAGCCGGTTGCTTCTTTAGGTTCTAAATTTGGGTTACCACCCGATACAGACCAATAGTTGCCATTTTCATCAGGTGTTTGATTATATGAAGCATTAACTGATGAATTCATTTCATCTAAGCGTGCACGAGAAATTGTTTTAGCAGCACCAAAACGTATCGTTTGTTGCTCATCAATCGCAAGTGACAGGTTTAAGCTAGGTAATACGTGCGAGTAATCATGACTTATGTTTGTCGGTGATGTAACAACCACACCATCAACAGTACTAAATGCATTACCTTGTGATGATTGATCAGTTTGTACATAACGCACGCCCACGTTACCCGTTAATGCAAGGCCGCTTACTTCAGCATTAATATTTGCTTGAACAAATGCAGAAGTAATTTCTTCTTTTACAGTCCACGATTTAGTCGCATGACTTGTATTTGTTAAGCTCTCTGCCAGTAAGTCGTAATAACCGTCGTTAACTAAGCCATTTACGTCATAAGCAATCATATCGCCCATGCCTATAAAGCCTAAATCAACACTTCCGTTACGGTACTGTTCTGGCACATTAAGCATGCCTGGGCTATCAAGCGAAAAGCTAGATAACGTCATAAAGTAACCTTCTGAATCTTTTGTTTTCTCACGTTCTTTGTAAAACATACCAAATTCAATAGAGCTTATGTACTCGTTTTCTAATACCTTTGAAGCCGCTATTTTTAATGTTGACAGCTCATCTTCAATGGTCGGTGCATTAATAAAACCATCTTGCGCTTGGTTTTCATACTCAGTACCAGTTAAACCATATTTATCGTTAAGTGCAGAGCTTGCACCCCACGATAGCGGGCCACCTAACTGTATTAAACCATAATCGCTATAATCTAAGTCATGAGTAAAGCTTGCGCCGGTGTTTCCACCATTAAATGTATAACCTAAGTTATCTGCAACACCGCGAGCATCACCACGCCCTGTACCTGAGTAGCTCTCAACACTCCAGATTTTACGGTCTACTTGTGAGTAGCTTGCGTCAAACTCTACTGACCACGAATCGTCAATATCATATTTAGTATTAAAACCAAAAGCTGTAAGTTCCGCTTCGCGTTCTTCATAATCGTTTCGAACTACTACACGTTGGCCTTGTGTTACTGCACTAGTTATAAAGCCAGATGCTTCATCAACTACAACACTATTTGCATCAATACTACCTTGTCCCCATGCAAACGGAACTTCAATACCGCGTAGAATTTTTTCATCTGTAAAATCTACATATAACGCATCAAACGTCATGTTTAATTTATCTGTAGGTGCGGCTTCAAGTACAAGCATTGCAGAATCGCGCTCAAGTGTAGATGAACGTACAAATGGTTTAGCGCCACCTAAAATTGAATAATCGTTACCATTTTCGGTGAATTCTGGGTAGCCCCACGAGTTCCAACGTTTTTCTTGATTTGGTGAACTCATTGTATTTAAAGCAAAGGCAACACCAATTGTATCGTCAGCAAACTGGTCAATGTATGAAATAGTGCCTCGGTAACCGTCATCATTACCGTCTGGATTTAATTTACCAAAGCTGGTTTGCTCATACTGCCCATTTACTTGCACAACACGCTCGCCTTTACTTAAAGGGCGCACGGTTTGCATATTAATAACACCGGCAATACCTTCAGCATCAATACTTGCATTTGGCGTTTTATAAACAGTTACACCGCTCATTATTTCTGATGGATAAAGGTCAAACTCTACACCACGGTTATCACCAATCGATACCTGCTCACGACCGTTAAACGTTGTGCCACTTTCATTCTCGCCAAAACCACGAATAGAGACACGACTTGCTCGACCATCTAAGCGCTGGGCGGTTAAACCGGGTAAACGCGCAATCGATTCAGCAATTGAAGAATCTGGCAATTTGCCAATGTCTTCAGCCGATATAGATTCTACAACCTGTGTAGAGAAGCGTTTTGTGTTGATTGATTCTACAACACTGCCACGAAAGCCTTTAACTTCGATAACTTCTACATCATCTTTTTTTATTGTATCTTCTTGAGCAGCCTGTGTAGCAAAGCTTGATAAGCCTGCAGCTGTTAATGCCAAAGTTAATATACTTGGTTTGAACATAGACATAATGTTTTCCCGTTACCCATATTGTGATACCCGCGTTCAATGTTTAAGTGATAGTTAAACAAGGCGAGCTAATTTTGTTGTCAGGATGAATATTAACGCCAGATTTATTTTATTAACAACTTTATGCATACGTATTCAACAATTTCAATGTAGCCTAAAATTAACATATATTACACATATATAATTTTAACCACATGATTTTATTAAAAATAAGCAAAACAAAAAACACTGAAAGAGCATGACAGATTAAATCTATTTTGTAGAAAACTAATAGCCTTCCTACTTGAATGTAAACAAGATGAAATTAATTAGCGCTGTTATATAACTTTTAAATAATTGCACATTTACTAAGTGTTAAATTGGTCAGACCATTCCTAGTAAAACCAAGGGTATATTTCCTTTATAGTACAAACTGTTAGGTTAAATTTAACTAAAAAATGAATGAATAACATAATTGGTAAACATTAAACACACAAAACGAACACCGCTAAAGATGCGCTAAGCGCTTATTTTAAATAATTTTATTGCATTATTTTTAGTGCATACGTATGCAGACTTTTTACAGAATTAAAGGCTTCACGTATGCTTTTTGAAAATAACGTGATTAATCGTAATCACAATAAAGAATAGTCTAAATACTGTGTGGAATGACGGAGAAAAGCATGACCCAAAAGCAGTGGTATAAAGGTGCGGTTATTTATCAAGTTTATCCGCGTAGCTTTCAAGATAGCAACAACGATGGTATTGGTGACTTAAAAGGGATTATTAATCGTATTGATTACATTAAAAGCTTAGGCGTTGATGCAATTTGGATTTCACCTTTTTTCAAATCGCCGATGAAAGACTTTGGCTACGATATTAGTGACTACCGTGACATTGACCCGCTTTTTGGTGATTTAAACGATTTTGATGAACTTATTAGCCAAGCCCATAATCGCAATATTAAAATTATAATTGACCAAGTACTAAGCCATACATCAGATCAACACCAATGGTTTACAGATAGCCGCGAAAATCAAAATAACGATAAAGCGGATTGGTATGTTTGGGCTGAAGCTAAAGATGACGGCACAGCACCTAATAATTGGCTGTCTATTTTTGGTGGTGGCGCGTGGCAGTGGGAACCTCGCCGTGGGCAATATTATTTGCATAACTTTTTAACCGAACAACCCGATTTAAACTTTCATAATCCTGACGTAAGACAAGCTGTACTTGATAACGTAGAGTTTTGGCTTAAAAAAGGCGTTGATGGCTTTAGATTAGATGCTATTAACTTTTGTTATCACGATGCACAACTTCGCGATAACCCAGCTAAACCAAAAGATAAGCGCCAGGGTCGTGGTTTTAGTGAAGATAACCCATACGCATTTCAGTATCATTACTACAACAACACTCAGCCAGAAAATATTGAGTTTATGCAAGACATTCGCACATTACTTAATAAATACCCAGGTACTGTATCGCTTGGCGAAATCTCATCAGAAGATTCATTGGCGACAATGGCGCAGTACACCCAAGGTGGCGATAAGCTGCACATGGGATATAGCTTTGAGCTCTTAACAAATGATTATTCAAGTGAATATATTAGAACTACGGTTCAAACTCTTGAACAACGTATGACTGAGGGTTGGCCGTGTTGGGCATTTAGCAACCATGATGTAGAGCGCGTAGCAAGTCGCTGGAGCGAAAATGGCGAAATAAACCCTCAGCAATGTAAAATGCTAACCGCCCTACTTGCTTCCCTTCGTGGCAGTGTATGTATGTACCAAGGTGAAGAGCTTGGTTTAGGTGAAGCATCTGTTGCCTTTGAAGACTTACAAGACCCATACGGCATTACATTTTGGCCTAACTTTAAAGGGCGTGATGGCTGTAGAACGCCAATGCCTTGGGAGCAAGTTGATTCACCTCATGCGGGTTTTAGTGATGTAAAACCTTGGCTACCTGTTGATGATGCACACAAACAGCAATCAGTCGCTGTGCAAACTAATGATAGCAACTCAATTTTAAACGCCTATCGTGAGTTTATGGCGTGGCGCAAAAGCCAAACTGTTTTACTAGAGGGTGATATTGAGTTTATTGAAACGCCTGAGCCTGTGCTTGCTTTTTATAGAACGCTTGGACCGCAAAAAATGCTGTGCATGTTTAATCTAAGCTCTCAACAAACAAGTACTGATATGCCAACATCAATCGTTAAAGAATACAATGAGCTTAGCCACCACAGCGCAAAATTAAGCCAAGACACACTAACACTTGAGCCTTTCGCTTGCTTTTATGCAAAGTGTTAATGACATCAATAATTACACTTAATATTACAGCTAAGCTCTAAACATAAAAAGCCCAAGTAAATTACTTGGGCTCTTTTATGCGTTTAATTTTTCTAATGACTTTGGGTTTTACTGTTTAAGTAGTCAGTTAAAGCAAATAAAACGCCTGACATTACAAACGTAACATGAATAGTCACTTTCCAAAGTAGCTCATCACTTGGATATGCGCCTGAGTTTATAAATACTTTTAATAACTCAACAGCAGAAATAGCGACTATCGCACTTATTAATTTCATCTTTAGACCTGAAAAACCAACTTTTCCCATCCAAGATGGTCTGTCTTCATGATTATCAATATTAAGCTTAGAAACAAAGTTCTCGTAACCGCTAAATGTAATGATCAGCAATAACCCCGCTAATAATGCCGTATCAACTAAAGTTAGAATACCGACAAGTAACTCTTGATTTGTTGCTGTAAATGTCGCAATACCCATTAAATAAAGCTGCTTAAAAAACTTTATTAACAACAGTACAACTGCAAATAGTAAACCCACAAAAAATGGGGCTAGTAGCCAACGCCCTTTAAAAATAAAAGATTCTAATGCATGCTCTACTTTATTAGCTTGGCGTGGTTTTTTATTAGGGGTGTGTGATGACATTGATTTGTCTTTTAATTAAAAAAAGCGACCTTAGCTTATAAACCACTGCAACACAATGCTGCGAAATCCTGACAAGTAAATTACTCATCTTCACGATAAAAAAATTTCGTTATCTTTTATTTCGTTTTCGTTTAAAAATCAGTATACCAACAGAGTTGTTCTGGATTGGGCACTACTGGTTTAAACCTAATCTTAAACTGGGTAAATCAGTCATCACACCATTTTTTTAGGAATAAACGAATGAAAAAAGCATTGCTAGCATTAATCGTAGCTCCACTATTTGCAGTATCTGCGACTTACGCGGTAGCAGACGATGCGCCAACAGCTTCAGCCGAAATGGTAAAAGAATACACAGAAATGTGTGTTAACTGGGCTAAAGATGATGACGTAAGCAATGAAGAGCTAAATGCCTACGTATTAAAATGCGTAAATGATGAGCTTGAATCTGAAGGCTATAAAAAAGTATCTTCTGTTAAGATTTAATCATACCAATTGCATTAAATTAGTGATCTATTTTAGCGCTAAGAAAATAGCTCAATAGCATGACATATAGTTGTTTTATATGAATGTTTTTTAACGCAGTGAGTGGGTTATTTAGTGCAATATAATGACCATTTTTTAATAAAACTGGTATCTCCAATACGCTTAGTTGAATGTACTGCTAATAAAGCCGTTGCGAAAACATTTAACTAGGCACAAAAAAACCGGAATAGACACAAGCTGTGCATTCCGGTTTTTTTATGGTTTTTTAAAACCTATAAAAAGTTATGAATAAGCGATAACGTGCTTATTCATCTTCTTTTTTAGCTTTCGCTTTAGGCTTTGCTTTAGCTGGTACCTTTTTTGCAGCAGCTTTCTTTTTAGGTGCTGCCTTTTTCTTCGCTTCTTCTGTCCATTTACCTGCTTCATAATGAGCAGTCCAGCCAGTAGCTTTACCGTCAACTTCAGTCATAACATACTGAGCTTTATTTTTACGGCTGTAGCGTACAACAGCAAGATTACCATCAGGATCTTTAGCAGGTGCATCTGCTAAGTAATAAAACTTAGGCGAGATACGGTCTCTAAAGCGTTTTAACTCTTCTACCTTAGGTGCACGTGTTTCACGAGACTTAGGAAAAGTATTTGCAGCTAAGAATATACCAGCGGCGCCATCACGTAATACGAAATACGCATCTGACTTTTCACACTCTAACTCAGTAATGTGAACAGGATCTTCTTTTGGTGGAGCAGCTTCGCCACTTTTAAGTAGTTTACGTGTGTTTTTACACTCGTCATTATTACAGCCAAAATACTTACCAAAACGACCCGATTTAAGTTCCATGTCAGAGCCACATTTATCACATTCGATAATTGGTCCGTCATAGCCTTTAATTTTAAAGGTACCTTCTTCAACAATATGCCCTTTACATGCCGGGTTATTACCACACACATGTAATTTACGGGTTTCGTCGATTAGATATGAATCCATTGCAGTTTCACAAATAGGACAACGCTTCATCTGCATTAACTTTTCAGTTTCTACATCTTCTACATCAGCTGCAACTGCTTCATCACCCGACACCAAGTTCATTGTTGTAGTACAACGCTCTTTTGGCGGAAGGCTGTAACCTGTACACCCTAAGAAAACACCAGTTGATGCCGTTCGTATACCCATCTTTCGGCTACACGTAGGACATTCAATATCAGTTTCAACCATCTCGTTAAGACGCATACCACCGTTCTCTGGCTCGTCTTTAGCAACAGTTAATTGCGTTGAAAAATCAGCATAAAACTTATCTAGAACTTGAGTCCATACACGCTCGCCTTCAGCGATATCATCTAAACGGCCTTCCATTTTAGCTGTAAAATCAAAGTTCATTAAATCAGTGAAGTTTTCAACCAAGCGATCGGTAACTATTTCACCCATTTTTTCAGCAAAGAAACGGCGGTTTTCTACACGTACATAACCACGATCTTGAATCGTTGATATAATTGACGCATAAGTAGATGGACGACCAATACCGCGTTTTTCAAGCTCTTTTACTAAACTTGCTTCACTAAAGCGCGCTGGCGGTTTAGTAAAATGTTGCTTAGGATCAAGTTCGATTAAAGTAAGGACTTCACCTTCTTTAACAGCCGGTAGTGATTGATCTTCTTCGTTTTTCTTACGTATTGCAGGTTGTACTTTTGTCCAACCATCAAAGCGGAGCACACGGCCTTTCGCTTTAAGCTGGAAGTCGTTAGCTGCAACAGTTAGTGTTGTTAAATCGTATTCAGCAGGTACCATTTGGCACGCTACAAATTGACGCCAAATTAGCTCGTACAGCTTTTTAGCATCGGCGTCTACACCTTCAACATGACCAGATAACACGGTAACGCTTGAAGGACGTATTGCCTCATGCGCTTCTTGTGCATTGCCTTTAGAGCTGTAGCTAATTGGATCTTTTGGTAAGTATTTAGCACCAAACTCGTTTGTTACATACTCACGACACATTTCAACGGCATCTTTCGAAAGATTAGTTGAATCAGTACGCATATACGTAATATACCCGCCTTCATACAAACGCTGAGCAAGCATCATGGTCTTTTTAACGCCATAACCTAAACGTGTGCTTGCTGCTTGCTGCATGGTTGAAGTAATTAATGGCGCACTTGGGCGACTTTTACTTGGTTTTTCTTCAACGCTAATTACTTTGTATTCTGCATTCTCAAGGCTTTTAACCGCTGCGCTAGCCTGAGCTTCATTTACAGGCTTAAAAGGCTTTCCTGCTTGTTTGGCTACTTCTAAACGTAACTCAGACTCAGTATTTTTAACGTCAGCGTGAATATCCCAAAATTCTTCAGGGATAAACGCCTTAATTTCACGCTCACGCTCTACTAATAAACGTACCGCAACAGACTGAACTCGTCCTGCAGAAAGTCCACGGGCCACTTTAGCCCACAATAAAGGTGATACCATAAAGCCAACAACACGGTCTAAAAAGCGACGTGTTTGCTGAGCGTAAACCATATCAGTATTGAGCTCGCCAGGTGTTTCAAACGCTTGCTGTATTGCGTTTTTAGTAATTTCGTTAAAAACTACGCGCTTATATTTAGCAGGATCACCACCAATGATTTCTTGAAGGTGCCAAGCAATTGCTTCCCCTTCTCTATCCAAATCCGTTGCGAGATATATTTGGTCTGCATTTTCTGCCAGCTTTTGTAATTCTTGAACAACTTTTTCTTTACCAGGCAGTATTTCGTAATGCGGATCCCAGCCTTGATTTGGGTCTATACCCATACGCGCGACTAAGTTTGTATAATCTCGTTGCTTTTTATACGCTGCTTTCTCTTCAGGTTCCATTTTACGAACTTCTGCTGGCGTTTTAGTTGCCGGCACTTTAGCTTTGCTCGAACCTGAAGTAGGTAAATCTCGTACATGCCCAATACTGGACTTTACGATGAAGTCATTACCTAAATATTTATTAATTGTTTTAGCCTTAGCAGGAGACTCTACAATTACTAGCGATTTGCCCATAGTTGCCTATTTCTAACCAAATATTGAAAATGTGTTTTGCCGACATAAGCGGCGCGAATATTTATAGGTATATCTACAAACACTAGTTGTTACAAGCTTTTAATACAAACTTTTCAGTATTTACTGAATAAACGAACAATTTTTGTCGTTAAATTAAACAAACTAGTGTTTTTAGATTAATTGATGTGGAATATATAGAACAGAAACAAAAATGCCAACCTAAAGGTTGGCATTTTTAAAATAAAGCCTTATTTACTATCGTAAATTTCGATTCCTTTGGAGACTGTTTTAGTGCCACCAGCCTGAGTAGTAAACTCAAATGTTATTGAAAGTACACCGTCAAATTTATCATTACCATCCGCTTCACGAGAAATACGAACATCTGAATACATTGGTTTATCCGTATTCGTACTTGGAATAATAGCGTTATTTTCGATAATAGATAAGTCGCCATTTGTAGAGGCTATAGATACAGTTGTACCCGCTGGTAGTGGATTACCAAACTCATCTGTGTAGTGAATACGAACTGTAATACCAGATAAGCCAACTTCCAATAGTTGAGGATCAGTTTCATCTGGATCCGTTTCATCATATTCAGGGTTATCTGCAAAAACATTTGATAAATCAACTGCTGATATATCACAACGCTCAGATACATCGGATGGCTCAAGTACTGCTGTAACTGAAACAGAGCAATCTGCTGGTACATAAACAGGATACGGTGCATCAAGAATATCCGTTGTTTTCAACACAGAAAAACGAACATATGGATTATCTCCAGACATAACCAATTCAATTTGTTTACGCACTTCAATTAGCTCACGAGAACACTCACCTGCATTTTCAGCAGCTTCGCTACATAATAAGCCATTATATTTACCATCAGCAAAGTCATAAATACCGTCATTATCTAGGTCTCGCCATGTTTCATTATGACCACCTCGTGAAATTAACTCAGAACATTCATCCGTAGACGGGTCATAATTTGAAGCATCTGCATCACTACAGTTTGCTTTATCGAAGGCAGCATTTTCATTGTGATCTATAAATGCTTCAGGTAAATCGTAACTAGTATAATATTCACCAATATCAAACAAACCATTGGTGCGTTTAACATCATCAGTGGTTTGCTCATCTACAAAGTTCTCTTGTCCTTTAGTGACAGCGAGAACACTTACACGCCCTCCCATAACAACGCCATCAGCATTATTTTTAGCGCGTGTAATACCATTTATACAAGGAGCTGCAATACCAAAATATGGGTCACAATTTATAATACCTGTTTTTGGATTAATACCTTCAGTAGTTGTTGCGTCCCCGTCAATATCGCCAATTCGGTTACCCCATTTGTAATCATAAAATGGACGGTCTCCTTGAGAGCGCCAGGTTACAACACAAGTAGCATCGTCAGTTTTACAAGTAACTTCATTGCTAGATGAGCCAATGACACCAGCTTCAGCTAAAATAGTTGCCTCTACACCGTCACCGTTATAATTATTAAATTGGTCACCAAAATATACCGTAATATCATTTAAAACACCGTTATAATTAAGTGAGTTAGTATTGAACGTATTTGGGCTTGCATCAAAACTGTTTTGGTCTGTTACGCCCGAAGCCAGTGTTAATTGAGCCGATACAGAACTTATCTGCTCGCTTAATGGTACTAAAGTAAGTGTTCCGTCTGGACAAATTTCATTGCTTGGTTCTGATGTACACAGTTCTACATCATCAACCCAACACGTTAAATCATCACCTTCAGGTAAATTATTAACATCTTCTTTAGAAATAAAACACGCTTTTACCACTAATGGACCAGGCACTATGCCAGATTCAACCGTTGTCTGAACAAAGCCTTCATTATTTGTATCACTTGTTCTAAGTGACAGTTTAGCTGCGCCCACTGAATCTGTTAACTTGAAATCAATACGTTGCTGCGTAGATGCAAGACCATCCGCATCTATTAGCTTAAATCTAACGATCGATTGAGTCGGGGCGCCGCCTTCACCTGGAGGTAATGCAATAAATGTTTCACTGACATCAACAAACTGTATTGATTGTACCGCTGATGTTTCCACAGGAATAATCGTAGTAGCAGTAAAGTTTTTACCGCCTGTCTCAACCGTGATATTAATATCATCGTCAATACTACAACCTGTAGCTCGGTATGTTGATGTTGCGATACCACTTGATGATTTTACTGATGCATCAATTACTGAGTCGCCGCTAATTACACACGTTGAGCTGAATTCAACATCTGTTGGAGTTAAGTATAAATTACCATCTTCATCTAAAAGTGTTACTTCAATAACGGTACTACCACCTGCTTTTAGAGGAATAACATTTCCTGAAGAATCTTTATTTAGCCCGTTATCAACCTCTAGGGTTAAATCAGCAATACCTACAGCAAAATTAGTTGAATTACTTTCACCTACAGACGTTACAGTAACAGTACCTGCGCCACCAGTATTACCAGGTTGCAACTTTAGTAAAGCAATACCAAAGTTATCGGTAAGGGCTGTCCCAGATGAAGGGAGAACAGAACCTAAATTTGTTGAAATATTAACAAGCGAATTTTTACTACCTTCACCATTTTGCTCATCAATGACTTCAACAAATAATTCACCTAGTTCTGATGAAGAGATAGTATTAGCTACCGTACAACCCGATGCTGTTTGTGTAGGGTCAAGTTTTACGCTAGAACGATTATCGTCCCAGCCTGCGTTACAGCCTGTTAAGAGCTTTACTGATATAGAGAATTGTGCCAAATCAACTGGTGCAGAATCACCTGATGAATAAAATACAGCTGTATTACTCACTTCTGTTGAGTTCGTAGGATTATAAGTTGCAACAACTTGACCTGCGCCTTTAAAACTACCACTAGAGAGAGTTACTTTTGCTTCACCCGCTGAGTTTGTAATTGCAGTACCTAAGTCAGGCGTTATTTTACCTGTGAAGTTTGTAGTAAAAGTAACAAGCTGCTCGCTAAGTGCAACTCCATCATTTTTTAAAGTCGCTGTAACCGTGCCTAAGTTGTCAGTTGTAACCGGGTTTGTATCTGAATACTTAGCACCATTTTCATCGACAATATTTACTGTTAGAGTTGTTGACCCACTAACACCCGTATCATCACCCTGCCCACCGCTTGATTGAAAAGCAAAGGTACTTGAGTAAGATTCGCCATCGACTGTATAGGTAGCGGTTACTTCTCCAGCACCGGCTTGAGCACCGGCTGTAAGTTCAACCGTTGCAATACCATCGTTTTGAGTTAATGCACTTGATGGAGACAGTTCACCAATCTCATCTTCTAATGTAAACGTAATGCGCTTACCCGCAACAATTACACCGTCTTGAGTAAGAATTGCGCGTAAATCTAAAGAGGAGGTAGCGGTAACAGAATTTGACTCTGTTGCGTCTGTTTGAGAATACCCCTTTAATGAAACCGAGTATGTAGCAGCCTCTGTAGTGGAATCACCATCACTTATAGAGCCGTCTTTTTCAAGTGACCCACCGCCACCACAGGCTGTGAGTAAAAAACTTAGCAATGAAATGCCGAGCAGTCGCATTAAAGGCATGAACCTCTCCCTAGCGTTGTTATTATAATTAAAATTAATTTACACTTAATATTAACCTATAACTTAGTCTAAAATCACAGTTTTTTATTACTTTTTTGTGCAAAATATTTTTAAATAAATACTAACTTTTTCTGTAGTAAATATTTCCTTGCTGGTAGTCTATGGCAAATTTATAAAAATGTAGATCAGGAAATATGTCAAAAATCCGTTCAATGAGTTTAACCACTCGCATCATGATTGGTATGGCGCTTGGGGTTGCAGTAGGTTTTATATTTCAGGCTATATTAGCTGGTGAAGACGATTATCTAATACCACTTGGGTTATTCTCTTTGCCAATTAAAGCCTTTTTTGTTGATGGTATTTTCCATGTGGGTGGTCAAATATTTATTGCCAGCTTGAAAATGTTAGTTGTGCCTCTTGTTTTTGTATCGCTTGTTTGTGGTACCTGTAGCTTAAGCGACCCTAAAAAACTAGGCCGATTAGGTGGTAAATCTATTGGTTTATATTTATTAACTACGGCTATTGCTATAACAGTAGCAATTACGCTTGCCTTATTATTTAGCCCTGGTGAGGGCATCAGCTTGCCATCTAATGCAACTTATGATGCTAAAGAAGCGCCTACTCTTGCCCGTGTAATTATAGATATGTTTCCTACAAACCCTTTTGAAGCAATGGCCAAAGGCAATATGCTTCAAGTTATTGTGTTTGCACTTTTATTTGGTGTAGCAATGGCATTAAGTGGTAAAGCAGGAAAACGTGTTGCTACCGTATTTGAAGATTTAAACACTGTGATTTTAAAACTAGTTACGCTTTTAATGAATATTGCCCCTTATGGCGTGTTCTTTTTAATGGCAAAACTGTTTACAACAATTGAGCTTAACTTAATTGTGAGCTTAGCGAAGTACTTTGGCGTTGTAGTGCTTGCACTGTTATTACATGCTTTTGTAAACTACACATTGCTTTTAAAAATATTAACGGGCTTAAACCCGCTTATTTTCTTAGCAAAAATGAAGCACACATGCTTATTTGCATTTAGTACCTCGAGCTCAAGCGCAACTATGCCTATTACACTTGAAACTGCTACTAAAAAGTTAGGTGCTAATAACTCGGTTGCCTCATTTACTATCCCACTGGGTGCTACCATTAACATGGATGGCACTGCCATCATGCAAGGTGTGGCTACCGTGTTCATTGCACAAGTGTTTAGTGTCGATTTGACAATATCTGATTATCTAATGGTTATATTAACAGCAACACTTGCCTCTGTAGGTACAGCAGGCGTACCTGGTGTTGGTTTAATAATGCTGGCAATGGTACTTAACCAAGTTGGCTTACCTGTAGAAGGGATTGCAATTATTATCGGTGTAGATAGATTACTTGATATGACACGTACAGCAGTTAATGTAACCGGCGATTGTATGGTTACCTGTGTTGTTGCCAAGTCTGAAGGTGAGCTAGATGAGAGCATCTTTAACGACCCTAATGCAGCTAAAGACTTAGAAGATTATCATAAATCTATTGATTCATAATCTAAGGTTATTGAGTTATAAAAAACCTTGATGTTTTGCATCAAGGTTTTTTTTCGAGTAAAAATAATTAAACTGAATCCTGAAAAAGATTCTAATCTAAGGATTTAACGACTTAAACTTAGAAAGTAAGTTTATTCCCACTTTATTTACACCACTACTCAAGCCAAGAGCTAGCTTATCGCTCAACCCTTTTTTAACTTTGTATTTAATCTTATAAATTTGGCGCTCATGTTGCTGCTCTAGCAATGCATCATCACTTGTTTTTATAACATCTACCAAGCCTTTATCAATTGCTTGAGTTGCAAACCAATGCTCACCTGTCGCAACTAAGTTTATATCTAAGCTTGGACGTTGAGTGCTTACAAACGTTTTAAATAAACCATGTGTTTGTTCAATTTCTTCACGAAATTTTTCACGGGCCTTATCTGTGTTTTCACCAAATAAAGTAAGTGTGCGTTTAAATTCACCTGCTGTTATTTGCTCAAATTCAACATCATTTTTCTTTAATATTTTATTAAAGTTAGGTATTTGAGCTATCACACCAATAGATCCAACTATTGCAAAAGGCGCTGCAAGTATCTCGTCCGCGACACACGCCATCATGTAACCGCCACTTGCTGCCACTTTATCAATTGCAACACTCAGAGGAATACCCGCACTTTTAATACGCTGTAACTGAGATGCAGCAAGTCCGTAGCCATGTACAACACCGCCACCACTTTCTAAACGAATAAGTACTTTGTCTTTACTTGGATCGGCAATAGAGATAATAGCCGTTATTTCTTCTCGTAAGCTTTCTACTTCGTGAGCGTCCATACTACCCACAAAGTCAATTACATATAAACGAGGTTTAGGCTCATCTTTATCTGCTTTTTTACTCTTTGATTTAAGTTGTTTTTGATGCGCTTTAAGCTCTTTTTTACCCAACGTATTTTGTAAAAAACTTTCTTTAAGTTCAACTAGCTGCTCTGATATATCGTCAATTTGTATTTCACCTTTTTTGGCCTTTGGCTTAACTGCAGCGCCAACTATTAGCATTAAAATAACTGCTATAGCGATAACAAAAGTAACTGTTTTAGCAAAAAACAAACCGTATTCGTATAAAAATTCCAACTGGTTTCTCCATTTATAAATTTCAGCTAATTTAGCATGCTTTAAAGCAAAAAAAAGCCACTTTTCAGTGGCTTTTAAAGGTTAATTATTTTACTGGTTATTAATCAGTCACAACCTCAGGGTTGGAAACTAATAACATCCGTCCGCGAGCAGCTAAGTAAGTAGCTACTTGCAACTGCATTTCTGCATTAGCGGCCGCACTGCCTTCAACAGTTGCAGCCTGTGCAGCATCTTGAGCTGGTGTTAATATAGAACCATGATGCCCTTTAGTAAATTTAACTAAGTAGCTTGCTGGTGTTTCACTCAATGCTTGCGAAGAACTTACTGTCTCAAGACCCATCAAGTTAGCTAATGGAATTGTGCCAGAAATAGGATTATTAGCTGCCATTGGTGGTATCACTTGGTCAGGCTTGTTATCAACACCATCACCCACAACAACATTAGTATAAATAGGAGTACCTAATGCTTTCACAGTGGCTGCGTAGTTCGTTGGATCACCACTATCTAGCGCAGTTTGCGCCGCAAAAGCAAACTGTGTAAATACACCTTGAATGTTAGTAAGTTTAGTCGTTTCACCCGCAGTGGTAAGTGATGCAATATATTCGTTGTAGCCACATGTCAAGTAAGCTTCCATGTCTGGTATTAATGAGCCACAGTTAGAAACTGCATCTCCTTGTAAGTATGCAGTAAATTCATCAGCTTCTGTTGTACCCGCTTGTGAAAGTACTGAACCTTGAATAAATGGACCAAACGCAGCAGATTCAAGTAAGAAGCTTGCTATACCGCCACCACCACTTGCGAGAGCTACCGTGTTTACATTAAATAGCGGATCAAGCGTTTCTGCCATTGGCGTATTAGCTTGAGCAATAAATGCTGGAGCAACAATAGAACCTAGCGAATGCCCAATGTAGGTAACGTCTTTACTATTAATAGTTGTATCGTTAATAAAGTTTAAGCCTAAACGAAGGCCTAATAAATCAGCAGCCGATTGACGTAAGCTATCACGTGCAACAAGTAATGAACTTAAGTTCATGTAACTAAGCACAGAACCCGTTGTTGCATTGAAGTCGTCTGTTCCATCACCATCAACATCTATTCCGCGCTCACCATGTCTTGGATGGTCAATAGCAACCGTTGCAAAGCCTTGAATAGAAAGCTGCGCAGTTAAAGCAAGCATACTTTCTTTTTGTGTTGTAATACCGTGCTGCATAATCACAACAGGCCATCCACCTTCAGGCATTGCGATAGGATCTAATTGTAACTGTGCACGGACACCATTAATTATCGGTAAAATAGGTTTAGTAACTTGCACTGGCACATTTGCCATGCTTTGTACTTTTGGAATTGAGTTGTATTTTGTTAAATGACGTGTGCTGTCTAGTCCTAAGTCACGTAATTGTCCGTCACTTAATGCAGAACATAAACCATCATTTTCACTAATAGGATCTGTCGGAAATGCATCGCCTGCAACGGCCTTATAACCAATTATTGCCACCGCGTTATCACACATACCTTGCCAATATGTATCACTTAAATCACTAATATCAGTACCCGTTGGCGTACCTAAATACATCGGTAACATAATGCTACCTTTTTGATATTGCACACCAGAGAAAGCAGCAGAGACTTCTACACCCTGAGAAGCAAATACTTGTTGTACATTTACCATAGGCTGTTCAGGAACTTGAAGCGCAGGAGTTGGTAACGCAGGCTGTTGCAAGCTTGCAGCTAGTAACTTTTTAATTGTCCCAAGTACAGGGCCTGCTGATTGAATAGTCATCGCACTAGAAAAAATAATATCTTCTTTTGCGATATCTCCTGAACTTACAACTACATTTTCGTAACTGTTAACAGCACCCTGCAAACCAAGTTGAGCTTCTGTAATTAATGGCGCTTCTTGTTTAACCAGCCCATAAGTAGAAGAAGGCTCAATAGAGCGCCCTAATGAATCTTTAAGACCAGTAGTTAATACATTGATGTATGAGCTACCTGCGGTAAATGGTTTTAAAGGAATAATTGCAACGCCATCACCTGAAGCTTGAGTAACAAAGTCAACACCAAAAGTAAGCTCACCAACCAATTTACAAGCAGTACCGGCAGCTACAACTGAACATTCTGCATCAGTTAAACTTGCACCCATTACAACTTCAAAAATTCTTACTGTACCAGGGGTCCCAGCAGACGCTTCATCTAAACTCACATTTGGTGGGAATGTTAAATCGATTTTATAAGGAACCTGCGAAGACCAACCATCAAGTGCACCTAGTGCAAGTTGAGGGTTTGCATAAGCTGCGCGCGAAATAGACACATTGTTGTCATCTAATTCACCAGGAATATTAAGTGTACCGTCTTGAGTTCCACTCATTAATAAATCATTAGGTACCGATAAGATACCTGCTGCTGGATCAAATGTAACTGTTGCTGTTGGGATAACTGGTGCTGTGTCGTTTTTGACATCTGTTAACGTTTCTCCACCGCCACAACCTGCTAAAGCAGCTGTAACCGAGAGTGAAAGTAGCATTTTTTTCATATTGTTGGCTCCGCACGTATTTTATTTTTATAGTGTGTTTAATCAGTGTATTAAGTTAAAACAATGTAATCAGGTTATTAATGAGACATTAGACCAGTTAAACTTAACGTAAAGTTTCTATTTTCGCCACCTAATTTTACAATAAATTCGATTACTTCACGTTTCGCTATGTTAAAATCAAAAAAATTATATGAATTGGTACTTTTATGCACACATATCAAGCAGCTGAAAACGCACTTAAAGATAAAGTTATTTTAATAACAGGCGCCGGTGATGGTATTGGCCGAGTTGCAGCAATTACGTATGCAAAATACGGCGCTACAGTTATCTTATTAGGAAAAACAACTAATAAACTTGAATGTGTTTACGATGAAATTGTTAATGCTGGCTACCCTAAACCTGCAATAGTCCCTATGGATTTAAAAGGCGCAACGAAGCAAAACTACCGTGACCTTGCTGCAACAATCGAATATCAGTTTGGACGCCTTGACGGGTTGCTTAATAATGCAGGTATTTTAGGGTCACTCGGTCCGCTTGAACATTTTTGCTCATCTACGTTCGAAAACATAATGAAAGTAAACGTGACTGCACAAGCAATGATCACTAAAGCACTTTTTCCTGTTCTTCGTAAGTCTGATAATGCATCGATAGTATTTACGTCATCAGGTGTAGGCCGCAAAGGTCGTGAATTTTGGGGGCCTTATGCCATCTCAAAATTTGCAGTAGAAGGTATGATGCAAACATGGGCATGTGAAGTAGGTAAAACGAATATTCGTGTAAACTGTATTAACCCAGGCGCTACTCGCACTTCAATGCGAGCTGCTGCATATCCAGGTGAAGATAGAGACGCACTTGCTACACCAGAGGATTTAATGCCTACATATTTATATCTAATGAGTGACGATTCTAGTGAAGTGAATGGCGAATCGTTAGATGCTCAAGTAAAAAAGTAATTTAGAGTTTAAATAATTTAAACAGCACATTAAAAAAGCCGCAATTAGCGGCTTTTTTGTGTTCAATAAATAATTAATTGATTATTTACGTTTAGTCGGCTTAACACGCTGATTGTGTTTTTTAACTGCTTTACGAATTTGGTTGATTTTGGCGCGTTTATCTTTGCGTTTTTCAGGCATAACAGAAAGCTTAGTTTGTGTTTCGCGGCCTAATTTAACGGTTTTACGCAAGTAGTTTACTGTTTCTAAATCATACTCCATCCAACCACCTTGTGGCACGCGCTTATCAAGCTCTAATTTACCGTAACGAATACGAATAAGACGAGATACTTCCGCATCTTGAGACTGCCATAAACGACGAACTTCACGGTTACGCCCTTCATTTAACGTTACGTTAAACCAACGGTTAACGCCTTCGCCACCCATAGGGGTTACAGTCGTGAATTTGGCTGGACCATCTTCAAGTTCAACACCACGTAGTAAGTTTTTAACCGTCTCGTTGGTTACTTCACCAAATACACGTGCAGAGTATTCACGCTCTACTTCATAGCTTGGGTGCATTAAACGGTTTGCCAGTTCACCATCGTTTGTAAAAAGCATTAAACCCGATGTATTAACGTCTAATCGACCAACCGCAATCCAGCGATCGCCATCAATACGAGGAAGTCGGTCAAATACAGTACGACGCCCTTCAGGATCTTTACGTGTGCTTAACTCACCTTCTGGTTTGTTATACATAATCACACGACAGATTCGGTCTGCTTTTTCTTCGATTTTTACACTGTGTCCGTCAACACGAATCAAATCGGTTTCTTCAACACGGTCACCTAACTTTGCCACTTTACCGTTTACACTAACGCGGTTTGCGTCAATGTATTTTTCCATTTCACGGCGTGAGCCTACGCCTGCACGGGCTAAGACTTTTTGTAACTTTTCACCTTGTATAATACTCATTCGGATGGTTCTCTCACAGAAGGATCGCTCAATAACTGGTTAATTTTACTTTGCTGCTCTGTTGGCAACGCAGGTAAATTTTCAAGTCCAGTTAACGAAAAATAATCTAAAAATTGCTTAGTAGTTGCATATAAAGCCGGCTTTCCCGGAACCTCTTTATGCCCTACCACTTTAACCCACTCTCTTTCGAGTAAGGTTTTAATAATATTCGAACCCGTAGTAACACCTCTTACTTGCTCAATTTCGCCGCGTGTAATGGGCTGCCTGTATGCAATAAGTGATAATGTTTCCAGTAAAGCACGCGAGTATTTTGGTGCGCGTTCTTGCCACAAGTTATTTAACCAAGGGCTTAAACTACTGCATGCCTGAAACCGATACCCACTACCCACTTCAACTAAGCGAATACCACGAGTTTGAAAATGCTCTTGTATTGTATCTATTGCGTCATTTATTCGCGTCATAGAAATAGCTAAATCTATTAATACGATGTCTTTGAGGTGGCGTTTACTAACAGGCTTATCTGCAACAAAAATAGCTGCTTCAATGATCTCAACTAGTTGTTCATCACTAATTCGCCGACCCGCCATACACACTCTTAACAAATAAAAATACACAGCCATCTATTATGACAGAACAACACCAAACTAGGAAAATATATCTATCAAATAACTAAATTTAAAACACAAAAAAGCCAGTGACTAGCACTGGCTTTAATCTTACTTATTAAAATGGTAACTATTAGTTACTTTTAAAAGCTTCTAATGCATCATCTTCAGCCACTGCGTTACCGTATTTTTTAATGTAACCCATAAACTCGCTTTTACTGATGCGCTTATCTTGGTTTTTATCCATGTAACCAAAATGATTTGAAATATCATCATCGTTACCTTCAACTACCGAGATATAGCCATTGCTGTCGTTATCTAGACTTGCAAAGCTGCTTTCAATTTTATCGAATTTAGCAATTTCAGCTTTAAATGCCGACTCACTTACTTCAGAATCAGTGGCTACTTTGCCATTATTAAGCTTCATATAAGTGTTAAATTCTTTGCGGCTAATTTCGTTATCCATATTGGTATCAATATTTGAAAAATGGCCCCAAATGCTATCGTCATCAGCTTCAACTTTTGAGATGTAGCCATCGCTATCATTATCTAAACTTGCAAAGTCACTGTCTATTCTTTCAAGACCTTGATTAGATGAACAAGCCGCTAGGCTTAATGATGCTAAAATAGTGGCTGCTAATGTTAACTTTTTCATAAGACGTATCCTTCGTAATTAATTAAATGTCACTTTAACTAATACAAATCCAATGCCAATAATAGTTAACTTATAATAATCAATAACTTAATCTCGACCGGTATATTTATTAAACAGTTTCAATAAGTTAAGCTTGCAAGCTTTGCAAACAACCTTGTAATTTTTGCAAAAAAATACCCGGTAAAAACCAGGCATTTCAAATTTACTTATTATTATAGTTAAGCTAATAATTAGATTGCTGCGTTTTGGTAGCGCTTAACAAACTCAGTAACGTTTTGACCATTACATTTTAATGAGTTTAGGTTACCAATTTTTTGACGAACAGGTGCTAAACCTTGTTTTAAAGCCGTCATACATA
Organism: Pseudoalteromonas sp. NZS71_1; assembly: GCF_015864305.1. Classification (NCBI taxonomy): domain Bacteria; kingdom Pseudomonadati; phylum Pseudomonadota; class Gammaproteobacteria; order Alteromonadales; family Pseudoalteromonadaceae; genus Pseudoalteromonas; species Pseudoalteromonas sp. NZS71_1. The sequence goes on along the minus strand of NZ_JADYXM010000004.1, from coordinate 288,331 downwards.
ATTGAGTTTCTTGTTGAGCGTCTTTTGCAAATACTTCTACTTTCTCAACTGATGTGTTGCTTAATGTCGTTTTTTTAGCAATATCACGAATATCTTCACCATTACATAAAATGCTTTTAGAAAAACGAGATAGGTAAACACCGTGCTGGGCAGCTTCTTTACGAGCAACGCTAAAGCCTTCGTTTGCACTTAGTACACATAACTTAGACTCAATTTTGTTATCTTGGCTAAAGTAAGTATTGCTTTGAGCTGACGCAGTTGCAGATGCTAGTAAAGCAGTGGCTAAAAGTAGTTGAGTTTTCATGAGAGATCCTATTTGAACGAGCTAAACAAGTGAATTTCGCGCATTATATATTCAATAAAGTTAAGTTCAATTGAATTTTTTATTTATTTAAATAATTAATATTGTATTCACAATGTTTAAACTTTACCCATCATTTGATCAACATTTGCGCAGCTATTATCTCAATTCAGTCATGTTATGTACGCGTATTTACTGATACAATTTAATCTATTAAATAGAACCAATTTTAAGGTAAATTTTATGAAAGTGATTTCTTTCAATATCAATGGTCTGCGTGCTCGTCTTCACCAATTACAAGCAATTATCGACAAACATCAACCAGACGTTATTGGCTTGCAAGAGATTAAAGTTCACGACGAAGCATTCCCATTAGAAGATGTTCAAAAAATGGGATATCACGTCTACTTTCATGGTCAAAAAGCGCATTATGGCGTAGCTATGTTATGCAAAAAAGAGCCTAAATCGGTCTTAAAAGGTTTTGCCACCGATACAGATGAATCGCAAAAACGCATGATAAGCGTCACTGTTGAACAAGAAAACGGTCGCGACCTTACTGTCATGAATGGCTATTTCCCACAAGGTGATAATATTAATCACGAAACTAAATTCCCTTATAAACGTCAATTTTATAAAGATTTAATGACACACCTTGAAACCAATCACACACCCGATCAAGACGTCATCGTTATGGGTGATATCAACATATCACCTACCGATTTAGATATTGGTATTGGCGAAGTAAATGCTAAACGTTGGTTAAAAACGGGTAAATGTTCTTTTCAACCGGTAGAGCGTGAATGGCTTGCAACATTACTTAATTGGGGTTTTAAAGACACCTTTAGAGAGCAAAACCCCGAAACAGACGATCAATACTCATGGTTTGACTATCGCTCTAAAGGGTTTGTAGATAATCGAGGACTTCGTATAGATGTAGTGCTTGCAACCAATGAGCTTGCAGCACGCTGCATAGATACAGGTATTGATTACGAACTTCGCGGTATTGAAAAACCGTCAGATCATGCCCCTATATGGTCAACATTTAAGTAATTATTATGCTCAGCCTAACAATGCAGGGGCTACTTTGGGCTCTTGTAATTATTATTGCTCTATTAAGCTTTGATAAAAAAACATATAAAACATTGCTTAATACGCCAGTCCGTCAAACTGGCGTACTTGCGTGTGCGTTAGTGTTTGCAGTGCTTTGGCGAATAAAGGCTGGCATTTTAACTGGCCTTGATTTACACATACTAGGTGTTACGGCTGCTACATTAATTTTAGGCTGGCGGTTGACTATTTTAAGTAGCCTACTTGCCACAGCCCTACTCGCTGCCTTTGGTCAAATTGAACTTGAGCTGTTACCAGTACAACTGCTTATTGGTGCGTTTATTCCTATTTTATTGAGCTATCTTGGCTTTATAATTAGTTACCAATATTTACCTCGTCATTTTTTTGTTTATATATTTGTTTGTGCGTTTATAACCGCAGGATTTATAGCCTGTATAAAAATAAGCCTAGGTGCTTTATTTTACTTAGCTATAGGGCAATACAATTGGCAAGAACTTGCAGATAACTACGTTTATTTAAGTGCCATAATTTGGTTTCCTGAAGCAATGCTCAACGGCATGGCTATAACAATTATGATCACCTATCGCCCGCATTGGGTAAAAACTTTTTACGATAAGGACTACCTAGGCTCATGAGTCTTGAATATCAATGCCCGCTGTGTAACCTAGCACTTTTGAAAACTGATTCAACACTTCGTTGTGCTAACAACCACAGCTTTGATTTTGCTAAAGAAGGCTATGTGAATTTACTGCCTGTGCAACAAAAAAATTCAAAACAACCGGGTGATTCACTTGAAATGGTACAAGCCAGACGTGCATTTTTAGAGCGTGGGTATTATGGCTTCTTACAACGAAATCTTAGCGATATAATTAGTAATATAAGTGCAAATACAGTTATTGACTTAGGATGCGGTGAAGGGTTTTATACCCAAGCAATCGCGAATAAAACAAATGCTGTTGTATACGGTGTCGACATTTCAAAATCAGCGGTTAAATATGCAGCAAAGCGCTACCCTAATTGCCATTTTAGTGTGGCATCAATCAGCCAAGCCCCCTTTAAAAGCCAATTTGCTGATGTACTTGTTAGCGTATTTGCACCTTTATTTGAGCAAGAGCTTGAACGCCTAGCAAATCAAAACGCAACATTAGTGGTTGCAAGCCCAGGACCCTGTCATTTAAAAGAGCTAAAATCGTATATATATTCAGAAGTAAACGAACATACTGAAATAGCCACTCCAAAAGGGTTTCAAAAATCAAAGCAGATCCTTTTAACAGAGCATGTAGCGCTTAGCTTTACTGATATTAAAAACTTAATAATGATGACGCCATTTGCATGGAAATTTAGACCCGAGCACTGGACAGCACTCGAAGAAAAAGGTGAACACACTGTCACCTTATCGTTTTATATTACTCAGTTTACCAAAATAGATAATGATGTAACTCTCTAAAACTGCTCTTTAGTAAACGCCCTGTCCATTTTATCAAACATATCTTTAAGTAAATTGGCAAGCTCCATATAACGGGGCTTGTTTTCACTTAACTGCGTTTGATATCCATTAGCTGCCATTTTAGTGTACAGCTCGTTATACCATTTTTGCATCGCAGGCTCTAAAGGCGTTTGCGCTCGCTTACCCAACCAAAATAAACCTTGTAATGGTAAAGATATAAAAAATAATGCACTTGCAATGGCTTGCGGTAAAAAATCAGAACCCAAGTAATTTAGCTGAAAAAACAATGTTAGCATGGCTAAGATTGGCATTACTGTAATGGCAAGCTCAGTCGCTCTAATTACTCTAAACTCTAAAAACAAAGGCGCAAGCTCTTTGCGCATTGGCCATTTTTTACCATACAAACGGCCAGTTTGTAGTTGTGACATCACACTTTTTTGCATCATGACTCCTCACAGATACTGCTTTTAAATACAATGGAAAAACGAGCTATACACAAAGTGTAACACAAAATGAAGGAGTTACACTTTCTCAGTAAAACAGCTTAAATTTACCTTTTAATGGCGAACAATCCTAACTTAAACATCTTAATTAAGGTAAAGTATTTAACATTGCGTTAACCACTTTGCAGTTGAACACTCAACTGTCTTAGCTTTATTTAATACCGTAAGTGTAACGATTACGTACTAACGTTTACTTACTAAATTTGTTTATGGAAATTGAATCTATGCCAACAACCTCTCCTGAATCACAACACGTTTTAGTTTTAAATTGTGGTAGCTCTAGCTTAAAGTTTGCCATTATTGATGCAAACGATGGTCACGAAATTATTTCAGGCCTTGCAGAACGCTTAGGCGCTAAAGCGCCCTCTATTAAATACAAATTTAATGGTGCTAAAACAGTTATCGACTTAGCGACTAATCAAGCACATGCTGAGGCTATAAATACGCTTGTAAGCTTAATAAAAGATCACAAATTAGACGAGCAACTTATCGCAGTGGGCCATCGTGTAGTACATGGCGGCGAGCACTTTACGCGATCGGTATTGATTGACGAAAAAGTAATTGCAGGCATTACACAGTCGGCAACGCTTGCGCCGCTTCATGGGCACGCTAATTTACTAGGTATATCGTCGGCGCAGGCATCGTTTGAAGGTTTGCCACAAGTTGCGGTGTTTGATACTGCATTTCACCAAACTATGAATGAAGTTGCCTTTCTTTACGCTCTTCCATATAAGTTGTACACCGAGTTTGGTGTTAGGCGTTATGGTTTTCACGGCACAAGTCATTTTTATGTTGCAGGGCAAACAGCAAAGTTACTTGAGCAACCTATCGAGCAAAGCAATTTTATTAGTGCCCACTTAGGCAACGGCTGTTCTGTATGCGCTATTAAAAATGGTAAGAGTGTTGATACCAGCATGGGACTAACGCCTCTAGAGGGGCTGATAATGGGCACACGTAGCGGCGATATTGACCCTGGTTTATTTAACTTTTTAACCACTCAACTTGATTACACAGCCCAGCAAATAGATAACCTACTAAATCAAAAAAGTGGCTTGTTAGGTATTAGCGAGCTTTCTAACGATTGCCGTACCATTGAAGAAGCCGCTATAGCCGGTGATAAAAAAGCGATACTCGCAATTGAAATGTTTTGCTACCGACTTTCAAAACAAATCGCGGCGTATATGGTGCCATTACAGCGCCTTGATGCTGTTATATTTACTGGTGGTATTGGTGAAAACTCAGATATTATTCGTGAAAAAGTAATTACACAACTTGCCTTTTTAGGCATTAATTGTAATCCGCAAGCCAACCTTAATGCGCGCTTTGGTCAAGAAGGCGTTATTAGCTGTAAAAATTCACACGTCAAAGCAGTTGTAATGCCAACTAATGAAGAATGGGTTATTGCCCTTGATGCTGCAAATATTGTGAAGGAGCTTTAATATGGCACGTCGTATTATGTTAATTCCTGTTTCTACCGGTGTGGGTTTAACGTCGGTATCAGTTGGTTTAGTGCGCGCACTTGAACAAAAAACAGTTAAAGTTAACTTTTTCAAACCAATAGCTCAGCCACGTTCAGGTGAAACAGGCCCTGAAAAATCAACACAAATAGTTACTCAAGGCTCACCTATCAACCCACCAATGCCTTTTGCACTTGATTATGCTGAGCAAATGATTGGCGACGGTAAAGGTGATGACCTACTAGAGGAAATTGTTGAACGCTTTGAAAGTAAAATAAACGACGACGAAGTCGCTATTATTGAAGGTATGGTACCTACTCGTCGTCAACCTTATGCTGGGCGTGTAAACCGCGAAATTGCGCAAACACTCGGCGCCGAAATTGTATTTGTACTTACCCCAGGTAATTACACCATTACTCAAATAGAAGACCGCCTTGAAATTGCAGCAGGTAACTACGGTGGTATCGATCACCCTCGCGTACTGGGCTGTATTTTTAATAAAGTAAATGCGCCACTTGATGAAGAAGGTCGTGCACGCGCCGATTTAGTCGATGCCTATAAACCTGAAGAGCTCGAAAACGAGTTAAATCGTTTAGCATCCCTACCTATTTTTAAAAAAAATCCGTTTATGTTACTTGGTGCAATCCCGTGGGATTTTGACTTAGTAGCGCCGCGCGTAAAAGACTTAAGCGCATACTTAAAAGCCACGATTATTAACGAAGGCGATATGCTTCATCGTCGTCTGCGCCGGATTACTTTTTGTGCTCGTACGGTTTCAAATATTTTAAATTATTTTACGCCAGGCGCTTTATTAGTAACACCGGGCGATCGCTCTGACATACTTGTTGCTGCGTGCTTATCTGCTATGAACGGCACTAAACTTGGTGCTATATTACTCACCGGTGGTTTTGAGCCAGAGCCACGTATTATGGCCTTGTGTGAGCAAGCCATGCAAACCGGCTTACCAATACTCGCAACCGATGCAGACACGTGGCGTACATCATTACTACTGCATAACTTTAATATGGAAGTACCAAATGATGATGACCAACGTATCGAAAAAGTAAAAGATCACAACGCAGAGCATATCAATTCAAGCTGGCTAGATACTCTAGCTAAAAGTGTAGGTAAAACTCGTAAGTTATCACCACCCGCATTTCGTTACTTACTTACCACTAAAGCGCGTAAAGCAGGTAAAACCGTGGTTCTACCAGAAGGTAATGAACCTCGTACAATTAAAGCGGCTGCTATTTGTGGTCAACGCGGAATTGCTAAAACTATATTACTAGGCGATCGCGAAGAAATAATGCGTATTGCACAGCAGCAAGGTATTGAGCTAAACGAACATGTAAGTATTATCGAGCCTCAAAGCATTATTAATGATTATATTGCGCCTATGGTCGAAATTCGTAAAAGCAAAGGCCTAACTGCCGTAGTAGCACAAGAGCAACTACAAGATAACGTCGTACTGGGTACAATGATGCTTGAGCAAGGTAAAGTAGACGGTTTAGTATCGGGTGCAGTAAACACTACGGCAAATACAATTCGCCCACCACTGCAATTGATTAAAACAGCACCAGGGTCATCACTAGTATCATCTGTATTTTTTATGCTACTGCCTGACCAAGTGTTAGTTTACGGTGACTGTGCGATTAACCCAGACCCTAATGCTGAACAACTTGCAGACATAGCGATTCAATCTGCCGACTCTGCAGCTGCATTTGGCATAGAGCCGCGTGTTGCCATGATCAGCTACAGCACTGGCACTTCTGGTACAGGTGCCGATGTTGAAAAAGTACGTGAAGCCACAAAAATAGCAAAACAAAAACGCCCTGATCTAATTATCGACGGCCCACTACAATACGATGCAGCTATAATGGAAAACGTAGCACTTAAAAAAGCACCTAACAGCCCTGTAGCCGGTAAAGCGACCGTATTTATATTCCCAGATTTAAATACGGGTAATACCACGTATAAAGCAGTACAACGTAGTGCCGACTTGATAAGTATTGGCCCTATGCTGCAAGGTATGCGTAAACCTGTAAACGATTTAAGCCGTGGTGCATTAGTTGATGATATTGTGTATACAATCGCCTTAACTGCCATTCAGGCAGCTCAAACAGAAGCGCTAATTACTCATTAAACGTAACGTGTGCTTTTTATAGCCTAGCTATTATTTATTTAATAATTAACTAGTTAGGTTATTTATACCCTGCAACCCCCATACTTATCCACAGAAATTGTGGGTAAGTTTTTACCCCCTTCTTTTATCTACTTATTTACTGCTGAGTTAGTCGTTGTTACACCTTTAATTTAAAGCCAATAATCTATACTATTAAGCTATCAATATTGCTGTTCGCAGGCTTTTAATGTCAAAACAAACATTACAATTACACAGCACCATTTTATCTATACACAGTTTAGATGTAGATGCCGACATACCTGCGGCACTTTTAAAGCAATCTTTGTTTTTTATTTCTAAAACCCATGATGAACTTTCAATTGTATGCCCAAGCGATTTTGAAGTAAAAAGCTTGGATACCGAACCCGACTGGCAAGCTTTAGAGGTTGTAGGTCCACTTGGCTTTTCGTTAACCGGAATTATGGCTAATATTTCAGGGGTATTAGCGCGCGCTAAAATTTCTATCTTTTCAATCTCAACCTACGATACTGATTATATTCTCATAAAAAAACACACTGCAGAAAATGCTATTTCCGCTTTAAAAAAAGAGGGTTATAACGTGGTGGGAAACTAACTTATGAAAGCTCAAAAAATTGACTATTTAGCTCAAAATAAAACGCCTCTTAATGCAATAAATATAACCAGCCCATTTACAGGTAAAGTAATTGAACTGAAAGAGCATCCAGAACCTTTTTTTCGTTTTGGCACTCTGGGCCCTGGTATTATGGTGCAACTAACAAGTCATAAAATTTTAGCACCGTTTGATGGAACTTTATTACAAGTAAAAAATGCAGGTACTGAGTTTATTCTACAAGCTAATAATGGTCTAAAAGTCTTGATTAACTTAACCATTTTTGATTCGCAATCAATTACGCATACCCATATTGCGCAACTCAATGGTAGCAAAATATGCAAAGGTCAACGCCTTGCTTATTTTGATTTACGAGAACTTGATACTCCAATGCTTGCTAGTTTAATTTTACTAAACGGCCATAACCTTGGCACATTTCATTACTCGCATTCGCATGTAAATGCGGGTGAAGACACCCTATTAACTATTATTAAGAAGAACTAGATTTATGATCACTCTATACGGTATTAGCAACTGCGATACGATAAAAAAAGCTAAAAAACATTTAACTAATAACAACATCGAATTTACGTTTCATGACTACCGCAAAGATGGCGTAAATGAGCAAATGGTGAGTGAATTTGCAGACAAGCTCGATTGGGAACAACTCGTTAATAAACGTGGAACAACTTATCGCGCATTAACTGATGAGCAAAAACAAAGCCTAACTAAAGAAAGTGCTATCCCATTGTTGGTTGAACAACCTGCCATGATCAAACGTCCAGTACTGGTAAACAATGGCAGTTACCATTTAGGTTTTAAAGCAGCCCAATACGACGAGATTTTTAAATAATGACTAATGACGTAATTCAACTCGCCCAAGCGCTAATCCAACGTGAATCGGTAACGCCCGAAGATGCTGGCTGCCAACAAATGATGAACGATCGCCTTGCTGCGGTTGGTTTTAATATAGAATCATTATTTTTTACCGACACACTTAATACTTGGGCTCGAAAAGGCACACAATCGCCGCACTTTTGTTTTGCTGGTCACACCGACGTTGTACCAACAGGCCCTGAAAAAAATTGGCAACACCCGCCGTTTTCAGGATTAATAAAAGACGGCCTACTGCACGGGCGTGGCGCTGCCGATATGAAAGGCTCATTAGCCGCAATGCTTGTAGCAACCGAACGTTTTGTTACTAAACATCCAGATCATAAAGGCTCTATTTCTTTTTTAATCACTTCTGACGAAGAAGGACCGTTTATAAACGGCACAACACGTGTAATAGATACACTAGAAGCCCGTGGTGAAAAAATAGATATGTGCCTAGTAGGCGAGCCCTCATCACGCGATGTAATCGGTGATGTGGTTAAAAATGGTCGCAGAGGTTCACTTACCGCTTTTTTAACCGTTAAGGGTATACAAGGTCATGTTGCCTACCCACATTTAGCACAAAACCCAATTCATCTAGCAACGCCTGCACTTACTGAGCTTAGCCAAACGGTGTGGGATAACGGAAATGAGTACTTCCCAGCAACTAGCTTTCAAATTTCGAATATTAATGGCGGCACAGGTGCTGGTAACGTGATCCCGGGTGAACTAGAAGTACAGTTTAACTTTAGATTTAGCACGCAAGTAACGCATGAGCAATTACAACAGCGTGTAAATGACATTCTACAAAAGCATAACTTAAATTATGAATTAAGCTGGATAGTAAATGGCTTACCTTTTATTACCGAGCACGGCCCGCTTGTTGATGCCACAGTTAAAGCGATTAAATCAGTAACCGGTTTAACCACGAATCTAGAAACTACCGGCGGCACATCTGACGGTCGCTTTATTGCACAAACAGGCGCTAAAGTAATTGAACTTGGCCCACGTAACGCCACTATTCATAAAATAGATGAATGCGTAAGTACCGATGATTTAATAGCCCTTACCGACATTTACGAGCAAATATTAGAGCAACTTTTAGCATAATGGATGTAACTAAACCAACACCAATAATGTGTATCACAGGGCAAAGTGATACACATTTAACTGATATACAAAATCATCGCTTGCACAGCGCTATTATTAACGACTTTTTAGCGCTGCAAAGTGCAGCAAAAAAAGCGGGATTTGAGCTTACTATTGCCTCAAGTTTTCGCGATTTTGATCGTCAATCAATTATTTGGAATAATAAGTTTTTAGGTATTCGACCTGTTTATAATAAACAGCAAAAGGTTGTAGATTTAACTAAATTAAATGATGTAGATAAATGCATAGCAATAATGCTCTACTCTGCATTACCTGGGGCAAGCAGGCACCATTTAGGCACCGATTTAGATGTGTTTGATAAAGCTGCGGTAAGTGATGATTATAAACTACAGCTAACACCTGATGAATACCTGCAAGGTGGGCCGTTTGCGCCTTTAAGTAATTGGCTTGATACTAACTTAGATAAATTTGGCTTTTATCGCCCTTACCAGCATGATTTAAGTGGTGTCGCACCTGAGCTTTGGCATATAAGCCATATTAAGCAATCGCAATTATTAGTGAATAAGCTTAGCGAACAAGTACTTTTTGAATGCATAAAAAACAGTGAACTACAGGGTAAGCAGGCAATACTTGATAACTTACTCGATATTTATACACGCTTTGTAACGAACGTTAGTCCGCCATAAAGAACTTGTTTAAGTGGTATCACACCTTCTTTTTATTTAAGATAAATACCAGCACAGCCCCTAATATTAACGAGCTTGCTACTATAAATTCCATTGTTACCTGCTCTGATAAAAACAAGACCCCGGCAACGGCTGCAAGTACAGGTACACAAAGCTGCACAACAGCAGCTTGGGTACTTTTAAGCAGTGGCATAGCCACATACCAAACACTGTAACCAATTCCAGACGCTATCGCACCCGAGGCACATGCAAGCAAAACCCCTTCAATACTCATATTTTTTAAATAACTCATACCAACAAGTAATAAAATAGGGATAGCCACTAAGCTTCTTATAAAGTTAAACCCGGTAGTACGCAGTGGCGATACGCACACTTTACCGCGAATACTGTAAATACCCCATGCCACACCACTGAGTGCCATGAGTGATGCACCTAATAATGAAGGTACAGCAGCAGATGGCAGCATTAAATATACAAACCCACCTAGCGCCACTATAAACGCGCACCACTGAAGCACACTCAACTGCTCTTTTTGATATATACCCCAGCCAATCATAGTGAGTTGCACGGCTGAAAACAAAATCAGTGCACCGGTGCCTGTATCTAGCTCTACGTATGCAATCGAAAAACAAAGTGCATAAACTAAAAGGCTTATACTGCTTCGCCAGCTTCCTTTATCACTTAAAATAGCGGGGTTAAATGTGCCTTTTCGTTTTAAATTATGAGTATAGATAGCCATTATAATACCCAAACACGCAGCACCACTGAGTAAGCGAATAACTGTAAAGTTCCAAGCATCTATATAGCCTTCGGCTAAAGCCATTCTGCAAAAAAGAGAATTTGCAGCAAACGCAATTAAAGCAATGATTGTGTACAACGTAGCTTTCAAAAAAATTCCTTAGCAATAAAAACAAATTACAGCGTTATTTCAATTAATTAACCTACTAAGCTAAAAACATTGTCATAAGCGCCTATAAAACCGCTTAATGAGCAGCACATTTAAACAGGATTGGTATAACTGTGCAAAGAGAGTATTTAGTTTTTATAAATTAGATCATTTATACTCAAATCTTAGCCGCATTTGCAAAATACGGTGTCTACAACACAAGATATCCTTTTAGTATTTTCCGTATTCGACTTAGTGAATAGCAATTACTTCATTTAAAAAATTCATTTATCATTACGCTTTAGGGATCATTGTATTCAATAAGACCAATAAAGTACCTTAAGCATTTCAATATTGTTACCCAACAAGAAAATTCACACTTTGTTCACCAATGTCATTTTATATTTCTTTATTAGCAGGCAGTTTTACTCTACGATTTTTTACAATATTTCACACATTTAGCTAAAAATAATATGTTAATGTATGCAGGTAAATTAAGAGGAGTGCGCAGTGCGCCTAAGTATAATTTTAAGCTTTTGTTGTATTTTAAGTGGGTGTAGCACAATGGGCTTTAATGACCTATTTAATGACTATGCCACGCAAATGACACCAATAAGAAATGCGATCGAGAAAAACAATATCGAAGAAGCGCAATCCCTTATTGCCAATAATAGCACCATGCACAGCAGCTACTTACTCAACCAACTTGAGCAAGCTCGCTTAAACGACTTAGCCAATACGCCACAAGAGGCACAAAGTAAATTTGAGAACGTGTATACGCAAATGCAAAAAAAACGCGAAGCCGCCAAAATACAAGTAAGTGCGGGGCTTGAGCAAAGCAATGCGTTATTTACTAACGACTCAGCCATAACTTATGTACCACCGGCTTACGAAATGAGTATGCTTCATAGTTATAAAGCACTTAACTACGTGTATAAAAATGATGTAGAAGGCGCTTTGGTCGAAATTCGCCGTGCTAATAAAGTACAAGTTGATGCACTAAGCGAAAATAAAACAGATGGCGACTCAACAGTTAAGGAAGCGCAGCAGCACTACCCTAGCATGGGCAATGTAACCAGAGATGTAAAAAATGGCTTTCAAAATGCCTACACATTTTATTTATCTGCTTTGCTTTACCAAAGCGCTAAACAGTATGACGATGCTTATATTGATTATAAAAAAGCACTGGCTATACAACCTAACAATATTTATTTACAGCAGGACGTAATGCGCTTTGCTAAAAAACAAGGGTTTGACCAAGACCTAAGTGAATTTAAAAAACGTTTTAGTGATGCACCCACTATTTCTGCAACACAAGGCGAAGTAATTGTTTTATTTGAACAAGGCTTAGTACCAAAACAAGATGAATTTAAACTGCGCTTGCCAATTTATTCGTCACGCGGCGATGCACGCTTTTACAGCCTTGCAATGCCAGTATATAAAGATAATGCCTATGTGCGCCGTCTTAATAATATAAACATAGATGCACAAAGCTTAGCGCTGAGCCCATTAGTACACATTGAAGCACTTGCAGCAAAAACATTAGAAGATCAAATACCTGCAAAAGTAGCTCGCCAAGTGCTTAGGTTAGTAGCTAAAGAAAAAGTCCGTGCAGAGCTTGCACGCAGTGCCGGTGACGTAGGTAATATACTTGCCAATATTTATAATTTGGCGTCTGAGCAAGCTGATACACGCAGTTGGCTTACGCTTCCAAATCAAATAAGTGTTGCAAGGCAAAGCCTAAATACAGGTGAGCATTCTCTGCATATAGGCACACAAGCACCTATAAATTTTACCGTTAGTAAGCAAGGGTTAACGTTAATTTACTTAACCTCCATTAATAGCTACTTTAATTATCACGTAGTTCAACTTTAGGAGCCATCATGAAATACATAGCGCCATTATTAGCAGTTTTAATGCTCAGTGCATGTTCCAGCAAACCGGTTACATCGGGTATTTCTGTTGAACAAAATAAAAATCAGTTTAATGAGCAATTACGTGTAGATAACCCAGAGCTCGGTAAAAAGCTGGCCATTACTGATGTTAAAACACGTCAAACCAACCAGTTAACCGATGTAGTAGTGACACTTTCGAGCCAGTATAAAAAATCACAGTATTTGCAGTATCAATTTAATTGGTTTGATAAAGACGGCTTTGTTATTAAAGGCAATCATTCACCTTGGCAAGCACTCACCTTATTTGGTTTTGCAAAAACACAATTACCGGGCTTAGCACCTAGCTCTGATGCGGTTACCTTTTCTTTAGCAGTAAGAGAAGTGTCTACCGAATCACAAGAATTTAAAGATTAAAGGAAACAACCATGATAATCAGTAACAAATTTAAAACAGCATCAACTTACGCTTTAGTTGGCTTGAGCGCTTTAGTATTAAGTGGCTGTGCTAATAAAGCCGTAGTAAGTTATGGCGATGCACAAGCAGTAGAAACAACAGATATTAATTTTGGTTCTACCGACTTACAAAAAGTAGCGAGCCAAATGACCGACTCATTACTTAGCTCACCTGTTGTTGGCACAATGACCGCTAATAAACGCCCTGTAGTATTTGTTGAGCGTATTAAAAATAAAACCAGCGAGCACATTGATACAGAATCAATCACCGATTCAATCTCAACACAAATGCTACGCAGCGGTAAGTTCCGTTTTGTAGATATGACCCGTGTTGAGTCAGTACGTGAGCAATTAACGTTTCAAAACGAAGATGCCCTGGTTAATCCTGCAACAGCCGTTGCATTTGGTAAACAAATTGGCGCGCAATATATGTTATATGGAAACTTATCAAGCATCGTTAAATCAAATGCCGATAAATCAGACGTATACTATAAATTTACAATGCGCTTAATGGATATGGAAAGCGGCCTAGTTGAGTGGGCAGACGAAACTGAAATTCGTAAAACTAAAGAAAAATCAACCTTTGGCTGGTAGCTAATACCAATCTGCTTATATATGGGGTCTATTTAACGTTATGAAAATTACGCTAGTACTAGGCAAAAATTTTTGTATTTAGTTGTTCTAAATAAAAAATTTTTACCGACGTTATAGCGCAATTTAATTCGTTAAATTGATCAAAGATTTATGCAGGTTGGTATAAAAGGAGCAAGTTATGAAAGCAATTACTGTAATTATGTGCGCTTTACTTACAATAAGCGCGCCTACGTTTGCTAAATACGAGCGCAATAAAGCAGTCCCTGTGCAGCAAGTTTTATTTGGTGACGTAAAATCGGTACGCAATATTACCGAACAAGAAATCATTCAAGACAAAAACAACGGCTGGAAAACCTTCGGCGGTGCATTACTCGGTGGCGTAGTAGGCAACCAGTTTGGTGGTGGTAGCGGCCGCACAGTAGCAACAATATTAGGTTCGGTAATTGGCGGCAGTGTTGCACATAATAGGCAGCAGCAAAGTCATTATCAGCAAAATCACTTTGTAGAGTTATTAATACAAGTTGAAAATGGCGACCAGTTTATGGTTGTTCAAGATCAGGACCAATCAATGCGTTTTAGCAAAGGCGATAACGTAAGATTAGTGTACTTGAACGACAACACAGTGCGTGTAGATAAAGCGTACTAGGACGTGCTGAACTTTGGTGGTTGAATTTGCAGCAGAATGTTTGGTATTTAGACAAGGCAGAGCCTATGAACTGTGGTTGTTCCCTATTAATAGGCGATAACGCAGCATAAATGCCAAACATGCGCTGCCCGAAGGGTTCTGCCTAGCGGCAATTAACTCTTTGTTGCTCGGTTTTTACTTATTCTTACATGGATGTAAGCCAGTAGGGTAACGCAGGAGCAGTTACCGAGCCCACTAGGTTACAAACCTCGCGTCGCGATTTAATCGCCCCTAGATTGAACAAATTTCAATCCACAAAGATCTACACGCCCTGTTAATATATTCATGACTAAAGTAAAAAACGAGCCAAATTTGGCTCGTTTTTTTATTATTTTTTAATAACTATACTTGGCGATAGTCTTTAAAAAACCGCTTCATTTTTAACATCGCATCCGATAAATCATCTTTGCTTGGTAAAAAGACCAACCTAAAATGATCAGGATCTGGCCAATTAAACGCCCTGCCATGTACAAGTAATATTTTTTCGGCTTTTAGCAAATCGTACATCATCTTTTCATCATCTTTGACGTTAAAAAGTGCTGTATCTACTTTGGCAAATGCATAGAGCGCGCCTTTAGGTTTTTTACAACTAATGCCTTCAATATCATTTAATCCGCGCCATGCAATATCACGCTGCTCATACAAGCGACCACCCGGGTTTATTAGACTATCAATTGATTGCACGCCGCCCAAAGCCTGTTGAATCGCATACTGTGCAGGTACATTTGCGCACAAACGCATAGATGAAAGTATTTCTAGGCCTTTGCGTAAATCATCCATTACCGAGGTACGACCGCTTAGAACCATCCACCCCATTCTCAGCCCTGCTGCACGGTATGTTTTTGCTAAACCATTAAAAGTAATAATAGGCACATCGTCGCAAAGTGAGCCGATTGAAGTATGCGTTATACCATCGTATAAAATCTTTTCGTAAATCTCATCGCTCAATAACAGCAGTTTATGTTCACGCGCTATATCAATTAATTGCATTAACAAATCATCACTGTAAACCGCACCAGTAGGATTATTAGGATTAATTAATACCAGAGCTTTAGTTTTAGACGTGATTTTACTTTTTATATCGGCAATGTCCGGAAACCAATCTTGCTCTTCATCACATAAATAATGTACCGGATTACCACCCGATAACGTGACCGAAGCAGTCCAAAGTGGATAATCTGGAGCAGGAATAAGCACTTCGTCACCATTATTTAATAGCGCTTGGGTGATCATCTGAATAAGTTCGCTTACGCCATTACCAATATAAATGTTATCTACATCTAAATTATGTAATCCACGTTGTTGGTAGTGTTGATAAATAGCCACGCGAGCTGAATAGAGGCCTTTAGAGTCACAGTAACCTTGGGCTGAATATAAGTTGCGGATAATATCTCGGTGCATATCTTCTGGCATATCAAAACCAAAAGCAGCCGGATTACCTATATTCAATTTTAATACTTTTTGACCTTCGTCTTCCATTTTTTTAGCTTGCGCTAAAACCGGCCCACGAATGTCATAACATACACCTTCTAATTTGTGACTCTTTTTAATATCAGACATTTTTACCTCGACTAGTGAGTCTTTAGACTAACCTAGTAAAGGCGTAAAATGCCAGCCTATTTAAACGCTTAATACTGAAATAAATTCACGTTTCAGTTTCAATAATTAACGAGATGCTAACCATTCATTTAGCTTAGCTTGAGAGCCTGTTACTTGAGCCATTAAGCTATTAGATGCGTCGATGGCTTCAGCTAAGTTATCTAGGTTTAAATTTTGTTCAATAACGCGAGATACTTCAGCAAGGCTTGAAGCACCAAACTGCGCAGCGTTAGATTTTAAGCTATGAGAATGACGAATCGCCGCTTCTCTGTCTTTTCCAATGGTTGCTAAAACTTCAGAGCCTAATCGCTCAAACTCCGAGCAGCAAAAATCAAGTGTATCAGCAAACTGCTCACCCAATAACGATTCCATACTCTCTAATGCTGATGTATCAATATTTATTTCTGTCATATTTTAAGCCCTTAAAACAATCCATGTAAATTACAGTTTAATAGTACTACTTTATATTGATGCGTAAAAAAAACCAACTTAATTACCTCATAAATGTATAATTGCGAGGATCATACTGGCAACAAAAAGTTTATTAAATGGCACGCACACTTTGTAATCATTGTAACTTTGCACTTAACACCTGTATTTGCAGCGCAATTACAAATATAAACAACAAAGTTAAGATTATTATTCTACAGCACCCAAGCGAAGAAAAAATAGCAAAAAATACCGCTAAACTACTCAAGTTGTGTCTAACTGATTGCCAAATAGTCAAAGGCGAAAATAATGACGACTTTTCTATTCTTAAATCACTGCCCGTAAGCTCAACTGTTTTGCTCTACCCTAACGAAAACGCTATTAATTTAGACGATAGCGCTGAGCAATCTAATATAAAAAACATCACCCATTTAATCGTGGTTGATGGTACATGGAAAAAAGCCTACAAAATTTTGCAGCTCACCACATTGCTAAATCAATTCAAAACGGTCAGTTTTAAACAGTTACCTAAAAATCGTTATGCTATTCGTAAAGCCCCTAGGGCTGACAGCCTATCCACACTTGAAGCTGTAGCGCATAGTTTATTTTTAATAGAGCAGCTAAATCCCGCACCACTTTACAATGTGCTTGATGAATTAATACAAAAACAAACCCAACACATGCCCGAGCACGTAAAAGCACGTTACTTAGATTAAATTCGTTACTATATGAAACTTGCAATGCGTAACTACCCAAACAGATTAAAGCGTGGATTTACTCGCCAAGGCCCCGACTATCGATTTGACGACCAAGTCGACTTTAGCGACATAAGAGACACCTTTGGTTTTAGGTCAATGGTGGTAGGTAAATGGGTAACTAAAGAAGAGCGCTATATTAGCGCCAATTTAATTTACGATGCACTGGCCGACCTTGCACAAATACTGCATTTACCACCCAAAGCTATTGGTCTTCGTGGCAAACTTAATTTTGCATTTGGGCATGGCGGTCAAAAAGGTGTACAAGCGCATTATAATGCAGCTTCTCAAACGCTTGCCCTTGCAAAAAATGCAGGCGGTGGCGCACTTGCTCACGAATGGTTTCATGCGTTTGATCATCATATAAGCGAGCATTTATTTGCAGCAAAACCACGATTTGGTTTTGCCTCAAAATTATGGCTTTCAAACACGGCTAATTTATCGCACCCACTTAATAATGCTTTGAACCGTTTTTATAAAAATGTCTTTTTAGATGAGCACGGCGTTGATGCAAATAGCTTTGTACAAACGTGTATAGAGCACGACAAAGCACACAACATGAATTATATGAGTATGCCAGAGGAGCTTGCCGCACGTTGTTTTGAAGCCTGTATTGAGCAACATTCAAATATAAAAAATAACTTTTTAGTGGGGGGCTTACAAAGTAGTAATTTAATATACCCAAATGTTGAGCATATTAATAAAGCAAATGAAGCGCTTAACCAGTACTTTGAACTACTGGGTTATGCGCTTCATAAAATGGATTAAATCAGCTCTTAAAGTGATGCTTAGCTAAACCATTACCTGTACTAATAGTTAGCGAACTAAATCTAGTAATTTGTCTGTGCTCTGGACATTACAATAACCAAAGCTCAATGCAGCCATAAATGCATGATGTACATTATGTGCAGATACTATCACACCATTAAATTCAAGATCTAATGTAGCACAAGCATCATGTGCTACATGACATTCATAGCCAAAATCTACTGCAGCACGAGTAACAGCATCAATACACATATGGCTCATAGCACCAACAATAATCAACCTTTCAACGTTGAGCTCTTCTAGTACTCTTTGTAAATCAGTATCGCGAAAACTATTTATTTGATGCTTTAAAACGACCGGCCCACCTTCAATTGGAGTAACCGTAGGATGGATTTTCGCACCATCAGAGTTAGGCACAAAGAACGGAGCCTCGTCAGAAGGAAACTCATGACGAACATGAACTACAGGCATACCATTATCACGAAATTGAGCTAGTAGTATTGCTGCATTTTCTGAGGCTTTTTCAGTTCCAGACAGAGGCCATTTAGCTCCTTCGAATGTAGAGTAATAATCGTTTTGTAAATCCATAAGTAGTAATGCTATGTTAGACATAATAATCTCTCTTATGTTGTTTAGGTTATCTGTTGAGACTATTATGCAAAACATCAACTCATTACACCGATGGCGAAATAGCCATAAATCAGTTTAAAAATGACAAAGCATGTTCAGATCACAATTATCGACTACCCCAACGCCCTACAAAGTGCAGTACAAGGCTTTAAAGAGTTATTTTTTTTGGCAAACAGGATAGTTATAGAAAGCCAGCTTGAAGTTCAGTTCTCTGTAAAGGTCATTCAGCCCGATATAGATTTAGATGGGATGAGCCAAAATGATATTATTATTCTCCCACCAAACTTAGATGGTGATTATTTCTTCACGCCTCAACCCAAGTTGTTGCAATACCTCAACGAGGCTCATCAAAAAGGGACTATATTATGCTCTGCTTGCGCTGGTGCATTTATACTTGCCAAAACAGGCTTATTAAATAATCGTGTTGCTACAACACATTGGCAATTAGCTGATGAATTTCATGAGGCATTCCCTAAAGTATCTCTTGAGATTGAAAGTTTACTAATTAATGACGGTGATATTATTAGCGCAGGTGGGCTGATGTCATGGATTGATCTAGGGCTAGAAATCGTGGCTCAATTCACAAAACCACACGTTATGCGTACACTTGGAAAGTTTCTTATCGTTGATACGGGTAGAAGAGAACAACGCTATTACGGTAGTTTTTCACCAAAACTTAATCACGGGAATAAACAAATATTACTAGTTCAGCATTTCATTCAAGCAAATTATAGTAAAACACTGAATGTTTCTGTACTAGCAGCTTTGGCCTGTATGAGCGAGCGAACATTTCTTCGACAATTCACCCATGCCACAACATTAAAGCCGATACAGTATATTCAAAAAATAAGAGTGCAAAAGGCATGTGAGCTATTAGAATCGACCACTCACAGTTTTGAGCGAGTGGCTCTGAATATTGGCTATGACGATGTAAACAGTTTTCGCAAAGTATTTATTAAGATAATCGGATTAAGCCCTACGGCGTTTAAAGAAAGATTTGTTTGAATAGATAATACCAAAGGGAAGAGCCATTAATTACCGTTGTGTTCTCACTTCACTATTAAAGTAAATGGCTATTAAAATAAATGACTATTATTGTAAATATTGAATTAAAGGTATAAAACTTTAATCTTTATACTTAGCAAACTTGTTGCACCCGCTTAAGAAAGCAAATGAAGCGCTTAACCAGTACTTTGAACTACTGGGTTATGCGCTTCATAAAATAGACGAGTAATGTCTATATTTGGTGATTACTTATCGTCACTAATACGACTTGCTACTGCACTGTTTTGATCTTTATATTTTGCATCTTTACGGATGTTGTATGGGTTTTCACACGGGCCCGATAGCATTTCAAAGCTCATAGCCCCAATTTTCATCAGTGGGCGAAGCGCCAGTGGTAATTTACCTGAGTTGTAAAACTCTAAAACAATATTACCGCTCCAGCCTGGGTCTATTCGGTGCGCGGTTACATGCACCATTAACCCCAAACGCGCAAGCGATGAGCGTCCATCTAACCACCCTACTATATCTGCTGGCAGAGTTACTTTTTCGTGTGTAATAGCAAGTGCAAGTTCACCTGGGTGTAAAAAGAATGCTTCACCTTCATCAAGCACTATTTCTTCACTCATGATTGATTCCATGGCTTTATTTAACTGATCTTTTGGACCACTTAAATCCACGTATGCTGCATTATGCGCATTAAAAGTTCTAAATTTATTACCTAATCGCAAATCGGCAGTTACGCCTGAAATCATGTCACTTGTTGGCGCAGGCTCAATAACAATGCGACCATCGCTTAGGTATTCATTAATATGTGTGTCTGAAAGTCTCATTATTTACTAATCTTCTGTAATCACAATTTCAATTGCATTGTGATGCTGTTGATAATAGAGCGTGCTGGCTATAAGCCTCGCTGCTGCGCTGTATGTTTTGCTTATCGCCGCGTCGTTATCGTTGGCAATAAGTTTTCCTTGCTCAGAATACTCACGTATATCTATTGCAAGCGGAATATGGCTAAGTACGGGCACGCCGTGCTTGTGCGCCAGTTTTTGTGCACCGTCTTTACCAAATACGTGGTTAGCTTCACCGCAGTGGCTGCAAATGTAATAACTCATGTTTTCAATTAAGCCCAGCACTGGCACGTTTACTTTATTAAACATAGCAATGCCTTTTTGCGCATCGGCAAGGGCTAAGTCTTGCGGTGTAGTGACAATAACAGTACCGCTCGCGGGTACTTTTTGGCTCATTGTAAGTTGAATATCACCAGTGCCCGGTGGCATATCTACAATTAAATAATCAAGCTCGCCCCAATCAGTCTCGTTAAGCAATTGGCTAAGCGCGCCTGACGCCATTGGTCCGCGCCATACTGTGGCATCATCGCTTGGGACTAAAAAGCCAATTGACTGCGCTTTAATGCCGTTTGCATCAAAAGGCTGTAGCTGTTTGTTATCTTTAGTGACGGGCTCTGCGCCCACCAAGCCTAAAAGCATTGGAATAGATGGGCCATAAATATCAGCATCTAAAATACCCACCTTTGCGCCTTCATTTTTAAGGGCGCCCGCCAAGTTAACGGCAGTAGTCGACTTACCTACTCCGCCTTTGCCTGAGGCAATAAGCACAATATGTTTAATCGCCTTAAACTTAGCTGCCTCTTTAATGATAACCTTGGCGCTAATTGTTACAGGCACTTTTAAGCTTTCACTTACGTGTTGCTCAACTAAAGGCATTTCTGATTGCCCAGCAAATGGCAGGGTTAATTTAATGTGTAGTGATTTATCGTCATTTTGAGTAATAGTATCAATGAAGCTTTCATCAATACCGACGGCAAAAGCCGCACTACGATATGCCGCTAAGGCAGTAATAATCGGTTGTTTTTGCACCGATTTAGAAGAGAATAGTTTCGACAGTCCAAACATAGCAATTAAATAGCGTTTCTTTGATGAAAAGTGCCACGGAATTATGTAACATTCAGGGCATTAACACCAGTCAATTAATAAAAATCCATAAGCTGTGCGCACTCTAAGCAGATAGCTTGTAGATAAATTAATGATAATTGCCGTTTGTATAATAAAAACGGCGTTTTATCCTCAATTCGGAATGATTATGACGCAGCGAAAGATCCTGATTACCAGCGCATTACCTTATGCAAATGGCCCTACTCACTTAGGTCATTTATTGGAATATATTCAAACTGATATTTGGTCACGTTTTCAAAAACTACAGGGCCACGAAGCTTATTATGTTTGCGCAGACGATGCCCACGGCACGCCAATTATGCTTAATGCGCAAAAGCAAGGGATCACGCCTGAAGAAATGGTAAAACAAGTGAGCATAGAGCGCCAACGCGACTTCGCTGACTTTAATATCAAATTTGATAACTACCACAGCACGCATAGCCAAGAAAACAAAGAATTAAGCGAACTTATTTATAACCGCCTAAACGATGCCGGTCATATTAAAAAGCACACTATTTCGCAATTATTCGATCCAGAAAAAGGTATTTTCTTACCCGATCGTTTTGTAACTGGTACTTGCCCAACGTGTAAATCTGAAAACCAAAACGGCGACAGTTGTGATTCGTGTGGTGCTACATACAGCCCTACCGAACTCATTAATCCGCGTTCTGTAATGTCAGGTGCAGAGCCTGTACTTAAAGATTCTGAACATTACTTTTTTGACCTGCCAGCATTTGAAGGCATGCTAAAAGAGTGGTTACACTCGGGCACTATTCAACAAGAAATGGCTAACAAGCTAGACGAATGGTTTACCGATGGCCTGCAACAGTGGGATATTAGCCGTGATGCGCCTTACTTTGGTTTTGAAATTCCAAATGCACCGGGAAAATATTTTTACGTTTGGTTAGATGCACCTATTGGTTACATGGCGAGCTTTAAAAACCTATGTGACAAAAAAGGCATCAACTTTGATGAGTTTTGGGCTGAAGGTTCAGACGCTGAGCTTTATCACTTTATTGGTAAAGACATTATCTACTTCCACAGCTTATTTTGGCCAGCAATGCTAGAAGGCGCTAATTTTAGAAAGCCAACTAACGTATTCGCTCATGGTTTTGTTACTGTAAATGGCGAAAAAATGTCTAAATCAAAGGGTACGTTTATTAAAGCGCGTACTTATTTAGATAACTTAAACCCAGAGTACTTACGTTACTACTACGCAGCAAAATTAAGCAGCGGTATTGTTGATCTTGATTTAAACCTAGAAGACTTTGCACAACGCGTAAATTCGGACCTAGTAGGTAAAGTAGTAAACATAGCGAGCCGTTGTGCTGGCTTTATTACTAAAAAGTTTGATGGCAAGCTAAGCAGCACTATTATGCAACCAGAGCTGTTAGCAGAGTTTCAAGCGGCTGCACCTAGCATTACAACACACTATGAGAACCGTGATTACAGCCGCGCAATTCGCGAAATAATGGCGCTTGCCGACAAAGCAAACCAATTTATTGATGGCGCAGCACCTTGGGTATTAATTAAAGACGAAACTAAGCAACAAGAAGCACACGAAGTGTGTTCTCTTGGTCTTAACTTGTTCCGCGTTTTAATTACTTACTTAAAACCAGTGCTACCAGAAATGGCCGACAACGTACAAGCATTTTTAAATGACGACCTTGCATGGGACGGCGTTCAAAATGCACTCGTAAGCCACCCTATCAATAAATTTAAACCGTTAATGCAACGTGTTGAAATGGATAAAGTAAATAAAATGGTTGAAGAATCTAAAGAAAGCTTAGCGCCAAAAGTAACTATTGACCCTAACAGCCCACTAGCAAAAGAGCCTATTAGCGACGAGATAGAATTTGATGACTTTGCAAAAGTAGACTTGCGCGTAGCTAAAATAGCTAAAGCAGAGCACGTAGAAGGCGCTGATAAACTACTTAAGCTAACACTTGATTTAGGCGGAGAAACTCGCCAAGTGTTTGCAGGTATTAAATCAGCTTACGCACCAGAGGATCTTGAAGGCAAACTAACCGTTATGGTCGCTAACCTTAAGCCTCGTAAAATGCGCTTTGGTATGTCTGAGGGCATGGTATTAGCAGCAGGTCCTGGCGGAAAAGAAATTTATATTCTTAACCCAGATGACGGCTCAGAGCCTGGTATGCGCGTAATGTAATATTACTCATACAATAAAAACCGCTGATACATCAGCGGTTTTTTTATGGGCAAAAGCAATGTTTAGTCGTATATTCAATACGAATGCCTCTGTATTAAATAAAGTGAATTGTAATTATGACCCAAATTTTAGATGCCAACAGAATAAAAGTAAGTAGCCAAATAAAACAACACAAATTAGTCGCCATACTGCGCTTAAAGCAACAAGGTGATGTAGCACCATTAATTGATTGTTTCGGGCCTGTTTATCTTTCGAGGTTAAATTTGCAGCAGACTGTTTGGTATTTAGGCAAGGCAGAGCCTATGTAGTGTGGTTATTCCCCATAAATAGGCGATAACGCAGCATAAATGC
The DNA here is from genome assembly GCF_015864305.1 of Pseudoalteromonas sp. NZS71_1. Taxonomy (NCBI): domain Bacteria; kingdom Pseudomonadati; phylum Pseudomonadota; class Gammaproteobacteria; order Alteromonadales; family Pseudoalteromonadaceae; genus Pseudoalteromonas; species Pseudoalteromonas sp. NZS71_1. Next base: position 263,962 of record NZ_JADYXM010000004.1, on the reverse strand, counting down.
CAAACATGCGCTGCCCGAAGGGTTCTGTCTAGGGGCAATTTACTCTTTGTTGCTCGGTTTTTACTTAGCCCACTAGGTTACAAACCTCGCGCCGCGATTAAATAACCCCTAGATTGAACAAATTTTAATCCTGAAAGGTCAACAGGCCCTAGTAATGCGGGCATAAACGCACTCGAGATCACGTCAAATACACCGGGCTTTGAGCAAGAAATAGCAAAAGCTCGTGCAGCTCATAAAAACGCACTTATTGGTGCAGGCACAATAATTAACACCACCCTTGCTCAGCAAGCAATTGATGCAGGCGCGCAGTTTATTGTAACGCCAAATACCAACAAATCGGTTGTCGAACTTGCCCACCAGCACGGGTTACCAGTATTAATGGGCGCGCTAACACCTACCGATGTAGCAAATGCAATTGAATATAAGGCAGATATTATTAAGGTATTTCCTGCGGGCAGTATGGGCGTTGGTTACTTTAAAGCATTAACAGGTCCATTTTCAGAAGCACAATTAATACCTGTTGGTGGTGTGAATTTAGATAATTTATCACAATGGTTTGAAGCAGGTGCTTGTGGCGCGGCAGTAAGTGGCGATTTTTGTAAGGTATTAAATACCGAACAAGAGCGTAGCCACCTTACCAAGCTTGTAAAAAACTATATAAGTAAACTGCCTAAATAGGCAGTTTATTTTATTTATAAAATAGCCAAATGTGTGCTCATAAAATTTGATTGGGCGCTATACAAAATTAATTACTACTAATTAATTCAGCTTTTTCAATACGCGATCTTTTCTTGGTAGGTAATAATTATCGTAATCAAGTGACACTATAACGCGCTCTGCTTTTCCTAATAACTCGTTACGCGGAATTAAACCTATTACACGCGAGTCAGCGCTATTGTCGCGGTTATCGCCCATTGCTAAGTAATAATCATCAGGAATTGTAATTGCATCAAACCCCGATAAACGTGAAGGAATATTTGCCACTCTTATCGAATGCTCTAATCCGTTTAAATCTTCAATTTTATCAAGCGAGTCTATGTTGCTTCGCTGATCTGCATAATTAAGTTTTTTACCATTAATAATGAGCTCATTATTTTCAAGCGCAACGGTGTCTCCTGGCACACCAATTACACGTTTAATTAAACGGTTATCGGCAGCTTGTGAGTCAAAAACAATAATATCACCAGCTTGTGGATCCGCTAATTTAAGTAATTTTATGTGCGTAAATGGGACGCGAATATCGTAGGCCATTTTATCGGTAAGTATTCTGTCACCTTCTTGAATGGTCGGTTTCATTGAGCCTGTTGGCACTTCGTACCAATCGGCAACAGCGCTTCTAAATACGCTCATCAGTGCAATAAATACGATAAGAGAGCGGTTATTTTTCCAAAACTTATAAACTAATTTCATGCCTATTCCCTTCAATTGAACAAGTCTTTAATTGAGTAACTATTTATATGACTTTGCTAATTAGCTGCAGTTCAATCAATGATGTAACAAAACATGTTGACTACTAATTTTAATTGATCGATTAAATTTAGAGCGTCGTAACATTTAACGAAACCAACGGGTATTAACTTAAAGGAAAATAAAATGTTTAAGAAAATTACTACTGCATTATTGTTTACAACTGCAAGCCTTGGATTTACTACAATGGCTTATGCTGATCATCATGGTATGAAAAAAGACGTTGTTGAAGTAGCCGTTGAAAATGGTTCGTTCACTACTCTTGTTGCTGCTGTTAAAGCCGCAGGTTTAGTTGAAACGCTGCAAGGTAAAGGACCGTTTACTATTTTTGCACCAACAGATGCTGCATTTTCTAAATTACCTGAAGGCACTGTAGAAATGCTACTCAAGCCTGAAAACAAAGACAAGCTAACGGCGGTATTAACTTATCACGTAGTGTCTGGAAAAGTGATGGCAGCCGATGTAATGAATGTAGACAGTGCGAAAACACTACAAGGCCAATCAGTTATGGTTAAAGCCGACAGCATGGGCGTAATGATAAATGACGCTAAAGTTGTAAAAGCTGATGTAAAAGCAAGCAACGGCGTAATTCATGTTATCGACACAGTACTACTTCCAAAAGAGTAGTCATAAAAGAATAAGCCAAATAAAAAAGCATAAGTAAATACTTATGCTTTTTTATTGTTTTATGTTTTATCACATAAAAAATTATTGATTTAGTTTTTCTTTCGCTTCTTTTACTTTTTCAAAATCTAAACCAAGTTCGTCAGTCGCTTCTTTAATAAGGTGCGGTTGAGTCATTACGACTGCCATTAGTTGCTGTAGTTTTTCTGGCGGAATACCAAGCTCTTGAACAAGCGCCATTGCCATCATTGGGTTTTGAGTAAACGCTTCAAACAATGCTTTTACTTTTTCGTCGCTTACATTGTGCTCTTTAAGTATTGCTAGTATTGGATTCATTATTAAACCTTAAGTGTTTTTTATAGGGCTTAGTATATGGGCTAAACCCTAAAATTAAAGAGTTACTCTACAAGTAAAACAACTTTACCAGCATTTTCATTACGCTCTAAAATAGCATGAGCTTCGTTTGCGTCGCTCCAAGGCAATGTTTTGTACAGGTTAAAGTCGTACTTTTTAGTGGCAATATCATTGTAAAAACGCGCTACAAAGTCGTCGCGCACCTGGCGTTTAAACTCAATACTACGATTTCTAAGCGTTGAGGCATGAAACGAAATACGTTTGCGTAAAAGCGCGGCAAAATCAACTTCTGCAAAACGTCCATCTAAAAATGCAAGCATTACAATTTGGCAATCCATCGCTGCAATAGCGGCATTTTTATTTAAGTAACTCCCCGAAACAGGATCTACAATTGCATTTGCTGTTAACTCATTTGCTTTCATATATTCTACAAAGTCGGTAGTTTTGTAGTTAATTGCATGATCGGCACCGAGTTCTTTTGCGTGTTGGCATTTGTCATCCGTACCGGCAGTAATAACTACGGTAGCACCTGCGCTTTTAGCCATTTGAATTGCTGCACCGCCCACACCACTAGCACCTGCATGAATAAGCGCTGTTTGCCCTTTTTGCAATTTACCAAGCTCAAATAACGCGCCAAATGCTGTTAGGTACACTTCGCTTATTGCTGCGCCTTCAGCCATTGTTACATCATCGGGTAATTCCATAAGCTGCTTTGCATCAACGGCTACATATTCACTGTAAGCGCCACCAGAACACAAAGCAAAAACACGTTTGTTAAGCCAAACTCTATCAACTTTACCACCAATATCGGTAACAACACCGGCACATTCTAAACCTAAAATAGGACTATCTCCCGCAGGGGCCGGGTATTTACCTTGGCGCTGCATACTGTCTGCACGGTTTACACCTATTGCTGCAACTTTAACAAGTACTTCATGGCTCTTTAAAACCGGTTTTTCGGTTTCACTAAATGCAAGATTACCATCTTCATGAGAAATATATTTCATTGTTGCTCCAAGTTTAAAAACTGTAATAACATATAGATGGGGATGAACACAGATTCAAACAACCTCAAAAGCGCCAACTTTGTTTGTAAGGATAAACATCGGGTAGAAAACCATTGTGTACTTGTTGCTGACAACCTTGCCAAAACGTCGCTAAAAACAAGTTACTGTGCTCATTATTAAAATAATTAAACGCAATCTCGTTGGCGCTAAAAAACACATTAAATTGGCTCGGAAATATATCGTTTTCAGCTATATCAAAATACGAGTTACTACTTAGCTCTTCAAGTGCATTTTGGGTTTGTGGCACCTCTCTAAAGTTGCAATCGGTTAGTGGGCAAATTTCGTCAAAGTCGTAAAACACAACTCGCCCCCATCGCGTTACGCCAAAGTTTTTCATTAGCATGTCGCCCGGAAATATATTAGCACCGGCTAATTCTTTAATTGCTTTACCGTAATCATGCATAACTCTCTCTAAGGTTTTGTTATCGCATTGGGTAATATATAAATTAAGCGGGGTCATTTTACGCTCAACATAAACGTGCTTTAAAATAAGTGCCTTGCCAGATATAACCATGCTGCTACCAATTTGGCTTTTCATCTGCTCAAGCAGCTCGTCGCTAAAACGGCTTAAATCAAACGCTAAATATCTAAATTCGTGTGTGTCTACCAAACGACCAACCCTATCGGCTTGTTTTACAAAGTTATACTTTTCTTTCACTTGTGCTTTGGTGGCTGTTTTTGGCGCACTAAATTTGTCTTTAATTACTTTATAAACGTAATCTAGCCCTTCAATAGTAAATACCAGCATTACCATACCCGGCGTCCCTGGTGCTGTAACATACTTGAAGTTGGCTGGGCTATTTTTAGTCGTATCAACCTTGTGCCGATAAAACTCAGTTTTGGCGTGCTTTATAAAACCAATGGCGTTAAATAACTCAAAGCGTTGTTTATGTGGCATTAACACACTTAAGTAATCTACATAACGAGCGGGCTTATCGGTATCAACCATAAAATAGGTGCGTGCAAAACCAAATAATAAACTTAATTGATCGGCGCCCATCATTACAGCATCAAGCTTTAATCCCTCATCGGTATTTAAAATAGCGATAGCAAAAGGCATATTGTCGCCATTTTTAGCAATGCAGCGCCCAATTAAATAACAGGCTTTGTTTCTAAAAAATAATGAGTTGGCGTATTCAATATACCCATCGTTTAAATTTATAAGTTCGTACACCTGTTTGCATTGCTGCTTAGCGCCTTGCATTAACGTACTTTGTAATGTGGCTACATCGCGTTCTAAATGACTAAACGGCACTCTAAATACTTGATTAGTGATAAGCGTTTTAACGGCGTTATTAAACCCATTATGTAGCGATACCCTGCTCACTAAGCTTTCATAAGAGCGCGGCTCACTACGATACTTTGCTTTTAATACAAACAAATGCACAGTACGAATTTTTTTATCGTCCCAAATTGCGCCAAACGTTGAGTTAAAAAAGGTATGCGCAATAGGTTTATTTTCGTGATTTTCTACCATATCGCCGTAAATATTTTTAGCTAACTGCCACGTTTGCGGGCAAGTAAGTTCAGCATAAGCAATAACTCTGACGGCTTCACTCACGTTTTTAACTTCGCGCTCATACACCTGTAAACGTTCACGCATAGCACTTTGTACACTGTGATACTGTCGTTGTTCAAAACGGCTTTGTGCACCCAGTGTAATATTTAAAAATTGCGAAAACATCGCCTCAAATCCAGCAAAAACAGATCGTGCAAGCTTACTGGCTACAACGTGTTGTAGCGCATTATTAGATTGATTTGTTAGCTTATTTTGCATAAATACAGCACTTATATTGATGCCAGTTATGGCGGTTATTTTTTATTAATGGTTTACACCTTAGCAAGCAGGCTTTAATTTAGATAATTAATAAAGCATATAAATAGAATTTATTGGGCGTATTGACCTTTCGAGGTTAATTTTGCAGCCGTGTATTTGGTTTTTAAGCAAGGCAAAGTACATGTAGTGTTGTGACTCCCCATAAATGTACTTTAACGCTGTATAAAGGCCAAATACACACTGCCCATAGGGTTCTTTCTAGGGACAATTAACTCTTTGTTGCTCGATTTTTACTTAGCCCACTAGGTGGCAAACCTCGCGCCGCGATTAAATCGCCCCTAGATTGAACAAATTTCAACCCTGAAAGGCCAACACGCCCATATGAATATAAGAAATGTCGATCTTAACCTTCTCGTTTATTTAAATGTGTTAATAGATGAAAAAAGTGTGTCAAAAGCTGCAAATAAACTTGCTCTTACGCAACCGGCTATGAGTAATGCGCTAAAACGTTTGCGCGATTTATTTGACGATCCGCTACTTGTGCGTGCCGCAGGCTCTATGACGCCAACGGCAAAGGCACTTGCATTAAAGCCTGAAGTTGAGGCCCTATTAAAAATGGCTGAAGCTATTACGCAGCCTAGTGAGCAGTTTAACCCTACAACCGCTGAAGTTACGTTTAGAATAATGGCAAACGACTATATAGAGTCGACCTTAATAGCCCCTTTTATAACGGCGCAGCTTAGTAAAAACCCCGGTATTAATTTTGATGTATTGAGCCCAAGCGACGTAAACCTACAAGATATGGAAAAAGGCACTATTGATTTAGCTATAAACCGCTTTAACGGTCTCCCTCGCTCGTTTCATCAGGCCAGTGTTTGGCGCGATAACTACTGTTGTTTAACGCATCCTAAAAATACATTTTTACAACATTCAGGGTTAGACGACTACTTACAAAAAGAACATATTTGGGTAAACCGTGCAGGTTGGGGGCCGGAGGCCGCTGTTACTAATAAATCGGGAAAGCAAAAATTAGGCTGGGTAGACGAAGCGCTTTGGCAACTAGAGCAAACCCGTAAAATACGTGTTTTTACTCGCCACTACATGGTCGCAAGCCTGCTTTGCCAATCAGAGCAACTTATTGCCACCCTACCGCGAAGGCAGGCTAAATTGTTAACCTCTCATACTGATTTAGTAATCAGCCCTGTACCATTTCAAATAGTGCCTATTGAAGTAAAAATGATATGGAGCCCACTGCTGCACCATGCCCCTGCACACCAATGGTTAAGACGTGAGTTATTAGCGTTTGCTAAAACGATTGCAGATAGATAAATTAAATACAGATATGTTGAGTTATAAGTTTCGAACAAGCTCAGTTTTATACAATAACTTCAAATGGAGAAAAAATGGATAGTGCATCAATAATTGCGTGGAGTGTTTTGTTTGGCGGCATAGGTATTGGCTACCTTACTTACGGGCGAAGAAAAAAAGCCGTAGTGCCACTTTGTATTGGTTTGTCGTTATTGGTTTTTCCGTACTTTATGACCAGTGTTAGTATGCTGCTGATTGTAGGCGCTATTTTAGTGGCTATTCCCTACTTTATTAAAATTTAACATTACTATTGTTATTGCTATTGTGACGGCTAAATAAAATACACGCGAAAAATAAAAAAGCGCCACGGTATTCAACTTTGGGAAAATACCGTGGCGCTTTTGGAAATCGTCGATATAGGAATCTACCTACAGCGTATTATTAGCAAGCTTAGTACCAACTTCATAAAATAATTAAAATTCAATAAAAACAATTAACTAAAATTCCTTCTTTATTCCTTAACTCCTCCCCTTGTTCCAGTTTTGTGCACACTTTCACCGCATTGCACCAAATTAATTAGTATTATTTAGATATGTTTTCTATTTTTTATTTAGTTTTTAAACTTACTATTGATAAAATCAATATCAGTTATTGAAAACAACAATTTTATTAATAATACACTTAGCGCTAGAGTGAAGTTAAGCCAACAAACTAAGAGTAATTATTATGACAACAGCTTCTTTCACACGCCAAGACGGATTATTCATCGATGCTAACTTACATCAGTTCATCGAAGAGCAGTTATGCACTAAAGCTAACACCACTGAAACTTACCAAGCGTTAGCTACTTTAGTTGATGAGTTTGGTTGTAAATGCCGTAAAACAAAACATCAACCAGATGATGTATTAGAAGTTGATACATTATTAAATGCATACCAACTTAAAAATCATCCACTTTGCCATGTTGATGCACAAACTACGGAAGCCGTTTTAGACGAATATTGCTGCCAAGTTCCTGCAATTATTGTTGTTGCGTTAATGGATACGCTTAGTGGTACACAGTGCGATGAACCCCAAGCACATGAGATTTACCATCGTGCAGCGCAGTTAACCAACCGCCCTTGTATGCACAGAGTAAAAACTGCCTCAGCAGCTTAATAATGAATGTATTTAAAAGTGCTCGATAACCTTCTTTGCAAAGCCAGTACAAGTTAAGGTTGTCGAGTTATGAATACTTGAGTTATCGCTCTGCTCTTGCGCTAAATCAAAGGTTACTTCACCGCTTTTAAATGTTTGCTCTAACGCATTTTCTATGAGTAATGCGGCCTCGTCCCATCCCATAAATTTAAGCATTAATACCGCACTTAAAATACTGCTACTTGGGTTTGCTTTATTTTGCCCTGCTATACGTTCAAACGTGCCGTGTGTAGGCTCAAAAAATGCGACATCGTTATTTAAATTTGCAGCAGGCATTATGCCAACACCACCAACTTGTGCACTGAGCATATCCGCTAAAAAGTCACCATTTTGGTTAGTAGTCACCACTACATCAAATTGCTCTGGATGCATTAAACATTGTTGCAGCATGTTGTCAGCTATGACTTCTTTAATAATTAAGGGCGCTTGGTGTGCTCGCTCTATTTGCAACCAACGCCCATTTTCATGTGCAGTGGCATTAAACTCGTTTTGTGCAAGTGCAAACCCCCAACGCTTAAATGCACCATCGGTAAATTTAAGTACATTACCTTTGTGTACTAGCGTTAATGATTCACTATCGTTTTTAAGTGCATAGTTAATTGCAAAGCGCATTAGTCGCTCAGAGCCTTCTTTAGATATATTTTTAATACCAATTCCGCACTCTTGTGAAAACCTTAGGCGGGTTACGCCCATTTCCTCACATAAAAAATCGAGCATTTTTTCGCTTTCTACACTGCCTGCTTGCCACTCAATACCTGAGTACACGTCTTCGCTACTATCACGAAGCACTGTTATGTTTGTTAAAAAAGGGTTTTTTAAAGGAGAAGGGAGTGCACTAAAACCTTTTATAGTGCGCATATTTACAAACAAATCCATTTCTTGCCTGAGTGCGACATTAAGAGATCGAAAACCACCACCTAGTGGTGTGGTTAACGGCCCTTTTATGGCAATTTTACAGGCACGTACCGCGTTAATTGTTTCTTGTGGAAACCAATCACCGTCATACAGTTTTGCGGCCTGCTCGCCATTATAAACCTGCATCCAATGAATTTTCCGTGCGCTTTTATAACAATGCTCAATTGCACTATCAACAACATGGCGCATTACCGGCATAACATCTAGACCCACGCCATCGCCATCAATAAAAGCAATGATAGGTTCTAACGGTATTTGCCAGTGTCCTTGTGCATCAATAGTGATATTTTGTCCGTACTCAGGAACTTGAATATGCTGATACGTCATGGCTAAACCTAACTTAAAATAACGATTAATTGATTAAACCATGCTTAGCTAGGAGTGTCTGTATTTGTACTTTTATAGTTACTATCATTTTAAAAAATAAAGAATTAGGCGTGATTATTTATCCATTTAGTTGGTCTTGTATATTAAGATTTTCGTACCAATTATTAAATTACAGTGGAGCATTTTAATGAAATTCTTTTTTGTACTGCTACTATCAATCAGCTCTTTTAACGTATTAGCCGTTGAAGTAGTCATACATAACCTTAGCTCGCTCTCAAGTAATGCTCAAAATACGGTGTCTACATGGGTTAATCAAAGTGTTGAAAAAACACAAAATACACTGGGACCTTTAAAACAAACCACATTGCCTATTTATTTAAAACCGCAATACTTTGCTTTTGAGCCTGTACCTTGGGCTACAGTTAAGCGTAATAACCCCGATGGGCTTGAACTACATATAGATCGCTATGCCAGTTTAAATGCATTCACTAAAGATTGGACGCTATACCATGAACTTTCGCATTTATATTTGCCGCTACTTCCCTACTCCGGTTTTTGGCTAAGCGAGGGTTTTGCCAGTTATATGCAAAACGTAATAATGCGTGACAGCGGTATAATTACCCAGCCGCAATTTGTACAACGTTTAAATGCTGGATTTGATCGTGCCCGCCTGCAAACTAAAACTAAAACACAGCCACTTAATGAGCTCTCTGCCGATATGTGGAAACAACGAGCCCAGCAACGTGTTTATTGGACGGGTGCGGCTTTTTTTGCACAGGCCGATTTGGAGCTACAAAAACAAGGTTTATCTGTCGCGGGTATAATAAAACAGTATCAAGTATGCTGTAGACCCGCTCGATCTAGTGCGAAAACCTTTATAAAAGAGTTAGATAAGCTATCCGGTAGTAGCGTTTTTACAACGCTGTATGCAAAATATAATACCCGCACCGATTTTCCTGATATTAGTAAAGAGCAGCTAAACACGCTTTAACGGCTGCTCTGTTTTATATATCTGTTTTATATAGTTACTATATTCAACAAGCCCGTGCGCATTAAAATTGGTTGAGTACTCGTTCATAAAACCATGCAAAAAATTGGTTTTATAGCACTTAACATCCGCTTTGGTGCTTAAAGCTTTAATAACTTCATCAACATTAAAGTGACTCTCACTTGCTGGAAATATGAACTCACAGGATACTTTTGCACTTAAATTTAAATTATGTCTAATTTGCGACGGATAAAAGCCAATTAACTTTTTAAGGTGTGTATTGCCTGTTAATAACTGTGCCCGCCATGCTGCACTTGCCCCTGCACTAAAAGCAATACACGTCGTTGGCAATTTTAAACTCTCAAAGCATTTTTGAACTTTGTCGGTGTATTTATCATGGCCACACTGCTGTATAAAATTGTTGTAACTATCTTGTTCACTTTCAATAGCTTGAAACTTGTTATTGTAAGGGTCAACAATCACTAAATTTGAACTAATTGCGTGTGATAACCTCCTTAAAGCAGGGGTTAAACCATAAATATCACTCACTATTAGGTAATTCATACTTATCCTTTGGTAACTAAAAATGGGCTTTGTAAGCAGTTGATAAGATTTATTATAAATATTTTTACAAAAATAGCTTGCACACAATTTATATATAAGTTACCTTCCCTCTCTGGTTTAAAGAAACCGCCGCGGTTAACCATTTACCCTGATCCAGTAAGCCCCGCAAAACGTATATTTGAAAGCTAAGTTATTGTACGGCGAGAACCCCTTGAATAATACCGAGATGATTTTTTACTATCATCGCAAAAGTGTCATAAAGATCGTCAACACTGTAATGAAGCTAAACACAACATCGTTAATTTATTAACTGCAATTTGCTATAAAAATATAGCGCAGAATAAATAACAAGAATAAAGTGAGTTTTATTATGTCTTATAAATATAATGGGTCTATGATCCAAATCGCACATCCAGTGCAATCAATTTCAGTAAACAAACATCGTGTAATCTTTAGTGATACACAAGGTTTAAAAAATGCATTGTTTCAAAAAGCGAGTGATGCACGCCAGTTTGTTAAGTGGCTAAAAGCTAACTAAGCAACACATAACTTTAATTGCCCTTTTATTATTGCAATTATTGATAAGATATTATGCCAGCCTCGTTGCTGGCATTTTACTTTTTAGCTCTTTATTGGTTACAATAGTTTTACAATAATAATTACTGGCAGCTGTTGTAATGCTCCGTATATTTTTAACTTTCTTACTTTTTTTCGGTCTGACCTCAATAGGCAATGCTAGAACCATAAACTGGCTAGCGCACGACTTTGCACCCTATTATATTTTAAATGGTCAATATCAACACCAAGGCCGTGACGAAAGCATAATTTCATTACTTGAAAAACAACTTCCTAATATTACCTTTAACCGCATGCTTATCCCCTCAGGTAAAGTAATCCAAGAGCTATCTAATACTTCAAATAATGTTTGTGCGTTATCGCTTTATAAAAATGATTACAGAAAAGAGCATATTTATTTTACAGAGGAGAGCTCAACAACGGGCCTCTCGCCTTCAATAGCAATGCACAAAAGACTCGCCAAAGCGCTAAATATAGCGGAATCAAAAGAAGTATCACTATTAGATTTAATACAAGATAAAAAACTAACTCTTGGGATCTCTATGAGCCGCTCTTATGGCCAAGAGATAGATACATTGATAAACAGTACGCCTAATATAGATTTAGTAATTAGACCCACTCGCGATAGCCTAGCGAGCCTCACATATATGCTTAACCTGAAACGAATTGATATTTTGCTGGGTTACCCAAGCGAGCATTACTATTTAGCTAAATCAATGCACTTTGAAGAGAACTTAACGCAGCGTCCATTAACCGAATCCCCAGCGCTCAGTTATGGCTTTATTGGTTGTACTAAAAACGAGCAAGGCGCAAAAGACATTGCTATTCTTAATGAGCAGCTTAAAGTTATTAAAAAAATGCAGGCTTATAATGATTTACTCATGCGCTGGTTGCCCGAGCATTTAAGGCCGCTATTACAGTCACGTATTAATAGCGCAAAATAAGCAAATTCGAAGTCGCTTAATCTGAGTTTCTGTTAAGCAAAAAAAACGCCACAGTAAGTGGCGTTTTTATATTTAATAATGGTATTACTGACGAACGCCTTCTATTGATAAAATAATATCAACATGGGTAGATGCAGGTCCTAAGTTGTAATCAATACCGTAATCGGTAAGTTTAAGGCTGGTTTCGCCCTCAAAACCTACGCGGTAGCCGCCCCACGGATCTTTACCTTCGCCCACTTTATCTATTTCAAAAGTAATAGTGTTTGTTACGCCGTGCAGCGTAAACTCACCGGTTACATCAGCCTCTTCGCCGTCTTCATTAAATTTAATACTCGTGCTTTTAAATGTCGCTTTTGGGTATTTATCTACATTTAAAAAATCTTTACCATGTAAATGCTTATCGCGCTCTGCATGGTTAGAGTCAAGGCTTGTGGTATCAATGTTTACCATAATTTTTGACGCATCAGGGTTTTTAGCATCGTAACTAAATGTGCCGTCAAAAGTATTAAAACGACCATATAACCAGCTGTAGCCTAAGTGTTTAATTTTAAAGTTAACAGACGCATGCCCGCCTTTCGTATCAATTACATAATCAGCTGCATTGGCGGCTGTTGCCGATAACATCATTGCAGCCGAAACGGCTGTGCTTACTAATAATTTTTTCATTTTAATCATCCTTTGATGGTTTGATCATTCTAATTAAGGTTTTATCTTTATCGATAAAGTGATGTTTTAACGCCCCTAGTGCATGCAATACTGCAAACCCGATTAATGTGCACGCGCCGTAATAATGTACTTTTCCTGCAATATCGGCTTGGTCATCAAAGGCAAAATCAAGCGCTGATACATTAAATAAAGTAAATACTTCTATTGGACGCCCGTCTGCGGTTGATATTAAATACCCTGCAACAACAATAACAGCCAAAATAATATACATAGCAATATGCGCCGTATGCGCTAATTGGTTCATGCCTTTACTTTCACCTAATGGTTTAGGTTGTGTAGATAAAGCACGCCATAAAATTCTAAATAAAAATACGGCCACAAGCGTAATACCAATACTCTTATGTAAATCGAGTGAACCTTTATACCAGCTATCGTAATAAGTAAGCTCAACCATATATAAACCTAAACCAAACAGGCCAAAAATAGTCAGCGCCATGAGCCAATGTAAAATAATAGCGACAAGTCCGTAAGATGAAGGTGTATTTTTAAACATGTGTAACTTCCTATAATGCTATGACGTTACAATATAGTGCACAGCCATAAATGAAAATAACATTTACAAACACTTTACGTGCGTATACGCACAGAACTTTGATAATTAAAGTTAGTTTTAGAAGTTGAGGATTAAACAGATAGTTTTATAGGGTGGATTGTTCGCTTAAGCTGACATAAATTAAGCTCTCAGGGCTCACTTGCAAACAGGTAACAAGCCCTTCTTTAATGAGCTCAAGCATAGCTATAAAACTAACCACTACACCACTTCGCCCTTCATTTGGGGTAAAAAGCGCATTAAATACCACTGCCGAGTTTGCTTGCGATAGTTGCTGTAATATTTGGCTCATTCTCTCTCGGGTTGAGAGTACTTCAGCAGTAATTTGATGATGCTCAAAGGTTTTTGCACGCGCCATTACATCACTCAGCGCCAGCATTAAGTCTTTAAGTTCAATATCGGGGAGATTTTGACTTGTATCTTCACTTATTGGCATAGCGGCATGCGCTATAAAAATATCACGACCAACACGAGGAATATCGTCGAGGTTTTCGGCGGCTTGTTTAAACAGCTCATACTCTTGCAGGCGTTTAATAAGCTCTGCGCGAGGATCTTCCTCCTCCTCTTCAAGCTCTTCGTGTACAGGGAGTAATAAGCGCGACTTAATTTGCGCAAGTAACGCAGCCATTACTAAATATTCGCCAGCAAGTTCGAGTTGAAACTCGGTCATCATTTCAACGTAACTTACGTACTGCTCTGTAATACTAAAAATAGAAAGTTCGAGCACATCAAGCTTATGCTTTTTAATTAAATAGAGCAGTAAATCGAGCGGGCCTTCAAAGGTTTCTAATATTATTTCGAGCGCGTCAGGTGGAATGTATAAATCTTCTGGTTTGTCTACAACCGCTTTACCATGCAAAAAAGCCAGTGGCAGCTTTTGCTGCACTGGCTTTTCACTATTTTTTGTATTCGCAGTGCTTTCGCTCACTCGCTATTACTCAAACGGGCTTGTATCACCACAGCCAACACGCAAAATCTTAATTTCATCTTCCGACAAATCGATTACCGTGGTTGCTTGCTCGGCTAAGTGGCCACCGTGAATAATTAAATCAACGTGTTTATCTAATCGCTCTAATATTTCATCAGGATCTGATTCTGTAAACTGCTCACCTGGTAAAATTAAAGAACACGACATTAACGGCTCACCAAGTTCGGCAAGTAACGCACAGGCTATTGGGTGTTCAATTACACGCATGCCAATGGTTTTTTTCTTGTCGTTTAATAAACGTTTAGGGACTTCTTTTGTGCCTTTAAAAATAAAGGTATATGGCCCTGGCGTATTATTTTTAATGAGTCTAAATAGCTGGTTATCTACGCGTGCATAAGTAGATAACTCCGATAAATCACGACAAACTAGCGTAAAATTATCGTTTTTTTCAATACCACGAATACGCTCTATGCGCTCTTTGGCTTGCTTATTACCAATGTTACAACCGATGGCGTAGCCCGAATCTGTAGGGTAAACAACAACGCCGCCTTGTTTAATAATATCAACGGCTTGACTAATTAGTCTCGGTTGCGGGTTATCAGGATGAATATGAAATAATTGACTCATGTTAATGCCCCTTCTTCTCCTTCCCAAGCTTGCCAAACACCTTGGCAGTCTTTTGGTAGGTATAAATTTTTGCCAAGCTCTAAATAGCTTGTCGGAAAATGAAAATCAGACCCTTGAGAGCAAAGTAGTTCGTACTCACGGCTGAGTTCACCTAAAAATTGACGTTCGCTTGGCGCCTGTTGAGGTTGTGCAACTTCCATTGCGTCCCCTCCTACACTTTTAAATTCTACTAATAATTTGCGTAGCCACTTGTTTGACATTTGATAGCTACTTGGATGCGCAAGTACAGCAACACCACCAGCGGCATGTATGGCCTCAATAGCGGTTTGCATGGTGCACCAGCAACTTGGTACGTAGCCTGTTTTGCCACGCCCTAAGTACTTTTTAAAAACACCCGGGAAATTTTTAGCAACACCGCGCTCAATAAGGGCGCGTGCAAAATGTGCACGCGTTATTTGCGCGTCTTTTGCCAGCTCTTTAGCTTGCTCGTAAATGCCATCAAAGCCATTTTTTGCAAGGCGAACACCAATCTCTAGTGCACGCTCTTCTCGCTTTTGCTGCTGAGCTGATAATAAAGAGGTAAGGTCAATATTATTAATATCAATATTTAAACCTACAATATGAATTTCGAAGCTTTCCCATTTAGTAGACACTTCGGTACCCGTTATTAATGAAAGCGGTAAGTTTTCTGCTTCAATAAGTTGCTGCGCAGGCTTAATAGCCGCCACAGTGTCATGATCGGTAATAGCAAACACATCAATATTTTTATCAACAGCGCGATGCAATAATTCTTCAACCGTTAAACGCCCGTCTGAATGTGTGGTATGGCTATGTAAATCATATTTTATCAAAAGAAAACTGCTTAAAATTAAGGGTTACTGGTGTTTATGTAAGTATAACAACTTTTTTGACTAAATTGTTTTAAATAAACACTTGACACAAAAGCATAAGATACGTTTTACTGTAGCCACTTTCAGACACATTAGAATTAACAATAATGATCAATTCAAACTTAAACACTATTTGGTGGTGGCACTCGTAATTATCGGGTGATGAATTGTCGTGTCTAACAAAAATTCAAAACCCGCAACTATGCGGGTTTTTTTATAACTAAATTTTACGAAACGTATACGTTAAAAATATTTAATAAATTTTGAGGCAGAAAAACATGAATAACGGTCTTACTCTTACACATCGTTGGTGGTGGCGCCTGATATAGCGGGACGGTAATGATCTGTTTGTAATTTAGATATCGTTATTCAAACCCCGCATTGCTAAAGCATTGCGGGGTTTAATTTTTTGAGGGAATGAGGTTTGATTTTTAGTCATATAACTACCACACCAGGCGAAGTAACAAGCATTACGCAAGTACGCGACTATATTAGTAGTCCTCTTGCATTATACGCGGCACTTGATAAGCCTAACTCACTACTGCTTGAATCGGCTGAGATTGATTCTAAAGACAGTGTTAAAAGTTTAATTTTAGTCGACTGTGCCCTGCGCATCGTATGCCAAGGTAAAACAGTTACTATTACTGCTCAATCTAATAATGGGCAACAGCTTCTAAGCTACTTGCAGGCAAATGTTAAAAGCTGTGATGCCACTTTAGACGGCGCAACACTTACCCTGTGTTATTTAGACACTAGCGGCGATACTGACGAAGCGAGTAAACTAATTGCAGATAACGCATTTAGCGCTCTGAGAACTTGTATTAACAGTATTAAAAGCACAACTAACAATCCATTTTCGTTATTTTTAGGCGGTGTATTTGCCTACGATATGGTAGCAAACTTTGAGCAGTTAAGTGATGTACCTGATGGCGAAAACACCTGCCCAGATTACGTATTTTATTTAGCCGAAACCTTAGTTGTTATTGATCATCAAAAACAAACAACCGAACTCATTGGTAATGTATTTAACGGCCCAGACGTACACGCTAACTGCTTTGAAGTAGGTAAAGAGCTAGAGCGCTTAAATACGCTGTGCGATAACGCTTCAGAATTTAGTGCGGATATGCAAAGTGGCGAATGTGAGGTAAGCGTTGATATTGACGATGACACTTACTGCGAGCAAGTGGTTAAGCTTAAAAAGAATATTGTAGACGGTGATATTTTTCAGGTAGTGCCATCGCGTACATTTTCACTACCTTGTCCTGACGCTTTGCATGCTTATAGCCAGCTTAAAAAGCAAAACCCAAGTCCGTATATGTTTTATATGCGCGATGAAGACTTTGCTTTATTTGGCGCATCGCCTGAATCAGCACTTAAATACACAGTGCAATCTCAGCAAGTTGAAGTATACCCAATTGCTGGCACTCGCCCACGTGGCAAATTTGCTAATGGGCAAATAAACCCAGACCTAGACAGCCGCATTGAACTTGAACTTAGAAACGATCAAAAAGAGCGCGCCGAGCATTTAATGCTTGTCGATTTAGCCCGTAACGACGTAGCACGTATTAGTGTTGCAGGTACTCGTTTTGCCAAAGAGCTATTAAAAGTAGACCGCTATTCACAAGTAATGCATTTAGTGTCACGCGTTGTTGGCACACTAAAACCCGAGCTTGATGCACTGCATGCGTACCAAGCGTGTATGAACATGGGCACGCTTGTTGGTGCACCAAAGGTTCGTGCTGCTGAGCTTGTTCGTCAAACTGAAGGTAAACGCCGTGGCAGCTATGGCGGCGCAGTAGGTTACTTAACCGGTGATGGCGCAATGGATAGCTGTATTGTTATTCGCTCAGCTTTTGTTAAAAATAATAAAGCGTATGTGCAAGCCGGTGCCGGTGTGGTGTTTGACTCAGATCCTATTTCAGAAGCAAACGAAACTCGCGCTAAAGCACAAGCGGTTATCACCGCCATAAAATCTACGTATAAGGCGGTATAAAATGAGCAAAGTAAATCCTATTAAAATCTATTTTTTAGATAACTTTGACTCATTTACATATAACCTTGTTGATGAGCTAACGATGCTTGGCTGCGAACTGGTTGTTTACAGAAACAACATTAGCGCTGAGGTTATTTTTAACAAAATGCGCCAAGAGCAAGGCCAAGTGCTATTAGTACTTTCGCCAGGCCCTGGAACACCAAGCGATGCTGGCTGTTTAATGGAGCTTATTGAGCTCTCTAAAGGCCACTTCCCAATGCTAGGCATTTGTTTAGGCCAACAAGCATTAACACAAAGTTACGGTGGAGTAATCGGTCACGCGGGTGAAACCGTACATGGTAAGTCTTCAATTATTAATTTAGGCGAGCACCCTGTATTTGATGGTATGGGAAATACAATGCCTGTGGCACGTTACCATTCATTAATGGCAACAAAAGTGCCTGATAATATTGAGGTTATTGCCCAGTACGAAGATATCCCTATGGCTATTTATCATCATGATGACAACGCATTGGGTTACCAGTTTCATCCAGAATCAATACTAACGCCAAACGGCGCAATGCTACTTCAGCAAAGTGTCGCTTACTTAACACGCGCTAAATAAAAGAGGACATTATGAGTACACAACCAGAACAACCCATAAATGTTCAACACGCTATTGAGCAACTAATTACGGGGCAATCATTAAGCTACGCAGACGCCAAAGCGCTTTTTGATGAAATAATGCAAGGTAACATGAGTGAAATTGAGCTAACCGCCCTACTTATAAGCCTTAAAATTAAAGGCGAAGTAAGCGACGAGATTGCAGGCGCTGCAGCCTCAATGCGCGAAAACGCCGTTGCTTTTACTACCAGCAGTACGCAACTTGCCGATAGCTGTGGCACTGGTGGCGATGGCTCAAACACAATTAATATAAGTACAACGGCTGCAATTGTTGCCGCTGCTGCTGGTATTAACATGGTAAAACATGGTAATCGCAGTGTATCGAGTAATTCAGGCTCAGCCGATTTACTCAAAGCCCTGGGCATTAATATAGATATGAGCCCAGAGCAAGCAGCAAAATGTCTTGAGCAAACCAATTTTACCTTTTTGTTTGCACCGCACTATCACAGTGGCGTACGCCATGCGATGGGCGTACGAACATCGCTTAAAACACGCACTATTTTTAATATTTTAGGTCCGCTTGCTAACCCTGCAGCACCTGAAGTGCAATTACTCGGCGTCTATAACGAAGCGTTGTGTATGCCAATGGCACAAACACTTAAAACCCTTGGCACAAAGCGCGCTATGATTGTTCACGGCTCGGGCACTGACGAAATAGCCCTACACGGCCCAACAACGGTAGTTGAGCTAAATAATGGCGAGATTACGCAGTACACACTAAACCCAATCGACTTCGACCTTGCAAACTATTCACTTGAACAACTCGCTGGTGAAGGCCCACAATACAATGCAAATGCTAGCCTCGCCATCTTGCAAGGCAAAGGCACAGATGCACATAATGCTGCTATTGTGGTTAACGTCGCTGCCCTTTTATACCTAACAGGTAAAGCAGAAACGTTAAAAGAAGGGGCAAAACAAGTACAAACATTATTAAGTTCAGGGCAAGCCATGAACACACTAAGTGCAATTATTGAGGTAAGTAATGGCTAATGTATTAGACAAAATTGTTGCTGATAAAAAATTAGAACTAATTGAAAGAAAAGCTGCACGTCCGCTTGAAAGCTTTAAGCATCTTGCAGTGCCTACAAGCCGTAGTTTTTATAAAGCACTTGCAGCACCTGGCACTCAGTTTATTTTAGAGTGTAAAAAAGCATCGCCTTCAAAAGGGTTAATTAGAGAGCCTTTTGATTTAACTGAAATTACTTCAGTTTATAAAAAATATGCTACCTGCATGAGTGTGTTAACTGATGCTAAATATTTTCAAGGCAGTTTTGACTATCTTGAATTTGTGCGCAGCCAAGTAGAACAACCGCTTATCTGTAAAGACTTTTTTATAGATGAGTACCAAGTATATATGGCGCGTATTTATGGCGGTGACGCTATATTACTGATGCTTTCGGTACTCGATGACGAGAGCTATAAGGCACTGCACGCTGTTGCCGATTCACTTAATATGTCGGTATTAACCGAAGTAAGTAATGAAGAAGAAGTACACCGTGCACTTGCGCTTGATGCACAAATTATTGGTATTAATAACCGCGATTTACGCGATTTAAGCACCGACTTAGCCACTACTGAAAAACTACGAAAGCTTATTCCGGCTGATAAAGTGGTTATTTCGGAATCGGGTATTTACACCCATCAAGACGTAAAACGTTTAGCTCCTCTATGCGATGGCTTTTTAATTGGCAGCTCACTTATGGGCGAGCGTGATTTAGAGCAAGCATGTCGCCGTGTTATTTTAGGTGACAATAAAGTATGTGGTTTAACACGTAGCCAAGATGCACAAGCGGCATATCAAAACGGTGCTGTTTATGGTGGTTTAATTTTTCATCCTAAATCGCCTCGCTATGTCGATTTAGATTGTGCAATAGAGCTGAGCCAAAGCGCACTACTTAACTTTGTTGGTGTGTTTGTCGATGCTCCAATTGAGCAAGTTGCTCAATACGCAAGTGTGCTAAAATTGGCGGCAGTTCAATTACATGGTCAAGAAAGTGACGATTACATCGCCGCTTTGCGTACACAGTTACCAACCGGCTGCGAAATTTGGAAAGCACAGGCAATAAAAGATGCATTGCCAACGCCTGTAAATGGGGTTGATCGTCATCTTTACGATACACATAGCGACACTCAAGCTGGCGGTACAGGTAAAGCATTTGATTGGTCGGTGCTTAGCGGCGCAACTACACCATTTATGCTCGCTGGAGGCTTAAATCCAGACAATATTAAAGATGCGCTTTTTAAAGGTGCCTTAGGCCTTGATTTAAACTCAGGCGTTGAAGAATCTGCGGGTAAAAAGTGCCCTAACAAATTACATAATGCTTTCACAAGCATCAGAAATTATTGAGGTTAAAATGCAAAATCCAGCTTATTTTGGCGAGTTTGGCGGTATGTTTGTACCCGAGTTACTTGTCCCTGCGCTTAAGCAGTTAGAAAACGAATTTAACAAAGCACAAAAAGATCCTGAGTTTCAGGCAGAGCTAAGTAAATTATTAAACGAGTATGCGGGTCGTCCTACCCCACTTACTTTAACGCGCAATTTAGTTAAAAACCCAAAAGTAAAACTGTATCTAAAGCGTGAAGACTTACTACACGGCGGCGCGCACAAAACAAACCAAGTGCTTGGTCAGGCGTTACTTACTAAGCGCATGGGTAAAAAACAAGTTATTGCTGAAACCGGTGCCGGTCAACACGGTGTTGCAACCGCGCTTGCATGTGCATTACTGGGTTTAAAGTGTCGTATTTATATGGGCGCAAAAGACGTTGAACGTCAGCAACCAAACGTATTTAGAATGAAGTTAATGGGCGCAGAGGTTATTCCGGTAACAGCGGGTTCTGGCACATTAAAAGATGCAGTAAATGAAGCGCTGCGTGACTGGTCAGCAAACTACCAAGACGCACATTACCTTCTAGGTACAGCTGCGGGTCCTCACCCATTCCCAACAATTGTACGCGAGTATCAAAAAATTATTGGTGAAGAAGCTAAGCAACAAGTACTTAAAGCAGAAGGTCGTTTACCTGACGCTGTTATTGCCTGTGTTGGTGGTGGTTCAAACGCAATTGGTATGTTTACTGACTTTATTGACGAGCCAGGCGTTAAATTAATTGGTGTTGAGCCTGCTGGTAAAGGTCTTGATACAAATGAGCACGGTGCAACAATTTGTAAAGGCACAAAAGGCATATTACACGGTACTTATACGTACATTATGCAAAATGACGATGGCCAAATTGAAGAGTCTTACTCTGTATCAGCGGGCCTTGATTACCCAGCTGTTGGTCCTCAGCATGCATTTTTACACGAAACTGGTCGCGCTCAATACGTTGGTATTACCGATACAGAAGCGCTTGATGCGTTTCAATCGCTTGCTAAAAATGAAGGGATTATTCCGGCACTTGAATCAAGCCATGCGTTAGCTTATGCGCTTAAGTACGCAGAGGAGCTAACTGAGGAGAGTGTTATAGTTATTAATTTAAGTGGTCGTGGCGATAAAGATTTAGCACACGTTCACAATGTACTAACTGAAAGAGGTCAGCTATGAGCCAAGTAAAAACGGATCGTTACGGCAAAATGTTTGCAGCGCTTAACGAGCAAAAACAAGGTGCGTTTGTACCATTTGTAACGATTGGCGACCCAGGTAAAGAGCAAAGTATTGCGATTATTAAAAGCCTAATTGACGGCGGCGCTGATGCGCTTGAGCTTGGTATTCCGTTTTCGGACCCAATTGCAGATGGACCAGTAATACAAAAAGCTAATATTCGTGCCCTCAATGTGCACATTAACACACAAGATTGCTTTGATATTATTAAAGAAATACGTGAGTATAATGCCGATATTCCTATTGGCTTATTACTGTATTCAAACCTTGTGTTTAAACGCGGTATTGAAGCATTTTATAAAGATGCAAAAGCGGTAGGCGTAGACTCAATTTTAGTGGCTGATGTGCCTTTACATGAATCTAAAATGTTTAGAAAGTCAGCAATGGATAACGGTGTAGACCCAATTTTTATTGCAACACCTAATGCCGATGATGACACACTTCGCCAATGTGCCTCTTACGGTCGTGGTTACACGTATTTACTATCGCGCGCAGGTGTTACCGGTACCGATACTAAAGCACAAATGCCTGCTGGTAATATTGTTACTAAATTAAAAGAATACCATGCAGCCCCTGCTCTTTTAGGGTTTGGTATTTCAACGCCAGATGATGTAAAAGCGGCTCTTAATGCAGGAGCAGCCGGTGCTATTTCAGGTTCTGCCGTGGTTAAAATTATTGAAGCTAACCTTAATGATTTACCTGTAATGACCGCGCAGCTAAAAGCTTTTGTAGCCGATATGAAAGCAGCTACATCGCTATAATCTAACTAGGGCGTGTTTTATACGCATTAAAAAAGGGCATTTAAAATGCCCTTTTTTGTTTTTAAAATCAAACGCTGTATCAATATCCAAACGTTTTAAAAAGAAAATTAGTGAGCTTGGTGTTTACCCTCTAAAATCTCTTCAATAAATTTAGCATTAAATGCTTCTAAATCAGCTGGGCTTCGGCTCGTTACTAAGCCTTTATCTACACATACTTCTTGGTCAACCCAATTGGCACCTGCATTAATTAAATCGCTTTTAATACTTGGAAAAGAGGTAATGGTACGGTCACGCAGTTTATTAATTTCAGCTAGTAACCACGGTGCATGGCAAATTGCAGCAACGGGTTTATTTTTTTCTGCGCCAAAAAAGCCATCAATAAAGGCTTTAGCATCTTTATCTTGACGTAAACTGTCTGGGTTAAATAAACCACCAGGAAGCATAAGCGCGTCGTAATCGGCGGGGTCTGCGTTTGTGACTAGTTTATCTACTGTTACTTTATCGCCCCACTTGTCTTCATCCCAGCCCGTAATTTGGCCTTCTTTAATTGATACTATTTCGATGTTTGCACCAGCATCAAGTAATGCGCTGCGTGGAGATAAAAGCTCACTTTGCTCAAATCCATCAGTGGCTAAAATTGCAATTTTTTTGCCTTGTAAACGTGTGCTTGTTTGTAATGTACTCATTGAGATCTCCTTATATTATACCAACCTGCATAAATCTTTGAGCAATTTAACGAATTAAATCGCACTATAACGTCGTTAAAAACCTTTCATTTAGAACAACTAAATACGAAAAATTTTTGCCTAGTTCTAGCGTGATTTTCTTAACGCTCAATAGACCCCATATATAAGCAGATTGGTATTGTTTAAAAATATGTTCGAAACACACAGTTAAACAGCATAATGCATGCCGATAACAAGCAATTGAAAATAAAGGATTTAATGTAAGTGGGATTTATAATGCCATGTAAATCATTTAGAGATTATGAATAATCTACATAGGTGCGAATTTATTTCCAGCTCATATAATTTAAAGCCACCAAACGCGAGGTATAAAACCTCACCTACAACATATACCCGTAGGTGCGAATTTACTTCGCGCTCATGTAACTTATCTATCAATACGGGGTTTAAAACCTTAAATAGAATTAAAGTAGATCTTTTAACGCTTTAGCAGGCTTAAAAACCGCTTTATTAGCGCCTTCTATTTCAATTGCAGCACCTGTTTGCGGGTTACGTCCAGTACGCGCTGGGTAATAACTTAGTGCAAACGTACCAAAGCCATTTATTTGAACCTGATCACCCTCAGAAAGCGATTTAGTAATTACTTTTTGCAAGCTTGAAAGCGCCGCTTGAGAATCTTTTTTTGTTAATTCACTTTTGTGTGCAATGGCAGCAACGAGTTCTGCTTTATTCATTTTAGGCTCCTAAATACACGCCAAATCAGTGTTGGTTAAGCGTGGGAATATGATGATATAAAAAATACCAAACCAAATTGGCAATAAAGCCACGCAGGCTAAGGGTTACAGGGCAACAAGTCAACCTTGTAGTTGCTAAGCTTTATGTGGTAAAAAGCCTTTGACTCTTTTTTGTATAATTTAGGTAAGCTATGCACGCATTAATTGAATACATCCCACTCATACTGTTTTTTGCAGTTTTTAAGCTAGTCGATATCTACTGGGCTACCGGTTTATTAATGGCCACTACGCTCATTCAAGTTGCTTATAGCTACTTTAAACATGGCTCTGTGCCAACTCGTCAATGGATATTTTTTGGCATTGCTGCTGTGTTTGGTACGTTAACGCTGGTACTTCATGATGAGCAATACATAAAATGGAAAGCAACACTCATATACGCAGGTTTAAGCTTAACGTTACTTGTTAGCCGTTATGCACTTAAAAAAAATCTAGTTAAAAAAGCGCTTAGTTCAATTCTCGAAAACGCTAACGATACAAAACAAGCTATTGTTGTTCCAGAGCCATTATGGGATAAGCTTAACTTAATGTGGGTTGCTATTACTGCTGGTATCGCTGGGCTGAATATTTATATTGCGTATAACTTTTCGCTCGACTTTTGGGTCAACTTTAAAGTATTTGGTTTAATGGGTATTACCTTTGTGAGTATTTTTGCCACTATTATTGCCTTGTACAAATACCTACCTAGTGAAGAAGAACCTGCAAAATAATTTTATAGATCACTTTGTAGATTACTAATCTCGTCATAAAAATGTCGTCTTAGCTTGATAGCTTATTAAAAAAACAAGTTGAGACGACCTTGAACGCCAATCAATATCGCTGGTTTGAATTTACCCTTATTTTTGTATTACTCCCCTTGTTGGGTTTTGGATTACGCGAGCATTTAGCTAACTGGCTTATTCCTGCGCTTATTATTTTAATGAGCGTGTGTTGTATGTTGCTACTGGGCGATCCCCACTTTAAACGTTTTAGGCTTACAAGCCTTGGGCAATTTTCTGCTGTTAAAAAACGTGTGTTTAGCTTCTTTTTTTTAGGTGCGCTGTTCTCGGGTATGTTTTACGGGATTATTCATCAGGGCAACTGGTTTACCCTTCCCCGCAACTCGTTTAATGATTGGCTTTTACTGTTGTTGCTCTACCCAATACTGTCGGTTATTCCTCAAGAGTTAATATTCAGAACGTATTTTTTTCATCGTTATAAACGCATCATGCCCAAAAAAGCAGTGCGTATTGTAGTTAGTGCAAGTGTATTTGCGTTGGCGCATATTGTGTATGCAAATTGGATTGCAGTAGGTTTAGCATTTTTAGGTGGCTTACTGTTTGCCTATACCTATGCACAAAGCCGCTCAACCGTCGTGTGTGTTATTGAGCATAGTTTATGGGGGATATGGATGTTTACACTCGGGATCGGCAGCTACCTTGATTCAGGCGCATTTAACTAATATAACAAGCATTAAAAAATCCGATACCAGAAAACTAATATCGGATTTTGAATATTTCTAAAACCACTTAACTAATGGTTAAAATAACGATTCAAACTCACCATTTGGAAATAAAACACCAGGAATACCACGTACTGCAGTAACATCAGCTAGTTTAGTATCACCAAAATATAAACCGCCACTGTAATTACGGCCCTTTTGCTTTACATCTAACCAACGTCCATTTTCGCCTTTCGCTATTAGATTAATGTTGCCACTAACATCACGAATACGTAAATCTAACGCACGGTTTTTTATGCTAACAAATATATCTGTAGAGGTAAGTTCTGATAAGTTTTCAACATCGCCCACGTAAGCAAACTTAAAATCGCTTGCACCACTCAACGGAAAATCTAATTCAAAAGTAAATGCTAAATCATCGTTGTCTTCACCAATAAAAGGCGAAGCCTCTACTGCTGTGATATGAAATGCAGTGTTTTGAATGTCACTTACGTAATCACCATTAAAATCAAAAGTAGATAACGTCGTAGACTCTTCACCTAATGAATTAACAAAACGATTTAAGTTTAGTGATAAATCGCCTTCAAGTTTACCAGCGGCTTTATTGATAATTACATTGGTAGTTACCTGTGTAATACCTGTGTCGGCTTCTGGATTTAATTCACTTTGAGCATCTATGCCATCAAACTGAATTAGCAACTCACTTACATCAACACTTAATACCGTAGCACCATTTGTGATCGTTGCGCTCATTATACCTTCAATTTTATTACCTAATACACCACTTACTCTAAATGTTGGAATTGATAAATCAATTGTTATAGGTAACTCATCATATGTGCCAGTTATAGCCCAAGTATAAGGTGATTGGCTGTAATCAATATCTAAGTCACGAAGTTTATACTGTCCTGATGGTGTAGAGCCATCAGCTAGTGGTGAATAATTTGTAATAACTTCGTTTAAAGCATTAGTAAGTGCATCAAGGGTTCTTTGTGTGTCTTCATCAAACGCATCTTCAAGCTCAGCAAATTTTACGTCTAATTCATCTGAATAGCTTTTTTCTTGAAGTCTTGCAGCACCTATAATATTTCGTGTATCAACAAGTAACTCTCTAGAATCTAAGCTTTGAACTTCTGTTGAGCGAGCCTGCCAATTTATAAATGTAGTTACACTTGCGATCGTTTGCTTAACTTGACCTGCAACGTTTGGTAGTAATCCATTACCTTGGTCGCTAAATAAGTTATCTGTAACATACTGCGCTGCTAAATCGCTATAATCTTCCCATGCCTGTTGGTCAGTCTCTGAGTTAGTAAATGCATTAAAAGCACTTTCAACACTAAACGTACTATCAGCAACACCAGCTAAAATTGCTGCGTAAGTAAATGCATTAGTAACCATTTCTGCTTCAACACTTGCATTTAAATTGCTGTGCGTTAAATGATAAAAAGGCGTGGCTGATAAACTAGCTTGCGTAGCACTAAAGCCTTCATCTGTAATTGCTTTACTCAATGGCGATAAATAAACCGTATTTACACCTGGTGCACTAAATGCATCTGCTTTGTAATTAAGAGTAACGGCTGTCAATTCTTGGTAGTCTATTAAACGGTTTGCGTTTAAGTCATTTACATCACCACGAACTGTTCTGCCACAACCTGTAAAGCGAGGACAAGGTAGAGCAGTATCACTCGGTATAAACTCAAAACTATTAAAAGTAAGTGGAGTTACACTTACACTCGCAGTATTGATGTTTTCAACTTCAATTGATTCTTGCACCACCCCGTCGCTATCTAAAACATTAAGCGTGCCCTGTGGTGATTGCCAATTAGATACATAAAAACTCACAGAAGAAGATGTAGCAATCTCACTCACTGCAACAGACTCTGAACTGTCACTGTCTGATGAAGAACCACAACCTACCAATGCAATAGCTACCCCTAAGGGTATAATTTGTTTTAACATCTTCATTCCTTAAAACTTAATGTTCACGTACCAATTCACATTAGCATAATAGGCTTTATCTAAATCTAGGCTATCAGTTTGTAAATTAAGACCAAAATACTCGTTTTCTATACCAACTAAAAATGCTTCACTTTTTGTCTCATAGCCTGCCTGTACTCTCCAATGATCCCAAAAGTGTATACGGCCTTTTAATTGGCTGAACGTGTCTTTGTCGTAACGTTTTAAAGTTAACTGAGTCGAAAATCGGTCGTTTATTCTGTAATCGGCAAATGCTTGTAGTCGCATTTCCATTTCTAAATCATGAGATACCGTATTTCCAAATGCAGATGTTTTTAATGAAACTGTTGGCTGAGTAATAATATCGCCGTTGTCATCTTCGCTAAATGGAATTTCAGTAGTTTGACCTTTTACGGAGCCACTGTCTTCATACTCTGTTTTATAAAGCAAATCTTTTACGCTAAAGCCAACCTGAAGCTCATCGTTTACTTGCCAATCAGCAAAAATATCTAGGCTATAGCCAAGCCCTTCAGGTTTTTGTGAAGGTGAAAACTTTTTAAATAATATGTCTTTTGAAAAGTTGTAATCAACCGTTACAGCGCCTTCAACTTCATCACTATAAATTTCACCATTTACAGTGGCATCTTGATAGTGCGAGCTGGCAAAAACAGAAAGTTTAGGTGTTATTGTTAATGCATGTTTATCTAAAAATTTAAAATCATAAGATACAAATACACCGTTAGACGTTGCTTGTTTAGCATCAAGGTAATATGTATAAAATCTATCTTCAAACTCTAAATCATTTTTTTCGGTATGAGTGTATTTAGCTGTATCAGGATCAAAGTTAAGAACATAGTCGTAACGACTTTGTAAACCTACCTTAAAATTACCGTAGCCAACACCTACTTCAAATATATTATAGGTAAATGCACTGTCACCCGATTTTAATGGAGCATCAAAATCATCTACAAAAGCTTGTACTGGTTGTGCTTCTGTATAAATTTCTGCGTCAAAGTGGGTAAAAATTTGAAATTGGTTATCTGCGGAAGCAAGAGGAGAAATAAAAGCTGTTGAAAATCCTAACAAGAGAATTTTTTTTTTCATAATTTAATCGCTTTCTATAAAAAAAGGGAAAAGCGCTGCTTTCCCCTTTTATAGTTTAAATATTACTTAGATGAATCAATTAAATCAACATCAGCGTAATCAACTACGTCACCATCAATGTAAGTAATTGAAAGACCGTTTGTTGTTTTAGCTGCAGTACCAAAAGACATCATCATCTCATTGTACATAGCCATAACGTCACCAGTGTAACCTGCACTTTCATTACCAGTAATAGACAACGTGTAACCCATTGCATTATTTACAGTAATATCTAGAGCACTTGTCTCTTCCATATCACTATCAATAAAT
Organism: Pseudoalteromonas sp. NZS71_1; assembly: GCF_015864305.1. Classification (NCBI taxonomy): domain Bacteria; kingdom Pseudomonadati; phylum Pseudomonadota; class Gammaproteobacteria; order Alteromonadales; family Pseudoalteromonadaceae; genus Pseudoalteromonas; species Pseudoalteromonas sp. NZS71_1. The sequence continues at coordinate 234,833 of NZ_JADYXM010000004.1, read as the reverse complement.
GTAGCCATTACTTTAAAGTCTACATCACCAGAAACACCTTCTAATGTAATAGAACCTGAATCTGTTGCATCATCAGCTGTAATGCTTAACACGCCATCAAAGCCTGAATCGCCATCAACAATTTCAACATGGTTCGACATCTCAGTCATTACAATTTCAGCGTCATCTACATTTTCAGCCGTCACTGCGCCATCAAAAGTAAATACTAAACATGAATCAATTTGAGTTGAATCAATTGTACCAGCGGCAAATTCAACACAATCTGTAAGTGCTTGTGTTTGTGTATCAGCAGTTACAAGCTTAACTGAAGCGTCATTTTCACCTACTAGCGTAGCACCCCAAGCAACAACAAGCTGATTGTCTTGATAAGATGCAGCTGCGCTGATCATCTCACCTGTAGTCGCATTGCTAAGCATTAGCGTAAGATCATCTAAATTATAAGCATAATCCCAATCAGCATTACGAGTTGAAGTACCTGTACCTGAGTTATTACCCATTTCAGCTAATTCATCAATTACGTCGGCAAGAACGTCTGCTGCATCGATAACCGCTTGACCACCAGTGTTAGTAAGCACAGTCATTGTCGCTAAAGACTCTGATGTAGCTTTAACAGAAGTTAGTACTTCAAGTTTTGCAACTGCAGTTTCAGCAGCAAGCTGTAGATTATAAGCTGTTACAAATTGCTCGCTAGCTAGTTCACCTTGAGCTACAGCAGCTGTTTGCATAGCTGTAAGCGCATCAATCATTGCTTGTGCGCCTTCGCCTTCAAGTTCTAGGTAGGCATTAGCAGCAACAAGTGCTTGCTCAATAGCAATTTCAAGTGCATCAACAGCAGCAGCAAAATCAGACGCAGCAGTAACGGCAGTCATTGCAAGCTCTTTTGCTTCAGCAGCGTTTGCAGCAGTATCTACCATTGCATTTTCTGCGTTAGCAAGTGCGCTAGTAGAAGCCGCTTCAGCTGTGTCTGCTACTGATTTTTTCTCATCAGCAACGTCTGCAGTGTCTTCAGCAACTAGTTTTGCAGCAGCAAGAGCCACATCAAACTCTGTAATCGCTGCTTCAGCTTCAGCTACTAGTGCAGCTAGTGCCGCGTCGTATGCAGCGGTGTCAGTTACAGCAACAGATGCATCTGTTTGCAACGACGTTGCAGAATCAAGAACTTGTTGGTAATCAGAGCTTTGAGTAACTAACGCTTTTGCAGCAGTTACATAGCCTTGTGATTTAACAAAAATAGAGTCTGCTTTAGCTGTTAAATCAGCCGTAGTAGCTTCATTTTTCAGTAATGTAACAGCGCTTACAAATGCAGCTGCGTTATCAGCTGTAAGAGCATCGCCACCCATTGCTTGAACATCTGCAAGTGAACTCTGAGCTGTTTCAATGTTCATTTCTAATGCAGTAAGTGCAGTTTGAGAAGCAGTAACTTCTACTGTTAAAGCAGCTGCTAGAGCTGTATAAAAGTCATCTCCAACTGTACATTCTGCACCAGTACAACCAATTACTTCTAGTGCTTTTTTAACTTTTACTGCAGCGGCTGCAAGGCTCGCATCAGTTGCAGCACCATTTTTAACAGCTTTATCTTTAGCAGCTTTTGCTTTTTTAGCAACATCAGCTGAGTTAGCAGCAAATGCAACTATCTCACCAGCAGTAGGAGCTGGAATTTTTGCTGCGAAAGCGGCTTCTAATGCAGTTTTAATGTCATCTTCAGTACCAGTAGCAATGGCAACAAAAACATTTGCAGTATTTGTAATAGCTGTTTGTAACATTGTCGCTATTGCTGCAATGCTAGCATCAGCATTACCTTTAAACTGGCCTGATTTAATACCAGCTTTAATGCTGCTCATTACATCACCAATTGAAGGTAAACCTTGAATTGAAGATGAAAGCTGTGCAATTGCTAAAATACCGTCAGTAAGTTCTTCTTCGCCATCAACATCACTTAAATCTACAGCGCCGCCGTTAGATAAATCACCAATAATAGCTGAAAGTAAAAGTGCAGCGTCTTGACCCATTACTTGTACAACAGTATCTAAGCTTGCTTTAGCAATTGCGTCTTCATCTACACTTGAACCTGAGTCAAGAAGAAGAGCCGCCACTAACGATGTTAAGAAAGTAACATTAGCTTTATAAGAAGCTTCTACATTAGCATCGCCTGCAGAACCACTTACTCCAGATGTATCTGCTTCAACAGCTGGAACAAATTTAACAACTGAAAGCTCTAGGTCAGTTTTGTACCATTCGCCAAACTCAATCGCAGTATCGCCATCATTTACGTCATCTTCTTCTGGCGCTACATCGTAATCGCCACAACCTACGTAAGCATCACAACGTAAAAAGCTATCATCACCTTCTACAGACGTTTTAACAGTAATGTAAACTGGTCCAGTAAAGTCATCATCTAAGTAGATGCTGTAACGGCCGCTTTCATCAGTTAATACTTCAGGGTTAGCAGCAATTTTACTTGCTTCTACTGCAGCATCAGCAGCACTTTGTGATAGTGCTTCTTCAGAAAAAGACTCTGCTTCTGCTGAAGCAGCTGAGCGAAACGCAACAGGAACGCTTTGACCAGATGCATCTAAAGTCATTACAGTTACTACTGCACTTTTCATTGAACCTTTAACTGCTTTACCAGTTACTTCAATGTTGAACTGTGCATCACCTGTTGCAGTAAAAGATTCTACAGGTGTAACAGGAATGTTTCTGTCATTGTCCGAACCACATGCTGTTAAGCCTAATGTAAGTGCAACTGAAGCTGCAATAGGTGTAAATTTGATCGTACGCTTTACCATTTATTTCTCCTTGATAGCCTGGAATGAGTATCAGAAATTAGTTTAGTTGATAGTGGCTTGTGTAAGCTTTTATGTTTAAAAAGCATTAAAAAAGTACACAATCATAACCTTTGTTACCAGAACATTAAAAATACCATTAAGCTATATAGTTATGCTACATATTTATACGTTTTATAGAAGTATTTATCTTTATTCTATGAGCTACTTCTTTATCAGCATCTCTATTATTCAATAACCTATAGACACTCATAAAGAACCAGCACATATTGATACAATATATTCACTTTATTAAATGAATATTACATACAATCTAGTTTGTTAATTATATTCTTCAAGTAAATGCGATGGATGAGAGCTAAAAAAGAGGATAATTCGAAAAATTAATGAAAAAGGATTGTTTATAATGAATGTTAGTAGGTTTTACTTTAGCTAAGCAAACGTTTATAAAACTTGTTTACTTACCTAAAGTAAATGTTTAGTAATTACTGAGGGACTCTTACAACCCCTTCCATTAATACGCGTGCACTTCGGCTCATACTTGCTTTGGTAACTAGCCAGTTGCCAGCATTATTTTTAGCCTCAGCACCTACTTTTAGCGTGCCCGACGGATGACCAAAGTTAACTTCACTCAATGCGCCGCCACCAGCGGCTATATTTACGAGTGTGCCTTCGATTGCTGCAGCCGTGCCAATAGCAACAGCAGCTGTGCCCATCATGGCATGGTGCAGTTTACCCATCGACATAGCACGTACTAGCAAGTTGATATTTGCAGCTTCAATAAGCTTTCCGCTAGATGCTTTGTAATCTAAAGGTAATGCAACAAACGCAACTTTAGGCGTATGTTGGCGAGCTTGCGCTTCACTAATGTTAGTGATTAAGCCCATTTTAACAGCGCCATAAGCACGAATGGTTTCAAGCTTTTCAAGCGCTGCAACATCGTTATTTATATCGTCTTGCAGCTCTGTGCCGGTATAACCAATATCAGTGGCGTTAATAAATATGGTAGGAATACCTGCATTTATCATTGTTGCTTTTAAAGTACCAACACCCGGTACTTCTAAATCATCAGCTACATTACCAGTTGGAAATAACGCACCATCGCCATCAGCGGGGTCAATAAATTCAAGTTTTACTTCAGCTGCAGCAAAAGTAACGCCATCGAGCTCAAAGTCGCCGGTTTCTTGTACTTCGCCATTTGTCATGGGGACATGCACTAATATGCTTTTTTTAATATTAGCCTGCCACACACGCACAATAGCAACACCGTTATTAGGTACTCTGCTTTTATCGACCAAACCATTACTAATGGCAAAAGCACCCACTGCTGAGGTTAAGTTGCCGCAGTTACCGCTCCAATCTACAAAAGGTTTATCTATTGCCACTTGACCAAACAAGTAATCTACATCGTGGTCAGCTTGCTCACTTTTACTTAAGATTACGGTTTTACTGGTACTTGATGTAGCGCCGCCCATGCCATCCGTTTGCTTAGCATACGGATCGGGGCTGCCAATAACACGCAGTAACAAATTATCCCGCGCCTCACCTGCTACTTGAGCAGGCTTTGGCAAATCAGTTAAATTAAAAAACACACCTTTACTGGTGCCGCCACGCATATAGGTTGCAGGCACTTTAATTTGCGGTTTAAACATAATGCTTGCCCTTATGCAGATTTCGTTGCTTCTAAAAAGTCTTGTGCAAAGCGTTGTAACACACCACCAGCCGCGTAAATAGAAAGCTCTTCTTGGGTATCGATACGGCACTTCATAGGCACAGTGAGTACTTCACCATCTTTACGGGTAATACTTAAATTAACGGTGGCACCTGGTTTTAAATCGCCCGCTACATCGTACGTTTCGCTGCCATCCAGCTCTAGAGTTTTACGCGTTGTGCCTGCTTTAAACTCAAGCGGTAAAACACCCATACCAATTAGGTTAGTGCGGTGAATACGCTCAAAGCCCTCAGCTGCTATTACTTCAACGCCTGCAAGTCTTACGCCTTTTGCAGCCCAATCGCGCGACGAACCTTGCCCGTAATCGGCACCGGCTACAATAATAAGCGGTTGTTTACGCTCCATGTAAGCTTCGATTGCTTCCCACATACGAGTATTAGTGCCTTGTGGTTCTAAGCGTGCGTAAGAGCCTTGCTTAACTTCGCCGTTTTCGTCCAGTACCATTTCATTAAGTAGTTTAGGGTTTGCAAATGTTGCACGCTGCGCTGTTAAATGATCGCCCCGGTGCGTTGCGTACGAGTTGTAGTCTTCCTCTGGGACGTTCATTTTGGTCAGGTATTCGCCAGCAGCGCTGCTTGCCATAATTGCGTTTGATGGCGATAAATGATCCGTTGTAATGTTATCGCCAAGCACTGCAAGCGCACGCATACCGGTCATTGTGCGCTCACCCGCAAGTGCACCTTCCCAATAAGGAGGGCGACGAATGTAGGTGCTTTCTGGGCGCCAGTCGTAAAGTGGGTCGTTATCTTCACCGTAATCTACGGTTAAATTAAACATCGGCTCGTATACTTTTCTAAATTGCTCTGGCTTAACGCTTTGCTTAATTACTGCATCAATCTCTTCGTCAGACGGCCATAAATCTTTAAGCGTAATATCGTTGCCTTGTTGATCTTGCCCTAGTACCCCTTTTTCAATATCAAAGCGAATAGTACCTGCAATGGCGTACGCAACAACTAAAGGAGGTGACGCTAAAAATGCTTGCTTAGCATAAGGATGAATGCGCCCATCAAAGTTACGATTGCCCGAAAGCACCGCTGTAGTGTATAAATCGCGATCAATTACTTCTTTTTGAATAACAGGGTCAAGCGCACCGCTCATACCATTACAGGTAGTACACGCAAAACCAACAATGCCAAAGCCAAGTTGCTCAAGCTCTGTTAGTAGGTTTGCATCTTCAAGGTATGATTGCACTGCTTTTGAGCCTGGTGCTAATGAGGTTTTAACCCAAGGTTTGCGCATTAAACCCTTAGCATTTGCGTTACGGGCAAGGAGTGCAGCGGCAATTACATTGCGTGGATTACTCGTATTAGTACAGCTAGTAATAGCGGCAATAATACATGCGCCGTCTGGCATTAAGCCTTCTTCATTTTCAACGACACCCGAAATACCTTCTTTAGCTAAATCGCTTGTCGATACACGGCGGTGTGGATTAGATGGACCCGCAATATTGCGCCCCACGCTTGATAAATCAAACTTAAGCACACGCTCATATTTTGCGGTTTTTAAGCTATCGCTCCAAAGGCCTGCTGTTTTTGCGTAGTTTTCTACAAGGGCAATTTGTTCTTCTTCGCGACCTGTTAAACGCAAGTAATCTATTGTTTTATCATCGATATAAAACATGGCTGCAGTTGCGCCAAATTCAGGTGTCATGTTTGAAATGGTTGCTCTGTCGCCAAGTGTAAGCGCATCGGCACCTTCACCGTAAAACTCTAAATAAGTAGATACAACACGTTGCTCACGTAAAAATTCAGTAATGGCTAACACAATATCGGTTGCGGTAATACCGGGTTGGCGCTTGCCTGTTAGCTCAACACCGACAATATCGGGCAAGCGAATATAAGAAGCACGGCCAAGCATTACGCTTTCAGCTTCAAGCCCACCTACGCCCACAGCAATAACACCTAGCGCATCAACATGTGGCGTGTGGCTGTCGGTGCCAACTAAAGTATCTGGGAATGCAATGCCATCTCGGTTTTGAATAACCGGCGACATTTTTTCAAGGTTAATTTGATGCATAATGCCGTTACCCGGTGGAATAACGTCAATATTTTTAAACGCAGTTTTTGTCCAGTTTATAAAGTGAAAACGGTCATCATTTCGTCTATCTTCAATGGCGCGGTTTTTTTCAAACGCATCAGGATCAAAACCGGCATGCTCTACCGCTAACGAATGATCCACTATTAACTGCGTGGGTACCACAGGGTTCACTTTTGCTGGATCGCCGCCTTTGGATGCAATTGCATCACGAAGCCCAGCTAAATCAACAAGCGCTGTTTGGCCTAAAATATCATGGCAGACCACACGCGCCGGATACCACGGAAAATCTAAATCTTGTTTGCGCTCAATTAGCTGATTAAGTGCATCGGTTAACATGGCAGGGTCGCATCGGCGTACTAAGTTTTCGGCAAATACACGTGATGAATAAGGTAGCGTGGCATATGCACCTGGCTTAATTGCATCTACGGCTTCTTGAGTATCGTAATAGTCGACATTTGAGCCCGGTAGAGGTTTACGGTATTGGGTATTATTAATTATGGTCATAATAAGGGTTCGCTAATTTGGTGACGGATGTAATACCAATTTTATGGAGGGTGCAATTGGTATTTTTCAAGAAAGGCTTTAGGTTTGTAGTTGTTTTTATTATATAAAGCATTAAAGCCGTAAAAGGTGAGCCATTGGCTCACCTTAGTTAAAAATAATTAACTTCTTGATTCGATTGGTGTGTAACTACGTGCATCAGGCCCTGTGTAATCGGCACTTGGGCGGATAATACGGTTGTTAGCGCGTTGCTCTTTTACATGTGCAGTCCAACCAGTAACGCGGCTCATTACAAATATTGGCGTAAATAATTTAGTCGGAATATCCATAAAGTGATAAGCAGATGCATGGAAAAAATCGGCGTTACAAAACAGTTTTTTCTCGCGCCACATAATCTCCTCACAACGAACAGACACAGGGTAAAGCACGGTATCGCCCACCTCTGCCGCTAGTTTTTCAGACCATTTTTTAATAATTACATTGCGTGGATCCGATTCGCGATAAATAGCATGACCAAAGCCCATTATTTTATCTTTACGTTCAAGCATGCCCATTACTTCTTGCTCAGCATGCTCAGCACTTGTAAAGCCTTGAATCATATCCATAGCGGCTTCGTTAGCACCACCATGTAATGGACCACGTAGCGTACCAATCGCACCTGTTACACAAGAATGAATATCAGAAAGCGTTGATGCACACACACGACCCGCAAATGTAGAAGCATTAAACTCGTGCTCTGCGTATAAAATTAGTGATACGTTCATCACTTGTGCAAATAACTCGCTAGGTGCTTTGTCGTGTAACAGCGTTAAAAAATGTGCGCCAACAGAGTCGTCATCTGTTTGTGTTTCAATGCGAACGCCATCGTGTGTAAAGCGGTACCAGTAACAAATAATACTTGGGAACACAGCAATCATACGGTCGATTGCATCATTGGCTTGGCTAAAATCAAGCTCCATTTCAAGGTTACCCAACATTGAGCAACCCGTGCGCATTACATCCATTGGATGCGCATCTTTAGGAATATTTTCAAGCACAGTTTTAAGCGCATCTGGTAAGCCGCGTAAGCTTTTAAGTTTAGCTTTATAATCAGCCAATTCGCTAGTTGTTGGTAACTCACCGCGTGAAAGTAAAAAAGACACTTCTTCAAACTGCGCTTTTTCGGCAAGTTCGCTAATATCGTAACCACAATACGTTAAACCAGAACCACTTTGTCCAACAGTACACAATGCTGTTTGACCAGCCACTTGTCCGCGTAAACCCGCGCCGCCTAATGCTTTATCTACCATGATCTTCTCCTATCTATAATTTGTGTGTGGTATCTATTTTAATAGTTATTATTTGTCAGATTTTGATGAAAAAAGGGTATCGAGTGTGTTCTCGTACGTGTGGTAATCTAAAAAGTCGTAGAGCTCAGAACGCGTTTGCATATTTTCAATTTGGCTTTGTTGCGAGCCTTCATTCAAAATTGCTGAATACACGTTAAGTGCCGCTTTGTTCATAGCTCTAAATGCACTTAATGGGTAAAGCACCATTTCAACACCTACATCATTTAGCTGCTCTTTTGTGTAAATAGGTGTTTGGCCAAACTCAGTAATGTTTGCCAAAATTGGAACGTTAATCGCTTTTGCAAATGCTTGGTAATCAGCAAGGTCGTGTACGGCTTCTGCAAAAATAGCGTCAGCACCGGCTTCAACACAGGCTGCTGCACGGTCTATCGCGGCGTTTAAACCTTCTTTTTGAAATGCATCGGTACGGGCCATAATATAAAAATCGCTGTCGGTTTTTGCATCAACCGCTGCTTTAATACGGTCAACCATTTCACCTTGGCTTACAATTTCTTTATTAGGACGATGGCCACAGCGCTTTTGGGCTACTTGGTCTTCTATATGAAAACCAGCTGCACCCGCTTTAGTCATTTCTTTTACTGTGCGTGCAATATTAAACGCGCCGCCCCAACCGGTATCGGCATCAACTAACAGCGGTAAATCGCTCGCACCTGTAATACGACGAATATCTTCAAGCACGTTATCAAGGCTTGTCATACCCAAATCAGGCATACCAAACGAGGCATTTGCAACACCGGCACCTGAGAGATAAATAGCTTGGTGGCCCATTTTTTCTGCCATCATCGCTGTGTAGGCGTTAATAGTACCTACCACTTGTAACGGGCGGTTATTGGCAATAGCGTGTTTAAACTTTAATCCTGCTGACATTACTTTCTCCTCACTTTGAACGGTTGCTACGTGGAGTAACTTATACTTTTAATATGTAATTGTGACTGTTTAACTGCTCTACTTAACTTTTAGCCGTTAATAAATCAAATTTGGTTTGAATATTTGCTTGCGATGCACTTATATGGCGCTTCATAAGCATTTCGGCCAGTTCGCCGTCGTGGTTTTCAATGGCGTTAATAATAGCTAAATGCTCATCAAACGCTTTTGATACACGCGGCCCCACCATGCCCATTTGTACACGGTACATGCGTATTAATTGATAAAGCTCATTACACAGTAAATGAATTAAATGCGCGTTTTTACTGCCTTGAATAATACGATAATGAAAATCTAAATCGCCGGCTTCTTGATAATAAGATTCGCCCTCTTTAACACGTTGTGTTTGTAGGTGTTGATTAAGTAATTGCTTTAAGCCTTTTACTTCTTCGGGTTCCATATTGTCGGCAGCAAGCCTACATGCTAAGCCTTCAAGTGAGCTGCGAACTTGGTACACTTCAATCAAGCGCTCAGCGGTAAGAGCAACTACTCGGCAACCTACGTTAGCTTTACGCTCAACAAGGTAACAACTTTCTAGGCGATTTAACGCCTCTCTAAGCGTTGCACGGCTTACACCATAGCGTTTGGCAAGCTCAGGCTCTGATATTTTACTGCCTTGAACTATGCTGCCCTCAACAATCTCACGGCGCATATCTACAAATACTTGATCTGATGCGGTAGTTATAGGCGCTTCGTTTAAAAATGTGTGTGTCATAAGTTATTTTTTAGATTGTCGACAATTAATGTGGTTACTATGGGCTTATTAAAAAATCATGTCAACCCTTAAACCTATCAAAACGGCTAAAAAACACACCCATTGTCGACACTATTAATCTAAAGCCGTATAAAACACGCTTCAAAATAGGCCGAACCAATAAAGTGTCGACATGGCAATAAATTGGATGTTACGTTTTTAAGCACTGAAAATGCGTTATATAAATGCTATTATCGCGCTTTATTTTTATAGTATGAGCTAACGCGTGAACGCCAACACTTTTATTCCTGAGCACTTTATTGACGACGTAAAAACCTATTTACCAGCACATCTAAACTTAGATGACTTTTTAAATGCGTGTCGCAGGCCACTCAGAAAATCTATCCGCGTTAATACATTAAAAATTAGCATTGAAGAATTTGTAGAACGTGCAACTGAAAAAAATTGGCTGCTAACCCCAATCCCTTGGTGCAGTGAAGGCTTTTGGTTAGAGCGCCCAAGCGATGAAGAGCAAAATCTAGCCCTTGGTAATACCGACTTACACCTAAGCGGTGCTATGTACGTACAAGAAGCAAGCTCAATGCTGCCGCCTATCGCCTTAAAGCAAAGTATTAAACTCGCAGACTCTCAAAATAACACCGTGCTTGATATGGCATCAGCACCGGGCTCTAAAACCTCACAGCTAGCAGCACTTATGAATAACCAAGGTGTACTTGTTGCAAACGAGCTTTCGTCATCGCGCCTAAAAGTACTTAGCGCTACATTAAAGCGCATGGGAGTAGGCAACTGTGCGCTCTCGCATTTTGATGGCGTTATATTTGGTAACTACATGTTTGAATGCTTTGATAGCATACTGCTAGACGCGCCCTGCTCTGGCGAAGGGACTGTACGTAAAGACGCCGACGCACTAAAAAATTGGTCAATAGAATCAAACATACAAATAGCCCAAGTACAAAAAAACTTAATTAAAAGCGCATTTTACGCATTAAAGCCAGGTGGCACATTAGTGTATTCAACCTGCACACTTACCCCGCTCGAAAATCAGCAAGTATGCGATTATTTACTCAGTGAGTTTGGTGACTACATAGCACCGCAATCCCTAAGCGACTTATTTGAAGGTGCAAGCAAAGCCACCACAAGTGAAGGCTACTTACATGTATGGCCACAAACGTTCGACAGCGAAGGCTTTTTTATTGCTAAATTTAAAAAGCACGCAAGTTGCGATAACCCAAATCAAACTGTTAAAAAAGGCGTGTTTCCGTTCAACGAGTTTGATAAAAAACAATATGCCGCGTTTATGCAATCGCTTAAAAAGCACTTTGGGTTAACTAATCTGCCTGGCAGCTTAATGCAACGCGATAAAGAACTGTGGTTATTTCCACAAGGGTTTGAAGCCGTACAAAACAAAATTAAGTACGCACGCTTAGGTATTCAAATTGGAATTATTCATAAAAATGGGGTGAGGCTAACGCACGAGTTTGCAACCGTATTTGGCAATGAGTGTAAAACCAATATATTTGCTTTAAATAACGAACAAGCAAATGATTATTTTCAAGGCAAAGATATACGCTTAACTGAGGCAACTCAAACTATAGGCGAAGTGGTATTAACGCTATGTGGCTGCCCTATTGGGCTGGGTAAATGGCAAAAAAATAAGATCAAAAATTCACTACCGCGAGATCTAGTACAAAATACACAGTTAATAAGTTGGGTTTAATGGATATACTTTACAATATATTAACCATATAATACTAAAGCATTTAAATGTTCCTTGTATCTAGCTGAGCTAATACATAAAATTAATGATGATTAATTTACTAGCGTTATTACTCGGTCTCATTTATAAAGAATTTATATCAAATAAGGAATATTAGTTTGCAGTTCAGGGAAGATATTAATGGCTTAAGGGCTATAGCAGTTATTGCTGTTATTTTATTTCATTTTAACTCATCTTGGATACCTGGTGGATTTGCAGGTGTAGATGTGTTTTTTGTTATCTCTGGTTTTTTAATGACAGGGATAATATTTAAAGGATTAGAACAACAAAAATTTTCTATTTTAAGGTTCTATGTTGCACGTGCAAATAGGATTATTCCAGCGCTCGCCATTCTCTGCGTTATATTATTAATTTTAGGTTGGTTTTACCTTACCCCTCAAGACTATAAAGCATTAGGAAAACATGCCGCTAGCAGTATAGCTTTCGTATCAAACGTAACATACTGGCTAGAATCAGGCTACTTTGATGCCTTATCAAGCGAAAAATGGTTATTACATACGTGGTCATTATCTGTTGAATGGCAATTTTATCTGATTTACCCATTAGTCCTTGTTGCACTATATAAATTTATATCTATAGACATGATGAAAAAGGTAGTGTTAGTTAGCACTATTTTAGGCTTTGTATTTTGTGTTATTGCTACTTATAAATGGTCCAAAGGTGCTTACTTTTTATTACCATCACGTGCCTGGGAAATGATGCTGGGTGGGGTTGCATACCTGTACCCATTTAGTATTAAAGACAAACAAAAAAAGTTAGTTGAATGGATAGGTATTGCACTTATTTTAGGCTCTTATTTTTTAATTTCAAAAGATACACCTTGGCCTGGTTACTTTGCTGTTTTTCCTGTTTTAGGTGCATTTCTTGTTATTCAAGCACAACGTAACAATAGTATCGTCACAAGTAATATTGTCTTTCAAAAACTAGGTGCATGGTCGTATTCGATTTATTTATGGCATTGGCCTTTAGTTGTAATCATTTATTATTTTTCTTTAAATAATAATTATATTTATATCGGCATTGCATTGTCAGTACTACTTGGATTTTTAAGTAACAAATATATTGAAAAAATTAAGTTCAAAAGTAATTTTAATAAACGTTTAGATTATTTAAAGTGCAAACCGCTATATTTAGCATTAATTGTTGGAATAGCTGGATACATAGTTATTTCAAATAACGGTTTTGATAGTGAGGTTAGGCTAACCTCTGAACAATTGATAGTTACTAATGGTATGCATAAGAATAAACGAGAGCATTATTGTGGAACACTTATTGATGGAGATTCTCCATCTTGTAAATATGGTGATGGTGAAGTTAAAGCTATTGTATTAGGTGATAGCCATGCACAAGCATTAGTTGAAGGTATTGGCGTTCAAGCACTGTTATATAATGGCTCAGTGATCGATTGGGGTTTAAAGGCCTGCAATACTATAAAGGGGGTTTATACTACAGACAACTTTGGCAACGTTATAGATGACTCTTGCGGAAAACTAGTTAGTAAATTAATCACTCGTGCAGGTAAAGAGTTTAAAGGTGTCCCTGTAATAATAATTAATAGAACATCACAAAACTTAATTGGCAAGAATGAAGATAAAACGAGCTCACCACCTAATCGTTTTGTTGATAAAAGGTTTCAAACAAGAAGTGATGCTTATAGAGAGAATTTGGTATCGCACATGGTCGATACTATTTGTGAATTTACAGAGAATAATCCTGTATATTTACTGAGGCCGCTACCTGAGTTAAAAATTAATGTACCTAAATCTATGTTTAGATCAATGCTAATTCAAAACCAAGCGGAAAGAGTAAAACTTCCTAAATTAGAGTATGACACTCGTCAAAAAACAGCGTATGAGATGCAAAATAAAGCGGTTCAAAAATGCGGAGCAAAAATATTAAACCCAATCCCGCTTTTATGTGACTCAGAGTTTTGCCATGGAGACATTGATGGAAAACCACTCTATTTCGACGATGATCATTTAAATTTGTATGGGACTAAAATTATTTCGCCTGTATTTGATGAAGTATTCATGAACAATTAGGAATAAATCAAAGCTCAGAAAAGGAATAGTTAAGGCTGAGGAAAAACTAAATAAACGTTATTAGACTAGTTTCATCATAAACTATGGAAGATATTACTCTCTGAATTATAATTATATTCCTTATTAAGTAGGAGAGCTTGTCGTTTATTACTAAATAGTAAGATGGCTTTAACGCGGTATGGTTACCATAGTAGGCGGCGAGAATGAAAAAGGATAAGATCAAAAATTCACTGCCGCGCGATCTAGCACAAAATACATGGCTAATAAGTAGGGGTTAAACTAAAGTGCAAATAACGCATAATTAATCTAATCATTTGTTATCGAATGTAACCTGGTGGCAAAATTAGTTATGCTTTTTTGAATAGCTTTACTACACTTTAAAGTACTTTCTTCTTCTCCCTAACGAACCAAGAAAGTGTTTTAGTTAACGCTAGACTCAATTTAGAGTCACTTTACAGCCCAGAGGCTTTTAACCTCTGGGCATTTTTATTTGCAGGTTTGTTTGTAAATATAACGCTGTTTAAGTTTTTTATATGCAACGCCAAATTGTAATGACATACATAAGGTAGGTAGTTGATTTAATTGTTTAGCAATAGTGTAAATGCGGTTAAATCGATAACCATATTGGGCAGCCATGCTTAAAGAGTTTACATACAGTGCCTTATACTCAGGAGGTAGTTGCTGCCAATTTGCTAATGAAATTTCTATAATACCCAAATGCACCTCAAGCTTGTATGGACCTACTTTTTTAGCCTGCTCAATATAATTTAAAACTTGTTTACTTGGCCCCTCTTGGTAACTAGTAACTTTAGCAAGTTCAATCCAAGTTTCAGCCCATGAGCTTCTAATCTGGGTAGAATGAAGTAAAAGCGATTGGCTCTCTTTATATTCAGTGTCTAGCTCACTTTGCTCAGTTTGCTCGGTATTAGCTAAAGCAAGAAACTTAATATACGCTAAAAAATGTAAATAATGGGCATGTTCGGGCTCAAGCTCTATGGCTAACTTAATAGCATTTTGGGCTTTGTTGAGCTCATTATTATAAACCTCAGGAGCATCAAGGGGTGAGGTGTTACTGAGCTCTTGTACTGTATTTAGTGAGCTAAAATACCAGGCATTAGCGCGCATGCTTTGTAAACTAAAATAACAAATAATGATTGTAACTATTGCCAACAGAGCAAGTTGTAACCGTTTAAAAGCCAGCGGATCAACCATTGAACAACACCTCTGTTAAACACTTAGGATTTGTTACAAACAGTTCATGCGACTTACTCTCACCAAGCATGTCGGTTACTCGTTTTTTTGCCTTACTTAAAATAGGTGGCCTGCGATTAACCGAATGAGCGTCAGATGCAATATAACTAACTAAATCGGCTTTAAGCATATGCTCACTAATGTACAGAGCTTTCTCTCCCCAAAGGCCTTCAATGCTAGACGCTGTTAACTGAAACTCACATCCTAACTGTGTAAGTTTTTCGATGTAAAATAAGTTTGACTGAATATCACGATTTCGCTCTGGGTGCGGAATAACCACTTTTATATTTTGTTTAGCGAGCCAAGAAATAAATTTATCGTACCCCTGAGGTACATGTGAATGAGGTAGCTCTAACAATAAATAATTAAAGCCATTTTTTTTGCCGATAAACGGTAGTTTATTAGTTAAAATAAGCGGCATTAACTCAACATCAAGGCGAGCCTCAGCGGCAACTGCAATATTTATATTAATATTTTGGGCTAGGCAAGCTTCTTTTAAGTAGGTTAAATCGTTCAATAGTTGAGGAGCCGAATTATTATACCGGCCTAAATGAATATGTGGGGTTGCAACAATATGTGTTATACCGTCACTTTGCGCTATTTTTAAAAGCGCTAAAGACTCGTTTAAGTCTTTAGCGCCATCATCAATACCTGGCAAAATGTGTGAATGTATATCAATCACAATGTAATAGGCCGTTTAAGTATTTTCTGGTTCAGGTTTTTTAGAATAATCGTGGTAGTCGTAGTAACCATAGCTATGCTCATCGTTAGACTTACTCATATCCACCTGATTTAGCACCACACCAGCTACATGTGCTTTTACTTCAAACAAACGCTCAAGACCAGCTTTAATTGGTTTAATACGTGTAACGTCAGATTTAACTACATATATTACCGAATCAGCACTTTGGGCTATTACTAATGCATCACTCACAGCTTGTGTTGGTGGTGTATCAATAATTATATGGTCGTACTGAGTTTTAAGGTGTTCAATCAACTGTGTAAATTTTATGTTTGATAACAACTCAAGTGGGTTACTGGGTATTTGCCCGCTTGGCATTATTACTACACCAGACTTTTCATCAATGTGAACACATTCACTTAGCTCTTCTGTACCCACTATTAGGTTTGTTAAACCAGGGTGATAAACCGGTATTTCAAATCGCTTAGCGATAGTTGGTTTACGTAAGT
The DNA here is from genome assembly GCF_015864305.1 of Pseudoalteromonas sp. NZS71_1. Taxonomy (NCBI): domain Bacteria; kingdom Pseudomonadati; phylum Pseudomonadota; class Gammaproteobacteria; order Alteromonadales; family Pseudoalteromonadaceae; genus Pseudoalteromonas; species Pseudoalteromonas sp. NZS71_1. The sequence continues at coordinate 218,531 of NZ_JADYXM010000004.1, read as the reverse complement.
CACCATCAATTAGCAGTACTTTACCCATTTGAGCTAAAGATATAGCCAAATTAGAAGATGTTGTTGTTTTACCTTCACCTGGTGCTGTAGAAGTAACTGCAATTATTTTATGCTGTTTATCGAGCTGAGTTAAAAGTAAGCTGGTACGAAATGTACGTACTGACTCTGCAAAGCGCCTATAGGTTTCGTCAAGATATGCATGCATAGGCAATACACTTTTTTTAGGTATTTTCACCTGCGGAATTAACCCTAGCATACGCTGTGCTAATTTGCCCTCTACGTCTGGTTTAGTTTTAACGGTATCGTTAAGGGCATCAAAAATAAAGCTCATAACTATTGCAAAAATAAAGCTCGCTACAAATGCAAGTACAACAATAAGCTTTTTATTAGGTTTACTTGGGTTATTTGGCGCATAAGCTCGGTCGGTAAAACGCGCTGCAGCAGAAGTAAAATCGCTTGTTACTTCAGTTTCTTTAGAGCGTGATAAAAACGTATTAAATATATTGCGGTTTGTTTCTACTTCACGTTTTAACTGGTTATATTGAGTTTCTTTACGGGTAATATCTTGGTAACGCGCTCTAATATTACTTAAATCATTTTCGAGTGCATTCACGGTTCTTGTGACCCTATTGAGTTCTTTTTCAATACCCGTAATTAGATCTTTAATTTGTTTATTAAGATTATTTTTTACGGTAACAAGCTCAGCACTGGCCGATATAATTTTAGGGTGCTTAGGACCATAAACTTCACTTAACTCGCTTAACTTACGCTCAACGGCAACTACATCACGTTTTACGTTTTGAATAACATTATGCGATGTTATTTCAGGCATACTGCCTAATAACTCAAGGTTGTTGTTACCGTATTCAGTTATAACTCGGTTTATACTCTCGAACTTGTTTTTTTCGTTGCGCGCTTCTATTAACTGCGCTGATATTTGCTCAAGCTCTTGTGTTACTAGCCCTGCTATACCTTCAATATCAATAAGGTGCTGATCTTCTCTAAAATCTTGTAAGCGCTCTTCTGAGCCATCTAACTGAATACGTAATTGCGACAGCCGAGAATTCAGCCAATTAGAAGCTTGTTGAGTTATCCCCATTTTCGCACGCATTTGGTTATCAATGTAAACCTCACCTACAGTATTAGCAACTAAAGCGGCTAATTTGGGGTTACTTGACTCAAAGCTTATATTTACTAACTGAGTTTTACGAATAGGCGATATTGAAAGTTTCGATTTAAATACTGACAGTAAAATCAACATATCACGCTCAGCTATTTCTTCAGCTGATAAATGTCTTTCTTCGTTCTTATTCAAGAAAGGGAATAAATTTTTAATGTAAGATTTAGCCTGCCCCATCACGCTAGGTTTAGCAATAAAATCATCATATGAACCTAAATGAAGTTTTTTTATGACTTCCCTAGCAACGCTATCAGATTTCATTACCTCAAACTGGGTTAAATAGTACTCTTTTTGATTAGTATCTAGGCCGTAAATCTCTTCAAAACTTACAGCTTTTGCAGCTTCAGCTTCAATTAACAATGTAGCTGTTGCAGTGTATTTAGGGATTAAAGTTAAAGTAATCATTATACTAAGGAGTGTAATAACTATAGCAAAACTTAAAATTTTCCATTTAGTACGTGCGATAACTTTAAGATATGTACTCAAATCAATAATTTCTTCGTTACTAAATTTTTCAGGTGCTTTATTCATTTTTTAGTGCCTATAAACTGCTTAAAACAAGCGTTGTTCTATTTTTATTGTATCGCCTGCTGCAATTTGGCTATTAAGAGTGCCTTTTTGTTGCTGCTGCTTAGTTTGCTCTTTAAAAATATAAATTTTATCAGTTGATGCCCGCTCAGTTAAGCCGCCCGCCAATGCAATGGCTTGGTTAACTGTCATAGCTGGCTGATAAGGGTAACCGCCAGGAGATTTAACCTCACCATGTATATAAAAGGGCCTATACTCAACAACCTGAACATATACACTTGGGGTTTTTAAATAATCTGGCTGCAAGCCATTAACAATTGACTTTTCAACCTCAAAGGTAGTTAACCCAGCGAGCTTAAGCGCCCCTAAAAATGGGTAATTAACCTCACCACTGTTACCTAGCAATGCAGTTACCTCTAAATCGGGCTCGCCAAATACTTTTATTTCTACCTTGTCACCTGGGCCCAATACATAATCTTGCGCCGTTTGTGCAAAACAAGTAGCGCTTAGTAACAAGCAAACAGCACTAAAAAAAAGTTTACAGTTCATTAATTAGCCTTTAGAGCAAACGTAAAATTAATACCTACTATTACACGATCAAACTCAATTAATGGCTGGTTTGAGTTTTTATCAATAAAGTCTACATAGGTCGAAATTAAACCAAAGTTATTAGCTTGGTAATTTAAGCCAATTCGAGCGCTTTTAGTATCATCTTTGCGTCCAATATCCCCAGTGTATTGCTCATCTATATAGCTCATACTCGCTACAGAGGCTAAATAATCACTCCAATCGTGTTTCCATTTAACGCCGTACGTGCTTTCTTTAATGTAATCGCCTTCAAGCAATGGATCTGTTGCTGCCCTACTGGTTGTAAAATCAAACGTAGAGTAAGTTAAAGGCTGCCAAGTAATACCAGCTTCCCAGCTTAAGCCACTAAAGCTCTCACGTTGGTTATCGTCAAAGTCTTTATTTTGATAACCAAGCTTAAAGGTACCAGAAGTAAGTGACGTTGCCTCCCATTCCATACCAAAAAGTACTTTAATATCGTCAGAGTTACGAGAAACACCACTAGCCTCTAAAACGTCGTATCGAAAGTCATCACGGGTTACTTCAACAAATAATCGTGTTGCAGCTTGCGTGTTGTAATACCCTTTTGCACCAATTAAAGTTTTATCGTAATCACGAAATTGTGATGTAGCTCTAAAATTTTGATATTTTTTACTGTAAAAGCCAGAAACCAACTCTAATTGGGCTTTAGTTGTTTGCGAACCAAATTGGTAAGTACCAGTAATATCTTGTTGTTGGTACTTTATTAGCTCGTCAACAATATCACCCAAGCCCTGCGTTAACCCTGTACCTCGTGGCTCGTACAACCAATCAGCCGTGCCATTAATATCAAAAATGTGTCGGCTGGTAAGCTCTTTATGTACACCGGCGCCCAAATTAACTTGAGTAAAATTATCAACAGAATCTTTATTATATAAAGAGCTACTGGTGCCAACGTTTAGCTTGTAGCTGTCGGGGCCATCGTCTATTACCGCTGCAACACCTGGCGAAATTGTCCAAATTACTCGAGACTCGTCGTCGGTTGGAGTGTTAAAAACATTATCGTTAACACTTAATCCCGTTTGCAAAACTGGGGTAATTTCGGCACCATCTTTGGTCATAAAGCTGCCTGGCGTAAATTCTGCCAATGCAGGAGCTGACAACGTTGCCGACAATAAAACTACAGCACAAGGTATAACTGATTTTTTAGTATGCATTTGCATTTTTAAATCCCTTAAAAATTGTCATAAAAATAATTTTAACATCTAACCATAAAGACCAATGCTTTATGTAATGTAAATCGTATTCAACGCGTTTTTCCATTTTATCAAGCGTATCGGTTTCGCCGCGCCAACCATTAATTTGTGCCCAACCAGTTATGCCTGGTTTAGCTTTGTGCCTAAACATGTAAAACTCAACTTTTTTTCGATACTCTTCGTTATGGGCAACTGCATGTGGGCGTGGCCCTACTATCGACATATCGCCTTTTAACACATTTATAAATTGCGGTAATTCGTCAAGGCTAGTACGACGTAAAAAACCACCTAATTTTGTAATACGGGCGTCGTTTTTAGTAGCTTGAGTGACCACTGCACTATTTTCGGTTACCGACATTGAGCGAAATTTCCATACTTTAATTTTACGCCCATCAAGCCCATATCGGTCTTGCTTAAAAATTACAGGCCCCTTAGAGGTAAACTTAACAGCAAACGCTATAGCAATAAGCATAGGAGATATAAGCAGTAAAATAATGGACGACACTATTATGTCTTCCGTACGTTTAATAAACTCACGAGCACCAATAAAAGGGGATTCAAAAACGCTTAGCGTGTCTACATCGCCAACGTGTTCAACACGGGCATGTATTAAATTTGAGAGTAAAAAGTCAGGTATAAAGTGTACGTCGACCGTAGTGTCGCCAAGCTGTAGTAATAAATCGGCTATACGCTTATCGGCCTTCATTGGGAGTGCTATATAAAGTATGTCGATTTTGCCTTCGCGGGCGGCACATATAGCATTTTGAATTGTCCCTGCTATATCGTACGTTTTAACATTATTAAATAGGCGGTCTGGTTTGCGGTCGTCAAAAAAACCTAAAAACTTAAAACCAAGCTCATCGTTTTTTTCTATCTCGTCATACAAATAAACAGCAGACTCTGTAGCACCAACTATAGCAACGTTGCGTAAGTTCATGCCTAAACTACGGCGATTCCGTTTATATAATTGCACTCCAAAGCGCCATATATATAAATAAACCACACTAAGTAAAAACCACAAACCTAAGCCAATACGCGAAAGCGATTCGGTAAACTTAAACATAAAAGATATGACGAATAAAATACTAAAGGCAACAAATAAAGAGCCCCAAGCACATAAAACCATGGTTTTAAATTTACCAGCACGCCAAGAGCGATAAGCAGAGAATATTTCGGCGCAGTATAAAAAGCTTAGAGCAACGGTTAAAACCGCCACCATATAATGAGCTGTCAGTTCAAAACTATAAAAAAGTGCAGAGCATTGAAAGGCTAAAAATAAAGCAAATATATCGAATAAACGATAAAAACTAGCATCGGATGAGCTATTAGGCTTAAACGTCCTTGACGACTTCATACTTTTAGTCCCTAAGTAAAGTACAGTGAATAAATATCCACATAATTATAAATTAATATTAACGTATTACTTATCTGTATTCAATAATGCCGCTTTTAAAAACTTAAATTAGTGTAACAGTCCGCAACCAAATTAACCTATGATTGATAAAATACAAACAAATATAAACATTTAAATTTTGTTTATATTTAAACTACAAAAATAAACTTTTAACATAAGTCCATATACCTAATGAAAAACCTTCAAACAGGTTTATACCCAATGCCGATTTTAATAAATAAATAAATAACAACACTATAAAAAAACCGAAAGTCACTAAAGTGGCTTGGGCTATGGCAGAGGCTTTTTTTTCGGTTGCACTTAATTGTCGCCTATTTCGACCCGCTAATAATACAAAGTAATATCTGTACTTAAATAATCTAACAACACCTCTGCAATCTACGGCATGAACTCCCCACTGCCTAGCGCCAATAGCTATTTTAAGATGAGATAGTTGTTCTTCAGTAAAACTTTGCTGGACCTCTTCAGGCATCCTATTAAGTAAATTTCGTATTGATGGATCTTGTTTAATATTACTCAAGCGTTGCCCTTACATATTACTATTAAATTTTAAAAGCCATTTGCCTTTAGTAAGAATGTTATTTTTTATTAAATAGACGCTTACAATATAAGTTAATATTCAGCTCAACAAAAGTGAACACAAAGTGGCCGACGATAATAGACACAGATGTAAGTACAAATAAATACACTTCTTTATTGACTGTAGGAAAAAAGTACATAACCAATTTGTTAATAATTACCAATGAAAAAGCATGCGATAGATACAAAGAGTAAGAAGAGTCACCTAACTTAAATAGAAGCCTTTTAAACCCTTCTAATAGTTCTATAGGCTTAGCGACTCGCTCTAATAAAAGAGAGCCTTGGAATATGAACCACATTTGGACGCCGTAATAAATAACTTTTGACTTAAAATCATATAAGTATATTAAGCACAAAAATAATGAAATTATAGAAAGTAAGTAAAAATCATATCTTACAGGTAGTTTATATTTAAAAATATTATATGAAATAACTCCCATTGCAAATTCTAGCAAATAGTTGTCGAAATAAAAGTCTATTGAAAATATGTAACCAAGCGCTGCCAGCAATATTAGTGGTAGAAAAACAATGTTTCTTTTTTCAAAAAAGATAGCAAACAAAGCAAATATAAAATAAAAATAAAACTCATAGCTCAACGTCCACCCATTTCGTACCAGGTATTTATCGTCTGTTGGCAGTAAGAGAAATGATTTAAAGACCACGGTTTCACCACCACTACTATTAACTAAATCAGGTAAAGCAATAAAGATAGTCAATGCTAACAAGGTAAAAAACCAATAAAGTGGGATTATTCTCAAAATACGAGATTTTAAAAATTTAACCGCAGAAAAACTATGTTTATCTGTTGAAAAGCATATTATAAATCCTGAAATAATGAAAAAAAGATCTACTCCCGCTTGCCCAAAACTAAAGACCTCAGCATCTGGTAAGTTATTTTGTACTGACTTTATAGTTGCATGATAGTAAACAACTAAAATAGCAGCAATTCCTCTTAAGTATTGAATTGAATTAATCATGATTTAAAAACATGTAAGGATTAAGAAATGGCATAAAGAAGATTAAAAGCACAGCCTGCCCAGTAGACATAAAAGTTATTACAAATATACTATATATATAGAAACAATATAGTTCCTTGTGAAAGCATTTACTTTTAAAACATAAATAGATTTGATGTAATGACCAGGATATCAGTATAAGTAAGCCTATAACGCCATAGTGAACTAACATGTCCACATAAAAATTATGAGCACCATTTATAAGGCGTTCGTCCCAGTAATAATCGTACATATAATAAGTAATTCTATCTGCGCCAACTCCCAACAAAGGGTGTTCCATAATTATTTGGTAGGAATTTAACAATAAATTTTCTCTATGAATATTTGAAGTATACAAAGCAACTTCTTCATCTAGAAAATTAGCAAGATAGATTTCATTACTAATGAAAGAGTTGAAATCAAAAAAGTACAAAGCAAAAGCCACACTAACGGCTATTGAAATGAAAATAAGCTTAACCTCTCCTTTTGTAGGCCTAGCTTTTATAAGATAGAACAAAGAAAGTACAACTACTGCAATTGATACGCCGAATATCCCCTTCCTTTCCAGAGACAAAAATAAAGGGATCAAAGTTAACAAGAAAAATCTCAAAGCTACTTTGTCTTTATTTATAGTAGCCCTAAAAAGAGATAAGAGACTAAGTAATCCAAATGCATATTTTGCATCCCCTGCCAACTTATAGCCTAAATACTGACCATTAATTAAATGAAAGAATACAGTATAAAGAACGGAAAGAAACAGAAAGAAAACAGTTAACTGCAGAAACAGAGAGCTATTTTTCTTTGCATAAAATGATGCAATTATAAAAAACACCATAACCCAAAGAGTTTGTATTGCTTCCTTAATTGATGGCTCAATATCGTTATGAAACAGACCGTTAATTAGCAGATAGACTACAAACACCCACACAGGAATTAACCTAACCTGAAAAAAATTATAAAAAATCTTTGGCCGATTTACCAAATTTATTAAAACCAAGGCAAATAACAATAGGTCTGCTAGTCGGATTGTTGCCCCAAAAAAGCTATACCTAAACATAGACAAATATAAAGGCAATATTGAAGCTGACAAAATAAAGCCGGCATATTCTCTTCGCGGGTATTTGTAACTTATCTTAAACATTTAAGTTTCACTCAGAATGTTTTTATATAACTGTGAATGCAGCTTTACAGTTTTATTTATACAAAACTCTGCTGATTTGACTTGTGCTTCAACCGAAGCTTTTTTATATAAGTCTGCATCCTTCATTAAGTTCTTTATTTTTAATGACAGAACTTTAACTTCACCAACTTCAAATAAGTTTTCCTTAGCAACTACATAATTCAACCCATCAACATTAGTAGCAAATGTAGGCAGACCCGAAGCCATAGCCTCAACAGCAGCTATACCGAACCCCTCCCAGTGGGAAGATTGTACATATATATCAAGTGAGTCTAAAAAAGTGGGTATATCGTTAACTTGACCTAAAAATTTAACTTTGTTGCTTACACCTAAGCTTAAAGCATAATCTTCGTACTCTGATCTTAATTCGCCATCGCCCGCTAAATTAAGTACAAACCGATCATCAAGCAGAGTCATTAATTTTAGTAAGGTTTTAATATCTTTTTGTGGTGCAAAACGACCAACCATGCCTATATTAATCTCTTTTGCGTCAGCACTTAGTGTTTTAGCAGTTTGAGAAAATCGCTCTAGATTAACGCCATTATTTATAACATAAGCTTTTGAGCTATCCGCTTTAATACTTTCTAAAAATTTTGTTTTAACGCCTTCCGATATACAAATGATTCTTTTAAACTTTTTATAAATAATACTTTCAAGTGTTTTTATAAAGAGTATATCTCGGCGCCTGTAATGCGGGTTATGTTCTGTAACTATTGTTGGCGTATTTGTAAAGTACGCAATATAGATTGATGGGTATAAATGGGTATGCACTAAATCTGCAGCATTTAAGCGCTTTATAACACCCAAAAAGCCTAAGTCGCCTTTATGGAATACCTCTACCCCTAAAGCTTTTAACTCATCAACGTATTCGTTTTTACCACGTGTTAAAATCACCTCAAACTTAAAGTCATTGTTTTGCAGAGTCATTAAATCAACAAGCAAACGCTGAACACCACCTAGACGCTGAAGATCGTTAGTTATGTGCACTATTTTTTTCATTTATTATCCATAATAAGCTTTAATTTTAAATACACAGTTAAATTACAAAACTCGCCCAATAAAACAGCAAAAATAGGTGAAATTAAATTTTAAACGTTCAACAATAGAGCCATTATATTTAACGAACAGAGGTTTGAACGAATCATTTATTTTTGCACATTGCCTATAAAATAGATGTCTATCTTTTCTATTTTTGATCTTAGAGCCTTTTAGTACTGTCAATAAAGAGAACCTAGCAACCTCTGAAGTAACAATATTTTTATGATCATAAAGCTCAATAGTGTCTTTAACTGAATTAACTAAGTTGAGTAATAATTGAGAATAAGTAGAAGTGCGTAAGCTAGTGGTAGAACCCGCTCTTTTTCTGTAATAAACCAAAACAGAAGAAATTTTCACTGTTGTACCCGCCTTCGAAAAAGCCTGGACATTATAAAAAACATCTTCGTAAATCATACCTTCAGGGAAAGTAAGACCATCTAACATGCTTTTTCTGTATAAGCGAGTCCAAACAAAAAAACCACTACGGAATGGGTTTAAATTTGATGACTCTAACTCGGTTAGTATCAGAGTAGACCTAGCGGGGAGAACAGAAGTAAACTCTTCAAAACTAAATTCAATTATGTCATTTGTTGCCGCTGTTACATAAGATGAAAGTACATCCCAATAATTGGTAGCAATAGCATCGTCAGAATCTATAAAGCCAATATACTCACCTTTTGCAATGAGCAGTGCAGCATTACGGGCAGCAGCTTGGCCTTTATTAATGGGTTGCTTAATTATTGTTGAATTAAATTTTATGTCTGATTTATGCTCTAAAATAAAGCTTTCGCACAAGCTTATTGAATTTTCGGGGCAGCAATCGTCAACAAAAATAATCTCAACTTGATCGCTATTAACACCTTGCAGTAAGCTTTGCATTAAATCAGGTATAAATTCAGCCACTTTATAAACAGGGCATATAAGTGATAATTTAATTGTCATATTAATTATTTACACCACTTTTTAGTACGCCATATTCTTTTGCATAGCTTTCGAGCATTACAGGTAACGAGTATTTTTGCTTATATAGCGTGTAAGCAACATCACCATGTGACACTGTTTTGGCTTTGTTATTAATGTATTCGCTCATAGCGTTAGCCATTGTAGATGCATCACGAATAGGGATTAAATAGCCCGATTCACCTTCAATTATTAGCTCAGAGCAGCCACCAACATCAGAAGCAATTACCGCTTTTTTACAAGCCATTGCTTCAATAATACTTCGCGGTAAGCCTTCCCAAAAGCTAGAAAGTATAAATACATCAGCTTGAGTTAGTTTTTCAGCAAAGTTGTCAACCACACCACAAAAGTTTATTACTCCCTCAGGAAAATGAGAAAACAACTGCTTTACTTTAGCTTCATACTGGCCATCACCGTATATGCTTAAAGTAAAGGGTTTACCTTGGCTTAATAAAGAACCACACGCTTGAGCGAGCGTAGTGTAGTCTTTTTGATCTTCAAAACGAGCCGCGGTTATAAAATTAACGGGTTTGTCGGTTAGCTCCCACGTATCGTTAAATTTGCCGAGCATACCGTTACGTATAACCAACAGCTTTTTGTCGGGCACGCCTATTCGTAAATACTCATTTTTGTCGAACTCGCACACACCTATTATTTTTGAAGGTAAATACGATAGCAACTTTTCAAGTCGCTCATATTTTTTAAAGCCTTTATTTTCAGGTGTATTAACAAAAGGCACACCATGAGGAACATAATAAGAGCGTTTAAAAGTAAGCATTGCAGCTATACGCCCAAGCGCTCCTATTTTAGCCGTATGCCAAGAACAAACTTGCGGATTTTCCGATATAATCAACCATATTAATTTTAGCAATGACCAAATGTCGCTCAGCGGGCTTAAGTCTCTTTTTAAATTAGTTAAAGCATGCACTTTAAAACCAGCAGCTCGCAATTTAGTTATAGCATCGCCGTCGCCGCCTAATGCGTATACAACCTCGGCACCTTCATTTCTAAACTTTTCGCCAATTTGGCAAATATGTTTAAATGAACCAGATACAATAGTATCCGAACGCGTCATCCCTATTAAAACCTTCATCTATGCAGCTCCAAGTAATTTTTTATAAAGCTTTACATATTCTTTTGCTATTACGTCTACTGTAAAGTTAGATGTAATCAACTGCTCAGAAAAAGCTTGTATTTCACCACTATTTTTATTGTGTAATGCAATACCATCTTCTGTACTTTTAGCAATTTCAGCTGCACTAAAACCTGTAGCAATGTAACCGTTTTTATCTGTGAAAATAGCATCACTAGCACCACTAACAGGTGTCGACACTAGTACCTTTCCAGCTAATAAAGCCTCAAGTAATGAGTTCGAAAATCCTTCAGCCTCAGAAGCATTAACAAATATATCAAATTGCTTAATAAAGTTTACCGGATCGTCAACCTCACCATAAAATGTTATTTTATTTTGCAAGTTGTTTACTTCAATATATTTTTTTGCTGCAGGTAGTACACTACCACTACCAATTAAATGAAAATGCACTTGCCCATGCTTTTTGCTAAGCAATGCAAATGCCTCCATTAATACATCTACTTTTTTAATTTGCTCTAATCTGCCATGGTAAAAAAGATTTATTACAGAATCATTTTTATCATTTAAAACTGAGCTATCAGTATCAATTAAGCTTTTATCAATGCTATTTGGTATATTAATAATATTTTTAAAGCCAAACTCTTTACAGTTTTGTGCGATAACACCCGATATTGCGACTATTGTAGGGTTTGTTTTTAGTACAAAATCAGTCATTATTGGCCCAACAATCTTTTTCGTTTTTAACGCTTTAAAATCCATATGTTGGTTAGAGTTACCTACCTTAATTAATATTGGCTTTTTAAATAAACGTGCCAAGCAACACCCTACAAAGGCACCAAATTTACCTTGATGACAATGTATTACATCAAAGCTTTTATTATTAAACATACCCCAAATTAAAACGCGCATTAACCAATATACCGAAAAGGGTAACCAGCGACCAAGTAAGTCAGGGGCTATAGGTGAATACAAACGCGTTACAGACACATCGTTCATTACCTCATTTGCTTTGCCTTTTAACTTTTGGCGTGATGTTAATATATGTACATTAACACCTTCAGTTTGAATTCCTTTAGAGACTCGCCCGCATTGTTTTTCTGCGCCACCAAATACATCTGGCATGTATTGACATGTAAGCATTAAAATTTTCATTTAGATATATATTCCCTTAATCTAATGTTAATATTTTTTTCGACAATATTATATATAAAACAGCCAAATAGCACACTAATCAAAGTAATAAAAAACCAAGTTACTACTAGTGGAACATATTGTATTTGAGGGATTAGCCCTCGTCCAAAAATCCCACTTATAATCATAATAGGAAACATATGAAATAAGTATATTGAATAGGAGGCATCACCTAAGTAAACAAATGACTTATGAATTTTCATATCTTTTATTGGTGTGTAAAGTACTGCCAAAATAAAAACAGACAATGCTATAGGTGCTCTTGATATTAAAGACGTGTACTCCCATAAATAAGGGGTTGTGAAGTACATAAATAACCATAAACTCCCAAATATAACCACTACAAGCATAATATTTTTCGATATTCTATAACCCGACAAATATAGTTTTGCTAGCCAACCACCTATTACAAACTCAAATAATACCGGATTTTTTAATAAGCTTATAATAGCTAAATTTAAATCAGTTAAATGTGCAAATATAGAAAGTACCATTATAAAAACAGTAATTACTTCTAACCTTTTAGATGCAGCAAGCAATAATGTGGGAGCAAATAACATATAAAATATAATTTCATAGTTTAAAGTCCAACCTACCTTTAAAAAAGGAACAATAGCCCCTTCGTAAACATGTGGAATTAATAATAATGAATAAAACACATGCAGCCCGTCAAACACAGCTGAAGATCCAGGTAATAAAGCTAATACACTCATAAAAAATATAGCGACAAACCAAATAGGATATATTCTGACAATTCTTTTTTTAAGATATAAACCTATATCATTTGTATTTCTTGAGGTATAAAAAATAATAAAGCCAGACAATATAAAAAATATGTCTACCCCTATTGCCCCTATCTTTACAAACTGGTTTTCTGCAAGCCAAAAAGAATGCTCTGCACCTAGCTCAGCGTGTCGTTTAATAATCAAACCATGAACATGGTAGGCAACAACAATTATAGATGCCCAGCCTCTTAAAAACTGAAGTGTTAATAACTTCATATACTTCCCCTAGAAACCTTATTATGAACCGCTCTTTAATGCTCTGATAAAATATTTAGATACTTACATTAAAAAATATTCTGGAGTTTATTTATAGTTAAAGCACTGCTCTTATATTATTAACAATTACAATAAACTATTAAGCGTTAATCTAATAAATAAACTCAATTTAAAAACTTCTTAAAGATAAACCCTAACTTACTAGATCTAATATAATTTACTATTACAGCAAAGTCTCTATCAAAGAAAACCTTCATTGATAATGCATATGTAAAAAGACCGAGCATAGAAAATAAAATCAATGAAATTAAAGGATTAATCATTAAATAATTATCCGCAATATAATTAATAATAAACAAAACAACTAACATCAAACTAGTTGATACAGCCGCAGGCTTTATACTAAGAATCAAGTTAAAGTAGTTTTCATTTAATGCTTTTGATAGTAAAAGTAAACCTAAAAAAGTTAGAATTATGGTCACAAGTATTTCTGAAAGCACGATATAAAAGACCCCGTACTTAGATGTGGTATATAATAATGCGAACAATATGAAAAAATGTATTACTCTTAATTTTACAAGGATCCCCCCTCGCTCTACAACACTAAAAATAGGCTTAAACATATGAATATAAATCGATAAAGCACCTAATATGCATAACATTTGCAAAGCTAAAGCTGAGTCTTTCCATTCATCTTTAAATAAAACACTCAACAAATCAGTAGAGGTTATTGCCAAGCCACCAAAAATAGGAAATGACAAAATAGCCATCCACTTAATAAAGGAAGATAAAGTTCCTTTAAAATCGCTCTTTTTTACTCTAGCCAAGCTAGGAATAGCAATGGCTGTAATTGGGCCTAATGTTAGTTTCACAACAAAATCTTGCAACTTAATTGCAAGCCTATAGAGGCCTAATACAGATGGTCCTAGAACAGATGCAATAAATATATCTTTTAGTTTATTTACTGCAACGTTAGTCAATCCTGCAACCAGCAATGGAATGCCGACTCTAAGTTGATCTTTTAAAATAGAGTAATTAATTAACAAACTTGGTCGCCATTTAATTGAATTCCAAATAATGATTAGCATAATAAACTCGTAAATAACTTTTTGAAATGCAAAAGCAAGCTCCGAAAACTCAGTAAATGCAACCACCACTGCAATTAGACAAGATACTAAACTTGCCAAAAATGTGGCAAAAGCTATTTTTTTATACAAAAATTTTCTTTGCAATTGAGCATCAGGAACGCTACCTAATGAAAAAATCAAAGGTATGATAGACATTATTTGAAGAACTAGCAGGTATCTAGATATTTCAAAATAAGATGCAATAAGACTTGCTGAGTAGCAAAATGCAATACTCGCTAAAATACCGATTAATAAAGTACTATAAAAAGCATTATTTAATGCAATACTGACATTTTTTTTTCTATTAATTAAATTAGCTGATAATCCTAAACGAACTAGTTGGCAAAGTATCTCAGAAAAAATTAAGCCTATAGCGTACACACCAAAAAATTCTGGAGATAGTAAATATGTCATCCCACCAAAAAATAAAAAACCAATTAGTTGCTGAGAACTACTGTTTAAAAAAGCCCATTTACTGCTATTTACTGTTTTATTCATTACTTGTAAATTTTGAGAATGTTTTTTTGAAATTATATTTGCAATTTTCTAGCGAAAGAAAGATAGAAATTAACAGATAGACTTTAGATTGAAGAACTTTTCCACTTTTATAAGCTATAGACTTATGCATTTTTATTATTGAATATATGTATCTGATACTAAATACCGAAATATGCTTTCGTATAAGTTTTTTATGATAGAAAATTTCTTTATCGAAACCTTTATCTTCCGACGATGTCAGGTTTTGTTTGATAACTTCGACATCAGTGCCAACACAAACACCACCACTATCTGAGTGACGGATAACTAAATCTACATCCTCCATTCTACGAAATGACTCGTCAAAGCCACTTAGCCTATGAAGTGTAGATAATCGTGAAAATAAAACACACGTTCCAGCTGGATTCAAACTACTGTTATTAAATTTATCCCCTGAAATAAAAAAGTTTTTTAATATTTTACCTCCAACTATTTCAGGATATCCTAAAGGATTTTTGTGCTCGACAGAACCGTCTAAGTGTTTCTGTATTCTTCCCCCATAACATAGAACAAACTCATATTTTTGCTCTGCAATTAATAAGGTTTTTTTCTGCTCATAGTATCTTGAAGGTAACCATTCATCATCATCATCTAGAAAAGCTAGATACTCGCCATTTGCATTTTTTAGAATTTCATTTCGAGCACCAGCTACACCTTTATTTACTGGTAATTTAAAAAACGAAAAATTACTCAGATTGTTATTTGTAATATATTGCTCCACCAGTTTAGCTGTATCGTCACTTGATGCATCATCAACAATAATTACCTCATATTCGAAATCAATATCAGTTAAACTGCAAACACTATCGAGTGCTCGTGATATTGTGTCTTCAGCATTCCAGCAAGTTATACCTATTGTTAAGTTCACAGTTAACCCTTCTTACTATATTCTTTATACCAATCAACAAACTGCTGCATACCATATTCAATGTTTGTATTAGGTTTAAAGCCAACTTCTTTTTGTAGGCTATCTATATCTGCAAAAGTTGCTGGAACATCTCCTGCTTGCATTGGCATATAGTTTTTATCAGCTACTTTACCTGCTGCTTTTTCAATTGATTCAATAAAGGTCATTAATGCGATGGGTTCGTTATTACCAATATTAAACACACGGTATGGTGCTTTACTTGACTCTGGCGAGGTATTGCTATTTGACTGGTCCCTTTTTGGAACTACGTCTTGAATGCGAATAATGCCCTCTACAATGTCGTCTATGTAGGTAAAGTCGCGTTTCATTTTTCCGTTATTAAATACTTTAATTTCTCGGTTATTTAATATTGCATCGGTAAATAAGTAAGGGGCCATATCTGGGCGACCCCAAGGGCCATACACTGTAAAAAAGCGTAACCCTGTTGTTGGCAGGTCGTATAGGTGGCTATAGCTATGCGCCATCAACTCATTTGATTTTTTAGTTGCCGCATACAGCGATACCGGGTGATCTACCGCATCGTCAGTCGAAAATGGCATTTTTTCGTTCATACCATAAACAGAGCTTGATGATGCATATACTAAATGCTGCACTTTATTGTGGCGACACCCTTCTAAAATAGTAGCAGTGCCTACTAAATTAGAATCAATGTATGCCATTGGATTTTCTATTGAGTAACGCACGCCAGCTTGAGCTGCTAAGTGGATAACGCGGTCAAACTTTTCGTCTTTAAATAAGTTGGCTATGCCGTCTCTGTCGGCTAAATCCATTTTTACAAAACGAAATTGCGTAAGGTGTTTAATACGCTCAAGTCTTGCATGTTTTAATGCCGGATCGTAATAGTCGTTTAGGTTATCTAGACCTACTACTTCGTGGCCATCGTTACATAAGCGTTCAGCCACAAAGTTACCGATAAACCCTGCGGCACCAGTTACAAGATATTTCATTTGTAAGAATCCTTTAAATTTTCTTTATTAATTTAATTTCAAGCACTGCTGTTTTAGCGTTAAAGTAATAACGCTAAATACAAATTAAATTTGGTTGTGATTTATATAAGTAAGCTACGAAACCAATTTTTTAACCGCTTTAGAAAATTCTTCACCCATATGGCTTGATTGCATTGCATATTCTACGTTGGCAAGCATATAGCCTAATTTAGAACCACAATCGTGTGACTGGCCTTTTAAATGGTATGCTTCAAGTGTTTCTAAGTGGCGTAATTGCAGTAATGCATCGGTAAGTTGTATTTCGCCACCGGCACCAGGAGGTGTGTACTCTAGTAAATCCCAAATAGTAGGCGATACAACATAACGGCCTGTAATAGCTAAGTTGCTTGGTGCTTCATCGGTATTTGGTTTTTCTACCATGTTTTTAATTATTGCGTTTTCGCCCGCGTTAATTTTTATACCGGCTAGGTCAACCACACCATATTGGTGTACTTGCTCTTTTGGTACTGGCTCTACCATTACTTGGTTATGGCCTGTTTGGTCGAAGCGGTCGATCATTTGGCTTAAATTATCGGTTTTTGGATTTGATTTGTATTTATCAATAATTACGTCAGGTAACATTACTGCAAATGGGTTGTTGCCTACTATTGGTTTGGCGGCAAGTACTGCGTGGCCAAGGCCTAAAGGTGCAGATTGACGAACCGAAATTACGGTTACGTCTTTTGGTACTATTGAGCGAACTTCTTCTAGTAGGCTACGCTTTACACGTGCTTCTAGTGTGGCTTCTAGCTCAAAGCTGGTATCAAAATGGTTTTCGATTGAGTTTTTTGAAGCGTGAGTAACAAGTATTATTTCTTTAATACCTGCTTGTACGGCTTCGTTAACTACATATTGAATAAGTGGTTTGTCTACTAGAGGCAGCATTTCTTTTGGAATGGCTTTTGTGGCTGGTAACATACGTGTTCCAAGACCAGCTACAGGTAATACGGCTTTTAAAACTTTCACTTTAATTCCTTTCATTATTATTTTGTAAATATATAAAGAAGAAACTAAAGTTAACTTCCATATAACGTGCTTCACATACCTTGTGTTAGCATTATTATACACACCATAATGTTTGACTCAATAAATAAAGCATCCTTTTAGATTGTTTTTCTGTTAATTTTATGTTGCACCAAACTAGTCAGGGTGAGTCATATTGGGGCATCTAATTCTTTTTGATGATCTACCTTTTTAAAAGTAATAATACTATACTGGTATAGTTATTTATTAAGGATTACTAACTTAAGGAACATTTGTGCGCTTAGGGCTTTGCATTTTATTTATTGTGTCGTTTTTTGTATGTGCACAAGATATGCTTTTGTATTTGCGTAATAGCGATATTATTACCCGTGCACAGCAACAGTATGGCAACGAAGGCCATAAACGAATTAAAGATTGGCTTAATTTTATTGATGACTCAGCTGATGAAAGCGAATGGAAAAAAATTCATCTTGTTAACGATTTTTTTAATAAACACATTAAATACAAAAGCGATGAAGACCTTTGGCAGCAAAAAGATTACTGGGCTACCCCGCTAGAGAGCTTAGGTGTTGGTATGGGCGATTGCGAAGATTACGTTATTGCTAAATACTTTACGTTAATAGCGCTAGGTGTTCCGGAGGATAAAATACGTTTAATGTATGTACGACAGCGCACAGTAAACCAACCCCACATGGTACTTATATATATAGAAGATCCAAACAGAATACCCTTTGTTTTAGGTAACTTTAATACTAAACTGCTGCCCGCAAATAAGCGCCCCGATTTAACGCCTATTTACAGTTTTAATGGTCAAGGACTTTGGTTAGCAAAATCGAAAGGGTTAGGCAATAAGGTAAAAAATAGCCGTGGTGTGTCAGCTTGGAATACTATGCTAGAGCGAATTGAACAAGGTGAGCTTGCTCCCATTAAAAGTAACATTAAAGGAACTACCAGTTATGTCTCGACTTTTTAAAAATGGATTAAGTCTTAAAACCCAAGTTTACGGTTTAATAATTGTTATTTCGGTTGTTTCATTTGTGGTTCGAGTAGTTACAGATGTTGAAACTACTCGCGATTACTTACAAACCCAAATGGGAAGCCATGCCCAAGACACAGCTACCAGCTTAGGGCTTTCTATTTCGCCTTATTTAGATCCAGAAAACTTAGTAATAGCTGAAACAATGGCTACCGCTATTTTTGATTCTGGTTACTACAAAGAAATTAAATTTACAAATTCACAAAGCCAAGTTGTATTTGATCTGGAAAATCCTAAGCGTGTTGAGTCTGTGCCTAATTGGTTTATTGCTTTAAGTAGTTTAAAAGCGCCGACTATGCAGTCTGAGCTAAATAATGGTTGGATTATGGCGGGTATACTTGAGGTTACAAGCCATACTGGGCAGTCTTATGTTACGTTGTGGGAGCATACAAAACGCAGCTTTTATGGTTCTTTTTTAATACTTATTGCCTCGCTTGCAGTTGCTTTTTTAATATTACGCGAAGTATTTAAGCCTTTAAAAGCAGTTGAGCATCAAGCTCACCTTGTTACTCGTAAGCGCTTTACATTAAACGAAGAAATACCTGTTGCACGAGAGCTGCGCACTGTAACCAAAGCTATAAATAATATGGTTATTAACTTACAAAGTACTTTTGATTCTTTAACTAAACAAACCCAAGCCTTAACAGAAGAAGTTTATATTGATTCTTTAACAGGGTTAGGTAATCGAAAGTTGTTTGAAAATCACTTTAGCTCGGTTGTTGATACAATAACCACCGATGCGCCACTTACTGCAATGATGATTACCCTACCTTCACTTACTAATATAAACCAAACTGTTAGCTATCAAGATGGTGACGCGCATGTAAAAGATGTAAGCGTTATTCTTACTAAAATTATTGGTAACCTTACTAACTCTAAAATATTTAGGTTAAATGGTAGTACTTTTATTGCCCTTATACCTTACGATACGCAGTTTTTAAATAGAACTCGCTTAGAAATTACCGATGCTTTTAGTAAACAAAAAAATAGCTTACACGTTAATGGGTTTGCTAATTTTGCAATATTAGAAGTGAATAAAGGCTCGTCTATTGGTAGTGTTTTATCTGCTTTGGATACGGGTAGTACTATTGGCGATACAATAGAAACTAACAAAATAGATAAAGACACGCTATTTAGTGTTAAACAATGGCGTACACTTATTCAGTCGATTATTGACTCTGGTGAGGTTAGCTTTTCGGTGCAGCCAGTTAAACGCGCTAACTCACAAAATAAGCAGTGTTACTTTGAGGCTTTTGCCCACTTTACCCATGAAGGTGAAAAGGTTAATAATGGCCATTTATTTGCTATGGCCGAAAAGCTTAATTTAACCGAAGAGTTAGACAAAAAAATAATTCGTAACTTTGTAAACGTTAAAGAACAATACCCTGATGACGTATTTGCTTTAAACGTAAGTAAGGCATCTTTATATTCGGCTGATTTTATACAATGGCTTACCCTTTATGCCCACACTAAACCTATTATAAAAACTAACCTTATATTTGAGTTACATGAAATTAGTTTACTTTATAATGTACACATAGCCTCAAAACATATAGATGCAATTAAAGATATTGGCATTAATGTGTGTATAGAACACTTTGGAACGAGCTTAACGTCGTTTAGGTATTTACAAGGCCTTGATATTGAATATGTAAAAATTGATGGGAGTTATATTCAAGACTTGTTAGATAATTCTCAAAGCCAATTTTTTATTCAAACCGTTAATAATATTTGTCATGGCTTTGGTATTAAAGTGTTGGCATGCTTAATTGAAAAACCCGAAACATTAAAAATGCTTGAAAATTTAGGCTGTGATGGTGTACAAGGTAATTTAATTATGGAGCCTTCTAAAGTACTTACAAATAAGAACCGTGGTAACGTTAATAAAGAGTTTACTTTTTGCGCAGACACGCTAAAATTCTGTAATTAGATACTCACTTAAAGGGACACAAGATGAAATCGATTTTTTTAAAGAGTTTATTAATAGGTGCAATGGCTTTTACCGTTTCACCAGTTTACTCACAAGCAGATTCTGATGTTGTAGTACAATCTGACAGCCTTACTAATTTACTTAATATTTTAAATAATGCTCCTGATGATATTACGCCAGAAGAATTACAAAGAGAGTTAGTGGCTGCAATTGAGCAATTTTGTCAAAACATGGGTCCTATGGACCTTGATTCGCCTATTGCAAACGCCACGTGTTCTGCTGAACAACTTGATATGTTAATTAACGCGGTTGTTGCCTCTTTAGGTGCAGATAATGCGTTAATTTCTGACTTTTTAGCAGCCTTAGTAACTGCTGGAGCTGATAGTGATGCGGTAACTATTGCTGCAATCACTGCTGGTATAGATGCCACCGTTGCATCTGAAGCTACTGCTGCGGGTCCTACTGATGGCACTCCGGTTGCAGCCCCTCCTGTTGTTGTTTTACCTACAGTTACTGTACCGCCTGGTACTGGTGGCACTGGTGGTGATGCTGGTATATCTGAAGTTGGTAACTAAACACTCTTCTAAAATATAATACAAACGCAGCCTATGGCTGCGTTTTTACTTTATGAGTTTACATTGAATCGTTTTATATTTTTGTTGCTATGCGCAATACTTTTTTTACTACCTATTCCCTTAGGTAGCTACCGCCCTTGGGCTATTTTAGCTATTGGTTTGTTGATTGGTGCCACTTTTTTAGTTCATTTAATTAATAGCGCTATAAATAATAAGCAGCCCCTCTATCCTCCATTGTATTCCTGGCCGTTATTTGTTGCACTTGGTGCTGTTGTTTTGATTTGCTTTATACAAATATTTAGCGTTAGCCTTGATCCGTTTCAAACAAAACAAATGCTTATTAAAACAAGTTTTATGATTTTATTTTGTTGGCTATTATTTATTTATTGTAATACTGAAAAACGTATTAAAAATTTAATATATGCAATTATAAGTGCAGGCGTTTTTCAGGCTTTGTATGCCACTTATTTAAACCTATCGCCAGATATAATTAGCCCGCTATTTGGCTATAAACATACCGAACGTGCTATTGGTACATTTACCTACTCTAACTTTTTAGCTAACTTTTTAGCTTTATGTTTATGTTTAGGTATTGGTGTTTTAGTGAGCGAGCTAAAACGCTCAACTAGCGATTATAAACAAACATTAAAACAAACACTTCGGGCGTGGACTGAAATACTTTTGAGCTCAAAAATAATTTTACGTATTTCGTTAATTATTATTATTGTGGCGTTAATTTTAACCCGTAGCCGTATGGGTAACTCGGCGTTTTTTATTGCATTAATGGTTGTTAGCTTACTCGCGTTTTTTATTTACAAGCAAAAACCTAAAGCGTTTAAACTACTTATAATAAGTTTTTTTATAATCGATTTGATTATCATTGGTGCTATATTTGATGTAGAAAAAGTTAAACAGCGTATTAGCGAAACCAGTATTTCATCAGAAACCCGTGACGAAGTTGTACGTGATTCAATACCCCTTATTTTAGATAAGCCTTTGTTGGGCTCTGGTGGGGGGACATTTTATACTGCGTTTCCGGCGTATCAGTCTGAGCCTTATTCGGGTTATTACGATAATGCCCATAACGATTACATACAGTTTGCAGTAGAGCTGGGTATACCCACTACAGCGACACTGGGCTCACTTATACTTTATTGTTTATGGTTATGTATAGCGACTATGCGAAAGCGTAAAACAGCGTTGTTTCAGGGCGTTGCTTTTGGTTGTGCCATTGCAATTATAGATATGCTGCTGCATTCGTTGGTAGATTACTCTTTACAAGCGGGTGCAAACTCAATGTTGTTTATGGCTATTTTATGCTTGGCAATATTAAGTAGTAAATTACCCGCGTCTAAACGAAGTCGAAAAGAGCATAGCTAAATACAAAGCCAAGCAATTACCTAATATAGAGTGATTAGAAGCTGCGCTTCTCACGCGAGCAAGCTCAGCGTCTACGCCAACAATTCACGGTTAACTTGTTGACGTGGTAAGCAAAGCCTGTAATAAGTAATTTATGCACTAAGAGGTTATGAGGCGCTGAGCTTTTAGAGAAGAAAACAAACACCAAACACGTTTTTTATTGGTATTATGCCTTCTCATTTACTCCTCTTTAGCTTCTCTTTGTGAAAATAGATCTTTAATTGATTTATTGGTAAATAGATTAAATAATTTAAGCGTGGCTTTCGTAACAATCGTACCCATTATAAGAGACTTTTTCACTAAGAGGTTAAGAGGCGCTGCGCTTTTAGAGGAAGTAATAAAACCGAAACTATATCCTGATTGGTATTATGTATTCTCATTTACTCCTCTTTCGTTTCTCTTTGTGCAAATAGTTCTTTAGCTGGTTTTTAAATAAATTGAATAATTTTAAGCATNAGCTGGTTTTTAAATAAATTGAATAATTTTAAGCATTGCTTTGTAACAGCAGCGCCTGTAATTAGTGATTTTTCACTAAGAGGTTAAGAGGCGCTGCGCTTTTGGAGGAATAAATAAAACAGAAACTATATCCTGATTGGTATTATGTTTTCTCATTTACTCCTCTTTCGTTTCTCTTTGTGCAAATAGACCTTTGATTGATTTTATTAGTAAATAGATCAACAAACGAGTGACAACTTAATAGATTGCTTCATATAGCCTACAAGTCTTCAATTTTGCTATTTTATTTGTACTACACTTAATTCTTATTTTAAAACTGTTTCTTAGTTAATTAAATGCTTGTAGATTAAGCAAAAGGATACCTATGGATACTGATACATTAACAAAAACAGTAATAGGTTGCGCTATAGAAGTACACAGGAATTTAGGGCCTGGGTTATTAGAATCAAGTTACGAAGCTTGCTTAATATATGAATTAAGTAAAATTGGCTTATCTGCTAAAAACCAAGTTGAGCTACCGATATATTATAAAGATCAATATATAAATACAGGTTACCGGTTAGATATTTTATTGCCTAATAAATTAATAATTGAACTAAAGGCGGTTGATAAGCTTCTTCCAATTCACTCTGCACAATTAATAACTTATATGAAACTTTCAGAAATAAGTACTGGTTTACTAATAAACTTCAATGTTCTAAAGCTAGTCGATGGCATAAAGCGCTTTAATTCATAAAAATTATTTACTTAGGTTTTAAGTCGTTATCCAAAGGGCTATAAGTAACTGTACATTAAATTTTTAAGCGATTTATTCATAAAGAGATTATGAGGCGCTGCGCTTTTAGAGAAGAAAATAAACACCGAAACTGTATTCTGATTGGCATTATGTCTTCTCATTTACTCCTCTTTCATTTCTCTTTGTGCAAATAGGTTTTTAGCTGATTTTTAAATAAATTAAGCGTTGCTTTCGTAACAACCTTACCCCGTGTAAGTAATTTATTCACTAAGAGGGTATGAGGCGCTGCGCTTTTAGAGAAGAAATAAAACCGATAATATATCCTGATTGGCATTATGTCTTCTCATTTACTCCTCTTTCGCTTCTCTTTGTGCAAATAGATTTTTAGCTGATTTTTAAATAAATTAAGCGTTGCTTTCTTAACAACCTTACTCCGTAATTAGTAATTTATTCACAAAGAGGTTATGAGGCGATGCGCTTTTAGAGAAGAAAATAAACACCGAAACTGTATTCTGATTGGCATTGTGTCTTCTCATTTACTCCTCTTTCGCTTCTCTTTGTGAAAATAGATCTTTAATTGATTTATTGGTGAATGGATTAAATAATTTCAAGCATTGCTTTCGTAACAAGTGTACCCGTTATAAGTAATTAATTCACTAAGAGGTTAAGAGGCGCTTCGCTTTTAGAGAAGGGAATGAATATAAAATACTGTTTTTATTAGCATTATGCCTTCTCATTTACTCCTCTTTCGTTTCTCTTTGTGCAAATAGGTTTTTAGCTGATTTTGAATAAATTAAGCGCTGCTTTGTAACAGCAGCGCCTGTAATTAGTGATTTTTCACTAAGAGGTTAAGAGGCGCTGCGCTTTTGGAGGAATAAATAAAACAGAAACTATATCCTGATTGGTATTATGTTTTCTCATTTACTCCTCTTTCGTTTCTCTTTGTGCAAATAGACCTTTAATTTATTTAATTATTGATTAAGAATTACTGTTCTTCTAAATCAAACTCAGTTAAATGACCATCGCCGTGTATAAGTTGATAGCGGGCTAAATTCCCTTGCTCTAGTGTTATTAAACTAATAGCTGAGTCGCTCACTAAGTATTTTTGCCCTTCACCTATGGTTTGGTGCTTATCTACTTCCATATGCCAACGTTTGGTAAAAAAGTTTAAAAGACTTTTTGGGCCGTATAAAATTGAATCTAGTTTATCGAGTATGTTTATTAATTTACGCGGGAACTCGTTTTTAATACCGCTGGCGGTAAGTTGCCAAATTCGATTGGGATGATCGCCAAAACGCTTTTGCACCGAAAAGCAAAATGAGTAATGCACGTCTCCCGATAAAATAAGCGTTTCGTTTGGGGTGTCGGTTCGTCTAAAAGTATCGAGTAGCTTTTTGGCTGAGCCTTCGTGTGCCATCCAGTTTTCTACGTCAACCATGAGTGGTTGGCCACATATGTTAAACATGGCTTGAATGGCTTCTATTGATTTAACACCAAATACAGGGGCTGGCGATACAATAATAACTTGGTCGTGGCTTAATAGGCTTTCCTCAAGCTCTGTGAGACGTTCCCAATCAAGTAGACCTGAAGGCTCGTTAAAGTTTTGCTCATTTCGCCAGCGGTGCGTGCGCGTATCAAGCACCACTACTTTGGGTATTGTAGTAAGTTCGTAATGCCAAAAGCTAAAGTCGTTTAATGGTTTATCAAATGCTTTAAACTGCCATAAATTATTAGCAGTACGGCTTTGCTTAAAAGGTGTAAGTAGCTCGCCTGTTTTATTTAGTGCATCGTTCCCCATTCCCTGAAAAAGCCAATAACTAATTAAACCGTTATTAATGATTCGTTTACTACTTGGGTTTTCATTTATAGCTTGCTCCCACCCAGCGGTCAGGTTCCAATCATCAGTTACATCATGATCGTCAAACATCATTAGCGTAGATACATTGGCAAACAACCGCTCTACTTCACTTAAGCCTTTTGCATAATCAATCAATGCTGTTTTTTCAGCGTTAAAAATAGTTTTGTTTTGCTCGCTTTGACCTAAATACGTTGTGTTTTGTATATCAACGCATTGCCAAGCAGCAGCACTAAAATTTAATAAATAAAGTGCTATATATTCTTCAAAATGGATAAGGTGATTGTAGGCTTTTACACTTGAAAAGTGAGGTTCGTCTTTTTTTAGCCAGTAACCAACACCTAACTTTGAGCGTTTTTGCCAAGGCGTTTTTGGTAAGAACAAATGGCGATTATAAAGTTGCTCATTTATGTCGGCGGGTAGCTCAATGGCAAGTGGTTGCTCTTTGTAAATGCCTAAGGCTCTAATTAACTGATGAATAGCTAATAACATGGGCCCTGCTACGTCATCGGCATAAACCTGATCACCGCTCAGTAATAGCAATTGTGCGCCTTGGTTATTATTACCGCGCTGAGTGTTTTGCCAGTGACTTGCGGACACTAAGCTGTCTTTTGCTGGATGATGTGCATTACGGCACGAGCCATGCAAAATATCACTGAGTTTATTGGGGATTACAAATGCAGGCGTTGTTTGATTGCTATAGCACCAAGGGGATAAATCCATTGCTGTATCGTCAATTACAAGCTTATAGCTTAATAAGCTATCGACAGGGAGTTTGTTGTCTATTGGCTTTATAATGACGAAATGCAGGTATAAATGTTCGCCTAAAGAAACAGTGTGTTGATCGCTATAACATTCATGATTTATAAGTGTAATTTGGCAATTTGCAGGCTTGGAGGTAGCAAACTGAATGCAGACTCCAGTTTGATCTGCACGGCGCACCATTGGCCCCATTAGTAAAATAGGAAGGTTTGCCGTGTGAGTAATCATGTATTTAGCCTTTAGCTGCTAATTTAAATAAAGAATAAAAGTTCTCGGTAGTCGCTTTAGCCAGTTCATTAAAGCTAATGCCTTTAAGTTCGCTAATGTAATAAGCAACATCTTCTACGTACGCTGGCTGGTTTGTTTGCCCACGATACGGTACTGGTGCTAAATAAGGCGAGTCGGTTTCTATTAGTAATCTATCTAGCGGTATTTGTTTTACTACTTCTTTTAGCTCTAATGCATTTTTAAAGGTAACAATGCCCGAAATAGAAATATAAAAGCCCATGTCTATGGCTTTTTTTGCCATATCCCAGTCTTCAGTAAAGCAATGTAATACACCACCGCAGTTTTCGGCCTTGTGCTCACGCATTAAATTAATTGTGTCGGCGCGGGCATCACGTGTATGAATAATTAACGGTTTTTGTAATTCGTTAGCCACTTCAATATGCCCAACAAAGCTTGCTTGCTGTACTGCGTGAGTATCTTTTGAATAGTAGTAATCAAGACCCGTTTCGCCAATAGCGACGACTTTTTCGTGTGAGGCTAAGTCGATTAATTGCTGTTTATTAAGGGCGTCTTTTTGATCAAGTGGATGTACACCACATGAGGCTGATACATCGTCGTAGTGCTTAATTTTATCAAGCATGCTTGGAAACTGATCAAGCGTTACGCTTACACATAAAAAGTGCTCTATTTGCTTTGCACGCGCTTTATCAAGCACTTGGTCAAGGTTTAAGTCTAGTTTATCAAAATCAAGACGGTCTAAATGGCAATGAGAATCTACAATCACTATAAGGCCTGTATTATGTTCAGGGTTTAAATTTGTTCGTTTAATTTATTATGTTAATAATTAAAAGAACCCAATATAGGGCGGCGTTAATCTCAATGAAAAACCGACCCTATAACTACATGGTATATGTTTGATCGCCTGAGTTTAACATAGTCCCAAGTAGCTTTTCGATTTTAGCGTTTAGGTTTGTTTTATCGTCTAAAAAGCTAATACCAATACCTGGAGGGTTAGAGCTTTGTGCCCCTTGTGGCGTGATCCACGACACTTTACCTGTTACTACATCATCTTCTAAGGCATCGGGCAAGGTAACTCTAAGTGCTAATGAATGCCCTGCTTCGTAACGCATATTAGTACGTACAAATAAGCCACCTTTTTTTAAGTAAGGCATATAACAACGGTATAACTCGTCTAAATCGTCTATGTCTACTAGTAGTTCTTGCATGATTAATCCTTTTAAGAATTTCGCAATGTGTATGCTAATCGAGATACAGCAAGCGGTAAATTAAGGCCAAGTACTTGTGTGTTATTTTGTAAAAACTCGCCTAATGCATTTTGCGCACTTTGATAAGCGTCAAAACTCATACCTTGCAGTAATTGCTGCTTTAGTTGCACGCTTAAAAACAAAGTAAATATACGAACAAGTTCAGGCTGTTTATTTATTATATCGACTAACGCTTTGAAATTATGGCTTTGTTTAAACTCAGTTGCAAACTTATACAGTGTATCAATATTTTTTAGCTGGTCTTGCTGTTGCCAATGCTTTACTTGCAGCGGTTGGTTATAAAAAAGTGCTAACCAACTATAGTTAGGAATATCTAATGTCTCTAACCATTGCTGAGCAAGGGCTGTATTTGTTATTTTTACGTCACTTTTAGCGCATCGACTTAAAATAGTTGCAGGGAGCTGTGCTGGTTGGCTTGTAGTTAATATTAGAAAACGGCTATTAGTTGGCTCTTCAAGTGTTTTTAATAATGCGTTAGCTGCTGCAGTAGTCATTTTTTCGCAATTTTCGATTATTGCTACTTTATTGCCATTTTGCGCTGCTGAGTGATTCATAAAATCACTAATGCCGCGTATATCATCTACGCCTATGCTTTGCCCGTCGACTTGCGTTAAACGCTTGTCGGGATGAGTACCCGCAAGAGTAAGTAAACAGCTTTTACAATGCCCGCAAGGTTTTAGCATACTGCTTTGCGCAGCTACCTGCTTAGCTATATTTTGGCATAACAAAGCATTACCAAGCTCATCACTTAACTCAAATTTACCTACGCCAACAGGCCCACAAAATAATTGCGCATGATGAAAACGCTCTGCACGATAACTTTGCGCTAAACGTGCTTGGGTATCATGTAGCCACGGCAATGGCATATTATTTTAGGCCTTCAAAAAATGAATGCAGTACATTGGTTATATCGCGATGTACTTTATCAATACTTTGGTTTGCATCAACCGTTTTAATTGTGTTGTCGTCATTAGCAAGTTCAACATAACGCATACGTGTACGCTGAAAAAACTCAATGGCTTCTTGTTCAATACGGTCAAGCTCACCACGCCCTTTTGCACGTTCAAGGCCTATCACTGGGTCAATATCAAGGTAAATAGTTAAATCAGGCTTTAAGCCCTTTAATACCATTGACGAAAGTGAAGCTAATGTATTTGAGCTAATACCACGCCCGCCACCTTGATACGCCTGAGACGATAAATCATGACGATCGGCAAGTACCCATTGGCCTTTATCAAGCGCTGGGGTAATAACATTGTGCATTAATTGCGAACGTGCTGCGTACATAATAAGCAACTCGGTTTCAAAGGCAATTTCTTCTTCGTGCTCTGCTTTTACAAGCGTACGAAGCGATTCAGCAAGCGGCGTGCCGCCAGGTTCGCGGACGTTAATGAAGTCTATTTTTTGTTTGTTTAAAAAGTCTTGGCATAACGAAATAGCGGTTGATTTACCCGCGCCTTCTAGCCCTTCTATTACTATAAATTTTGATTTCATAAAATATTAATTCTTTTTATTTAATATATACGTTTTAACTGCTGCGTTATGCTGCTTTAACGTGGTTGAAAATTGGTGGCTACCATCGCCTTTTGATACAAAGTAAACGTATTCACTTTGTGGCGGATTAACTGCAGCTAAAATAGCGGCTTTTGATGGCATTGCAATCGGTGTTGGTGGTAAACCATTAATACGATACGTATTGTAAGGCGTATAATCGCGTAAATCTTTGCGTTTAATATCGCCATCAAAATCAGCGCCTAATCCGTATATTACGGTTGGATCGGTCTGTAGGCGCATATTGGTGTTTAATCGATTAACAAACGCTGATGCAATTAACGGACGCTCGCTGGCAAGGCCTGTCTCTTTTTCAATAATTGAAGCCATTATTAGTGCTTCGTATGCTGTTTTATAGGGTAGATTAGCGGCGCGCTGCTGCCAAGCATCATCTAACGTTTGCTGCATTTTTTGTGCTGCACGTTTTAATACACTGCTTGCAGTATCGTTATTATGATAATGGTAAGTGTCGGGGAATAACCAGCCTTCTAAGTGCGTGTCATTACCCAGTATTTGAGTACTTAGTTCGTCAGTTTTTAAATCGTTTTGTAAATTATCAGCTTTTTTAATAGCACTTAGTACTTCACGTAAGTTTTGCCCTTCGATTATGGTAAAACTAAAGTTGATTTGCTGGCCTTGATTAATTTTTTTTACGTTGTTGATAACGCTATCGGCTGTTAGCTCGTAAAGGCCCGCTTTTAAGTCGGTAAGTGTGGGATCTAATTTGGCAATTACTTGATAACGCCAGCAGCCTTCCACCCAGTTATTAGCTTGCCACTGCTGACATAACTTATTAAAGCCAGTGCCATGCTTAACTTCAAATTGTGTGTTTTGTGCTACTTTTAGCGGGCTATTTATTGTTGCTTGTAATTGCTGGTAACCAATAGCAGTGGTTATAACAGCTAAAAAAAGTACCGATAAAATAACTTTTAACACTCAGCCTCCTTGGCTAATAATCTAGTTAGTAATGCGTGGCTGTCGTCTGTATTAAATACCTGTTGCTCAATACGTTTAACAGGTACTGCTCCCATTAAGCTATTACACAAAAATACGGCGTCTGCTTGGGTTAAATCTTCTACTTTCACGCGTTTAAATTCAACAGGCAATTTATCACATAACGATTGTAGATAAACGCCCTTTATTCCGCACTCATCAAGCAATGGCGTAAACACACACTTATTTTTAATCGCAAAAATATTAGCTGCTGAAGCTTCAATTACATTGTTATTGTAATCAAGCACTAACACATCATCGCAGTTTTGCGTTTGCATCGCTTTTTTAATTAGCACTTGTTCAAGTCGGTTTAATGTTTTAAGGCCCGCTAAATAAGGCTGTGCCGCTAATTTAATCGGGCTTATTTCGAGATTTACACCCTTTTTAACAAGCGCTTCGTAATTACTAGGGTAATCTAATATGCTCAATAAAATAGTAATATTACACTCACTTGGCAGCCCATAACCACGTCCGCCTTCGCCTCGCGTTACAAGTATTTTAAGCACGTTTAGTGGTGCAGCGTTTATATGCAAAGCAATTTGATTTTCAAGGCTATTAAAGTCTAACTCAGGAAAACCCAAACGCTGTGCGCATTCAATCAAACGCGCTTTATGATGAGCCCAATACTGTACTTGCCCATCAACAACCTTAGCGGTTGTAAAAAAGCCATCACCGTAATTTAAGCCCCTGTCACGCGTGCTTAAAGTGCTGTTTTGATCTACTGCTATTATTGTTTGCATTTTGTTTGGCATATAAAAAAAGCCCAGTTAAACAACTGAGCTCTTATAATTTGATTCGTTGTTAAAAAAGATTATACCTTTTTAAATAGCAACGAGCCATTAGTACCACCAAAACCGAACGAGTTACACAGTGCAAAGTCTAACTTTGCATCACGTGCAGTGTGAGCAATATAATCTAAGTCACACCCTTCGTCTGGATTATCAAGGTTGATAGTTGGTGACACTTTTTGATCTGTCAGTGATAAAATCGAAATAATCGATTCAACTGAACCTGCAGCACCTAACAAGTGACCCATCATCGATTTAGACGAGCCTACCATTACATCTTTAGCTGCATTACCAAAAATAGACTTAACAGCGGCAGTTTCTGCTTTATCGCCTGCATTTGTAGATGTACCGTGTGCGTTAATGTAACCAATTTGCTCAGCGTTTACTTGCGCATCGTTTAGTGCGTTTTGCATTGCAAGTGCAGCACCCGCACCATCTTCTGGTGGTGACGTCATATGATACGCGTCGCCACTCATACCAAAGCCTACAAGCTCAGCATAAATTTTAGCGCCACGTGCTTTAGCATGTTCGTACTCTTCAACTACAACAACACCAGCGCCGTCAGAAAGCACAAAGCCATCGCGGTCTTTATCCCAAGGGCGAGAAGCCGCTTGTGGATCGTCATTGCGGGTTGAAAGTGCACGCGCAGCATTAAAGCCACCCATACCAATTGGGGTACACGCTTTTTCTGCACCGCCAGCAACCATTGCATCTGCATCACCGTAGGCAATCATGCGGGCTGCATGGCCAATATTATGCAAACCAGTAGTACAGGCAGTTACAATTGAAATATTTGGACCACGAAGTCCATGCATCATTGATAAATGACCTGAGATCATATTAATAATGGTAGACGGCACATAAAATGGCGACAACTTGCGCGGACCACTATTTAATAGCTTAATGTGGTTTTCTTCAATTAACGTAAGCCCACCAATACCTGAGCCTACAGCTACACCAATGCGTGCTGCGTTTTGCTCAGTGATTTCAAGGCCTGAATCTTTAAAGGCTTGAACACCCGCTGCAATGCCGTACTGAATAAACAAGTCCATTTTTTTAGTATCTTTCGCTGACATGTATGCAGTTGCATCAAAATCATTTATTAAACCAGCGAATTTAGTACCAAATTTTGATGTATCAAAGTGCGTTATTTTTTGAATGCCACTTTTACCATCTAATAAGCCTTGCCAGGTTGATTGAACATCATTACCTAGCGGCGTCAACATTCCTAAGCCAGTTACGACGACTCGACGTTTAGCCACGGTTTGCCTCCAATAAGGGATATTTTACAAGGGGATGATCATACCCAAGCTACCTCAAAGTGCTAGTCCCAAAATAGATTAAAAACGCATAACACAATCAAAATTAATTTTTACCTAAAATTGAGCATAGAGATTTAAGTTTTGAATCACGAACTTTGAGGTGGTTTGGATATAAAAAATTAAAGGCAGCGGATGCTGCCTTTAACGTGCGATTAATTACTCAGCGTGTGCTGTAACGTAATCGATAGCAGTTTGTACTGTAGTGATCTTCTCAGCTTCTTCATCTGGGATCTCAGTATCAAACTCTTCTTCAAGAGCCATTACTAGTTCAACAGTATCAAGAGAATCTGCACCTAGGTCATCTACGAAAGAAGATTCATTTTTAACTTCTTCTTCTTTAACACCTAGTTGTTCAATGATAATTTTCTTTACGCGTTCTTGGATATCGCTCATTCTTCTTTCCTTTATTAAAAACGCCAATGCGTTATTTTCAGATTGCGGCGTAGTTTACGCCGCATAATTCTCTGATTCAATGATTTGACCATAAATAATTGTCTGGTCAAACCTCTGAGTGTGTGTTTTGTCTTTTATCGCTTATTTTCGCAGCGATTTCAAGTATGTTTAAAGCAAGTTCACAAATAATTCAATGTTTTTGAGGTAACTTACTTAACTTTATCAAGTAGCAATCTAGGTACAATGGCGATTAAACCATGTACATCGCGCCATTTACATGCAAAGTTTCGCCTGATACATACGCAGCCGCGTCAGATGCTAAATAACATACTGCAGCAGCAATTTCGTCTGGTTGGCCTAAACGCCCTGCTGGAACATTTGCAAGTGTTGCTGCTTTTTGCTCATCAGTTAAATTATCAGTCATGTCTGTTTGAATAAAACCAGGTGCGATTACGTTAACTGTAATACCACGTGATGCAACTTCGCGCGCAAGTGACTTAGAAAAACCAATTACACCCGCTTTAGCCGCTGCATAATTAGCTTGACCTGCATTACCCATAGTACCCACTACTGAGCCAATGTTAATAATACGGCCTTTCTTTTTCTTCATCATTGGACGAAGTACCGCTTTAGATAAACGGAAAACTGAGCTTAAATTAGTGTCGATAATATCGTCCCACTCAGTTTCTTTCATACGCATTAATAAGTTATCGCGTGTAATACCTGCGTTATTTACAAGTACGTCAATATCGCCTAAATCAGCTTTTATTGCAGCAAGTGTTGCTTCAATAGATGCAGGATCGGTTACGTTTAATGCATAACCTTTACCATTGTCACCTAGGTATTCACTGATTTTAGCAGCGCCTGACTCACTTGTCGCAGTACCTGCAACTTTTGCACCTTGTGCAACTAATGTTGTTGCAATTGCTTTACCAATACCACGGCTGGCGCCAGTAATTAGGACAATTTTGCCCTCTAATGAAAATAAATTAGACATTTTATATACTCTTATTTAGCTGCATCAATTGAAGCGGCGTCGTTTACTGAGCCACAGATCATTGCTTTATCAATTCGTTTAGCAAGTCCTGTTAATACTTTACCAGGACCAAATTCGTAGCTTTGTGTTACATCTTGCGCAACCAAGGCTTGTACTGTTTCTGTCCAGCGAACTGGGCTATAAAGCTGACGTACTAGTGCGTCTTTAATTGCATCAGCTGACGTTTCAGCTTTTACATCAACATTATTAATTACATCACACTTAGGTGTATTAAATGTTAAAGCGGCTAAGTCTGCTGCTAGCTTGTCAGCTGCTGGCTTCATTAACTCACAATGTGAAGGTACGCTAACAGAAAGTGGTAATGCACGTTTAGCACCGGCATCTTTACATGCTTGCGATGCTCTATCTACTGCCGCTTTATGGCCTGCGATAACAACTTGACCAGGAGAGTTGTAGTTAACTGGAGATACAACCTCACCTTGCGCTGAGGCAGCACAAGCCGCTTTAATTTCTTCATCGCCTAAGCCAATAATAGCAGCCATTGAACCTACGCCTGCTGGCACTGCTTCTTGCATGTATAAACCACGGTTTTCAACAAGCTTTACGGCTTCGCTCAAGCTTAATACATCGCTACATACTAACGCTGAGTATTCACCTAAGCTGTGACCCGCCATAACAACGTCTGCATCAGGGTTAGTTGCTAACCAATCACGGTAAATAGCAACACTTGCAGTTAGTAATGCAGGTTGTGTGCGGTGGGTTTGATTTAATTTTTCTTCTGGGCCATTAAGAACTAGCTCTGCTAAGTCGTAACCCAGTGCATTTGACGCTTCTGCAAATGTTGCTTTAACAATGTCAGAACTCTCTAGTAGTTCTTGTAACATACCAACGCTTTGCGAGCCTTGACCTGGGAATAGAAGTGCAATTTTTTGTGCCATACTTTGCTCTTTTTAATTAAACAAATAAATAATGAAATACACGGCACATCAATTATTGATTAACCGCCGTGTCTTTAGAATGTGTTTTTTCGAAAATAGCGGCTATTTTATCAGGAAGTTGACGTTCAACCTCTTTTACCGCTTCATCAATTGCTGCTTGAAATGCTTTAGCTGACGCATTTCCATGACTTTTAACGACAATACCGCGCAATCCTACCAGAGAAGCACCGTTATACTGGTCGGGGTTCACCCTTTTATAGAGTTTTTTTATTATTGGGCGCAATATAAACGCCATACATTTATATAAAAGGTGCTTTTCGAGTGCGGTTGTAAACTTATTCATAATAAGCTTGGCAATGCCTTCACATGTTTTAAGTGCTACGTTACCAACAAACCCTTCGCATACTATGACATCAGCCTTACCCGAAAAAATATCACTTCCTTCGCTGTAACCAATATAATTTATGTGTGGGCTTTGCTGCATTAATTGTGCAGCTTGTTTAATGTCGTCGTGGCCTTTAATGTCCTCAGCACCAATATTTAATAAACTAACGCGAGGATTATCCAAACCAAGTGCTTGTCCTGCAACTATAGAGCCCATAATGCCAAACTGATAGAGCATTTGCGCATCACAATGCACATTAGCACCTAAGTCGAGTAAATATACTGGGTTTTTAAGCTCTGTAGGAACAGATGAAATGAGTGCGGCACGTTTAACACCTGGCAGCATTTTTAATACATAGTGAGCCATAAAAAATAGAGCGCCGGTATTACCTGAGCTAACACATGCTTGAGCCTCGCCCGATTTAACTAAATCTAGGGCAACACGCATAGATGAATCTTTTTTTGAACGCACAGCAATTGCAGGTTCACAGGCATTGGTGACTATTTCACTACAGTGACGAATTATGAGTCTAGGATGAGGTAAAGAATCGAGAGATTCGAGTTCTTTAGATATAACATGTTCATTGCCACATAAAATGAGAGTTAAATTGGCATGAGCATTTACTGCACAAACGGCAGCAGGAATAGATGAACGGGGGCCGTAATCGCCCCCCATCATATCTAACGCTATGGTTAGATCTTTCAGCATATAAGTAATCTCTTATTTAGAAATTACTTGAACGCCTTTGTAGTAACCATCTGCAGTCACATGGTGACGACGATGAGTCTCACCAGATGTTTGATCTACAGTTAAAGTTGGACCACTGATCGCATCGTGTGAACGGCGCATGCCGCGTCTTGCACGAGACTTTTTGCTTTTTTGTACAGCCATAGTCTTCTCCTAAGAATCTTTCTTAAGTTGTTTCAAAATATCAAATGGATTAGGTTTATCATCTTCCGCCTTTAATACACCAAAGCTGGCAGGCTTTGCTGAATAACTGCATGAAGCTTCGTTGTGGGTAGCCACTAATGGAATTGCTAAAATTAGTTCGTCTTCAATTAAATTAAAAACGTTAACTTCACCATTTTCATCAAGCGCTACTTCATCGTAGTCTTCTGGAAAAATATCTAACTCTGTATCTTCACCTACTGGTGAATATGCAAAGTCTTGAACCAAATCCAACCCTAAATCACCATTACAACGTTGACAAATGACAGTAACGTGTGTGGACAAATTGCCTCTAATCACAGCGAAACCTTGATCATCGTTTTTGCAATGTATTTTTACCGCTATTTCACCTACTTCTTCCTGCACAACTTTCTCTAAACGAGTAAGTTTTTCAAGCGGTACAATTCCGTCATACTTTAAACGGTGCTGCGCTGCTTTGCCTGGATGAAGAGTGATGGGAATTTTCACCTTTTGCATAGGGGCTGCATCATATAGATAGTTAGTTTGTTAGTCAAAGTAAAAAACCATTTTTACTTGGTTTTTAACGTGTTTTACTCTCGGATCTGATTTATCCTAACTCAATCTGAATTATCGTAGGAAAACAGTCCGTGAAGCATCCACTCATTTTAGCGTCAAGCTCGCCTTTTAGGCAGTCTTTATTACAAAAATTTAATTTACCATTTGATACGTTTTCACCAGACGTTGACGAATCAGCACTTGAATGCGAAACACCTACCGAACTGGTTAAGCGTTTAAGTGAATTAAAAGCATCAGCGGCTAATAAACACTTTAACAAAGGGTTAGCTATTGGATCAGACCAAGTCGCTGTGTTTAATAATCAAATTTTAGGTAAACCACATAATAAACAAAATGCCGTAAAACAACTAAATTTATTTAGCGGTAATACTGTAACATTTTTAACTGGGCTTTGTGTTTACGATATTGTAACTGGCACTAAAAAAACCTGCGTAGAACCTTTTAATGTGACGTTTAAAACTCTCAGTGATGCACAAATTAGTGCTTATTGCGACGCAGAGCAGCCTTATAATTGTGCTGGCAGCTTTAAAAGTGAAGGGTTGGGTATCTGTTTATTTGAAAAGTTAAGCGGAGACGATCCTAATAGCTTAATTGGGTTGCCATTAATTAAACTCAGCCAGCTACTGGCTGAGTTTGGTATTGATGTACTTACTGCTCAAAACAAGTTCTAGTTAAATAAATTAGCCAAGCAAAACCTGTTGCAGCTGCAGATAGTTATCTACTGTTGCAACAGGACTAAGCTTATTTAACTGCTGTGCGTTGTGTACACCCATTGTTACGCCAATTCTATCCATGCCAGCAGCTTTTGCCATAGTCATGTCTATTTGAGTGTCGCCAATCATTACAGCGTCTTGAGCACTTATGCCAAGTTCTTCAAGTAATTGATACAACATATCTGGAGAGGGCTTTGATTGCGCGTCATCGCTTGTACGTGTTGCACTAAAAAAATGGCGCAATTGACTTTGTTCAAGCAAACGCTCTAACCCACCCCTACCTTTACCTGTTGCAACCGCTAAAACAATGCCCTGCTCTTTTAAGGCATTTAAAACGCTGACAACATTAGCAAATACAGGCGTGGGAGTAGTATCCACACTGTATTGATATTTATAACCTGAAATTAACGCTTGGTGCTGCGCTACATTATCAGGAAATAAAACGTCAATTGCTTTTTCAAGAGACATACCAATAATGTTTTTAATGGCTAAATCACTTGGCGACACTAAATTAAGTGACTCGGCGCTACTACGAATACAGTTAACTATTTTAGTTACTGAATCCATAACGGTGCCA
Organism: Pseudoalteromonas sp. NZS71_1; assembly: GCF_015864305.1. NCBI lineage: Bacteria > Pseudomonadati > Pseudomonadota > Gammaproteobacteria > Alteromonadales > Pseudoalteromonadaceae > Pseudoalteromonas > Pseudoalteromonas sp. NZS71_1. The sequence goes on along the minus strand of NZ_JADYXM010000004.1, from coordinate 180,583 downwards.
TCCCAATCAAAAATGACGAGCTTATATTTTTTAATTGGGGCTACTTTTATCACAGTTTTGCATCTCGTAATTTTAGTAATGTATTTTTAAGCGTTTTATCTAGCGGTGCTTCAATACGCATGGTTGTTTCGTTTTTAGGGTGATAAAAACTTAAATCATGTGCGTGTAAAAACAATCGGTTTAACCCAACTTTACGCATAGAATCGTCGAAACCCTGATCGCCATATTTATCGTCGCACGCTATTGGGTGACCTTTACATTGCGTATGCACACGAATTTGGTGCGTACGCCCTGTAACAGGCGATGCTTGTACAAGTGAGCAATCGTTAAAACGTTCAAGTACTTTAAAACGAGTATGTGAAGGTTTTCCCTCAGTGTTATCTACGCGTACTACGCGCTCGCCCGATTTAAGTGTATTTTTACGCAGCCCTTCGGTAACGTTTTTAGTTTTAGAGTCCCACTGCCCTTCTACAAGTGCCCAGTAATTTTTTTCCATTGTTTTTTCACGAAGTTGTTCATGCAACGCTGTTAACACCGAACGACGCTTCGCTATAAGTAAACAACCCGATGTATCACGGTCAAGCCTATGAACTAGCTCAAGGCTACGTTCCTCTGGGCGAAGTGCTCGCAAAGCTTCAATCAAGCCATAACTTAAACCACTGCCGCCATGAACAGCCATACCTGATGGTTTATTTATTACGATAAGGTATTTATCTTCAAATAAAATATCGTTTTCTAGGCGAGTTACTTTGTCTAATTTTGATGGAACAAATTCTTCACGCTCAGCAACCCTGATAGGTGCAATACGAAGTACATCTTCAAGCTGTAGTTTATATACAGGCTTAATACGCTTTTTATTAACGCGTACCTCACCTTTGCGCAAAAGTTTATAAATAGCGCTTTTAGGCACCCCTTTTAAATGGGTAATAAGAAAGTTATCAATACGCTGACCTAAATGGTCTTCGTTGATCGTGACATAAGTTACTTGTAAGTCGTTTTTTTCTGACATTGCCTAATCACTAATTTAAGTAAAATAATTTAGTTGCTAACACTGTAATAATAGTGGGATAATCAGCAGCGCAAATATTTAGTATTTGCAAATAACAACGGTGCTTTTTAACACATTAAAACATTCGTGATGCACATTCTGGGTAGCCGATCATACAGATCCGAGTTAAGTTTTCCAAAGCTTTTATGCCTCCTCAGTTAACACGTGCGATCAATTAACGGCAATGCGCGTAATATATTGCTGGTTAAGTTTGAACATGAAGCGATTTTTAACGTGCTAGAGAAAGCAATGAACAGATAATTTGTCTGATAGTGACGACGTAAAAAAAGTCGTTCAGCACTAGCTCAATTATTGTAGTACCGTATAGCAGCTTATTTAGAACTAAAAAAATCTAATAAATAAGCGTTCATTAACATCGGCAGCGATTTTTGCTCTTAAAACGGATATTAGCGATACATCAGTATGTATTGCTCACCAACTTAATGAGCCCTACGCGCCTAATATGAATGATATTTAGTAAGATTAATATGACAGGCCAACTTCTGGGTAAAACTTGTAAACGTAGCTGAAAAGCCGACAGTTTTAGCACCATTAAGAATTTAATAGCGATAATAATTGCTATTGTTTGCCAGCATTTAAAATACTGCATACGAGAAACAGAGCCGTTCCGTTAAAGACCCAGTCGTGAGGCTGCACATTCTAAAAATAGGGACAACTGAACAGGCGAGAAAAACATCGTCATGTCAGCGACATAAATAAGTAGAGTAACAATATGAAACGTATGCTAATCAATGCAACGCAGCAAGAAGAAATGCGCGTAGCACTGGTTGATGGCCAGCGCCTATATGATTTAGATATCGAAAGCCCAGGTCACGAACAGAAAAAAGCCAATATTTATAAAGGCAAAATCACTCGCATTGAACCATCTCTTGAAGCAGCATTTGTTGATTACGGTGCTGACCGCCATGGTTTCCTTCCTTTAAAAGAAATTGCCCGTACTTACTTCCCTGCAGGTTACACTTTTCATGGTCGCCCTAACATTCGCGACGTGATCAAAGAAGGTCAAGAAGTTATAGTACAAGTTGATAAAGAAGAGCGTGGCCAAAAAGGCGCTGCGTTAACTACTTTTATCAGTGTTGCTGGTAGCTACTTAGTGCTTATGCCTAACAACCCTCGTGCTGGCGGTATTTCTCGTCGCATTGAAGGTGATGAACGTACTGAACTTAAAGAAGCATTGGGTCGTTTAGAACTTCCTAAAGGTATGGGCTTAATTGTTCGTACAGCGGGTGTTGGTAAATCGTTTGAAGAATTAAACTACGATTTAAAAGCATTATTAGTACATTGGGAAGCAATTAGACAAGCAGCCGATAGTGCTAAAGCGCCATTTTTAATACACCAAGAAAGCAATGTAATATTCCGTGCGATACGCGATTATTTACGTCGTGATATTGGCGAAATTTTAATTGATAAACCACGTGTTTTTGAAGAAGCTAAAGCGCACATTGAGCGTTTTCGTCCTGACTTTATGAGCCGTGTTAAGCTTTATCAAGGTGACACTCCTTTATTTACGCATTACCAAATTGAAAGCCAAATTGAGTCTGCGTTCCAGCGTGAAGTACGCTTGCCTTCTGGTGGTTCAATTGTAATTGACCCAACTGAAGCACTAACGTCTATCGATATCAACTCGTCTAAAGCAACTAAAGGCGGCGATATTGAAGAAACAGCACTTAATACTAACTTAGAAGCGGCCGATGAGATTGCACGTCAATTACGTCTTCGTGACTTAGGTGGTTTAATTGTTATCGACTTTATCGATATGACGCCTCCACGTCATCAACGTGAAGTAGAAAATCGTTTAAAAGATGCTGCTCGTCCAGATCGTGCTCGTGTTCAAATTGGTAAAATTTCACGCTTTGGTTTACTTGAAATGTCGCGTCAGCGTTTGCGTCCTTCATTAGGTGAAGCAAGCCAAGGCCCATGCCCACGTTGTAGTGGACAAGGTACTATTCGTTCAAACGAATCAATTGCACTTTCTATTCTTCGTTTAATTGAAGAAGAAGCAATTAAAGACAACACAGCACAAGTAAATGCACAAGTGCCTGTTGCCGTTGCCGCTTATTTATTAAATGAGCAACGTCGTAGTGTTCATCGCATTGAAAAACATCATAAATGTGACGTAGTGATTATTCCTAATCAACATATGGAAACACCACATTACGAAGTTATGCGTTTACGTAAAGACGAAACACTTGAAACGGTGAGTTACGGACAAGTTGTTGCGCCAGAACCTGAAGCATTTGAGATGTCAAAATCACCAAGTGCACCAGTACGTGAAGAGCCAATGCTAAAAGGTGTTGTAATGCCTTCTACACCGGCTCCACAAGCAGCGCCTACACCAGTAGCTCAGCCAGTAGTAACAGAGACTAAAACTGAAGGTGGCTTGTTTGAAGCAATCACTAAATGGTTTAAATCGTTATTTGCAAGCGAAACAGTAGAAGAGAAAAAAGAAGCTGTAGAAAAAGAGCAGCAAGAAGCGCGTAATAACGCTCGCCGTGGTAACGATAATCGTCGTCGTAATAACAACCAACGTCGTCGTAATAATAACCCGCGCACTAATAAACCACGCAATGAGCGCCCTGCAGCTGAAGAGGAAGTTAAAACAGACTCACCAGCAGCAACAAGCACCGAGACGCAAGAAAGAAACGAGAACCGCAATAAGCGTCGTCGTAACCCTAACTCTCGTAAGCGCCCAGAGCATAAAAGCGAAGAAAAAGATCAAGTTAAAACTGAAGCCCCTGTAAAAGCAGAAGTAGAAGTAGAAACTGATTCTAAGCCAGCTCAAGCTGTAGAGCCTAAAGAGCAAAAGCCTAAAGTTCGCCGTCAACGTCGTAACATACGTAAAAAAGTACGTCTGCAAGATGAAAACGCTGAGCAAGCTAACTCAACAGAGCAAACACCTGAACAAGCGGTAGTTACTGACACTCCACAAGTTCAAGAGCAAGCACCTGTTGTAGAAAAGCAAACACAAGCTCCGGCAGAAAAAACAGCTCACATTAAAGAAGAGAAAGTTGACGTTGTTGATTCTAACGATGAAGCAGCAACTACTGAAGACGAGCAAGAGCAAACACGTACGCGTTCACGCCGTTCTCCTCGTCATCTTCGTGCATCAGGTCAACGTCGTCGACGTCCTGAAGGTGAAGCAGAAGTTAAATCTGACGAAGCCCCTGCATTTGTTCCAGTTGCTGATCAAGCTGCTGCAGAATATGAAGCAGAACTTAAAGCTAAATCTGAAGAAACACCTGTGGATGCAGCGCAGCAAATTGAACAAGCCGTTGCAGTTGAAGACTTAGCAAAAGTTGAAGCTGTAGAAGAGCCAGCTAAAGTTGAAACTCCAGTAGTAACTGAAGAGCCAGCTAAAGTTGAAACTCCTGTAGTAACTGAAGAGCCAGCTAAAGTTGAAACGCCAGTAGCAACTGAAGAGCCAGCTAAAGTTGAAACGCCAGTAGCAACTGAAGAGCCAGCTAAAGTTGAAACTCCAGTAGTAACTGAAGAACCAGCTAAAGTTGAAACTCCAGTAGCAACTGAGGAGCCAGCTAAAGTTGAAGCGCCAGTAGTAACTGAAGAGCCAGCTAAAGTTGAAACGCCAGTAGTAACTGAAGAGCCAGCTAAAGTTGAAACTCCAGTAGCAACTGAAGAGCCAGCTAAAGTTGAAGCGCCAGTAGTAACTGAAGAGCCAGCTAAAGTTGAAACGCCAGTAGTAACTGAAGAGCCAGCTAAAGTTGAAACGCCAGTAGTGACTGAAGAGCCAGCTAAAGTTGAAGCACCAGTAGTAACTGAAGAACCAGCTAAAGTTGAAACTCCAGTAGTAACTGAAGAGCCAGCTAAAGTTGAAGCAAAAGTGAAAACTGAAAAATCAGCACCGCATGTTAAAACAGCGGTTACTCAAGGGTCTGCAAGTGCGCCAATGGCACAGCCTACTCCTGTAGCTGATAGCGAAGTAAAACACACATCTGTAGCAATGGCTCACGATAAACGTGACCTAGTACCAGACAGTGGTTTACGTGCGGGTTCTATCAAACCTGCTGGTCGTGCAAGTTCTGCAATGACTAAAACATTGAGTGTTGATTAATAACTAACACTTATTAAAAAGCCCCGCTATTTAATAAATAGCGGGGCTTTTTTGTTTACATGCTTTGAATAATTATTAAAGTTTCTTCACGCCCATAATAAGCGATTTGTTCACAAAGAGGTTACAAGACGCTGCGCTTTTAGAGGTAACAATAAAGCTAAATTGAAAAAGCTCCGCTAATAAACCATCGCTTGTGTTTTCTCATTTACTCCTCTTTCACTTCTCTTTGTGAAATAGATCTTTAAGTGGTTTTGTTAGCAAAGAAATTAAGTAAACAGAAGCGGTGCTTTTTGCGTAAGCAAGCTTCACGCCTACAGCCGGAATTAAATATCAAGTACAAATTAACCTGTAGAAGCACAACTTATTGTCGTGACGAGTAACGTCCGTAATAAGCGACTTATTCACAAAGAGGTTAAGAGACGCTGCGCTTTTAGAGGTAACAATAAAGCTAAATTGAAAAAGCTCCGCTAATAAACCATCGCTTGTGTTTTCTCATTTACTCCTCTTTCACTTCTCTTTGTGAAATAGATCTTTAAGTGGTTTTGTTAGCAAAGAAATTAAGTAAACAGAAGCGGTGCTTTTTGCGTAAGCAAGCTTCACGCCTACAGCCGGAATTAAATATCAAGTACAAATTAACCTGTAGAAGCACAACTTATTGTCGTGACGAGTAACGTCCGTAATAAGCGACTTATTCACAAAGAGGTTAAGAGACGCTGCGCTTTTAGAGGTAACAATAAAGCTAAATTGAAAAAGCTCCGCTAATAAACCATCGCTTGTGTTTTCTCATTTACTCCTCTTTCACTTCTCTTTGTGAAATAGATCTTTAAGTGGTTTTGTTAGCAAAGAAATTAAGTAAACAGAAGCGGTGCTTTTTGCGTAAGCAAGCTTCACGCCTACAGCCGGAATTAAATATCAAGTACAAATTAACCTGTAGAAGCACAACTTATTGTCGTGACGAGTAACGTCCGTAATAAGCGACTTATTCACAAAGAGGTTAAGAGACGCTGCGCTTTTAGAGGTAACAATAAAGCTAAATTGAAAAAGCTCCGCTAATAAACCATCGCTTGTGTTTTCTCATTTACTCCTCTTTCACTTCTCTTTGTGAAATAGATCTTTAAGTGGTTTTGTTAGCAAAGAAATTAAGTAAACAGAAGCGGTGCTTCTCGCGTAAGCAAGCTTTACGACTTCAGCCGAAATTTAACACTGTTAATAAGATTAGCTTGTAGACGCACAACTTGTTGGCGTGATGGGCAAAGCCCGTAAAAAGTAATTTGTTCACAAAGAGGTTAAGAGACGCTGCGCTTTTAGAGGTAGTAAAAAGGCTAAGCCTGCCAATAAAGCATGGCTTGTGTTTTCTCTTTTACTCCTCTTTCACTTCTCTTTGTGAAATAGATCTTTTAGTGGTTTTGTTAGCAAAAAAATTAAATAAAAAGAAGCGTTGCTTCTCGCGTAAGCAAGCTTTACGACTTCAGCCGAAATTTAAAACCGTGAATAAGATTAGCTTGGGTTTTCTCATTTACTCCTCTTTCACTGCTCTTTGTGAAATAGATCTTTTAGTGGTTTTGTTAGCAAAGAAATTAAGTAAACAGAAGCGTTGCTTCTCGCGTAAGCAAGCTTTACGACTTCAGCCGAAATTTAAAACCGTGAATAAGATTAGCTTGTGTTTTCTCATTTACTCCTCTTTCACTTCTCTTTGTGAAATAAATCATTTAGTGGTTTTGTTCCGATGCAACGAATTTATATACCGATACAAAAAAGCGCGATATAAATATCGCGCTCTTAAATCAACTTTCAACTCGCTCAAATGAGTTTACTCTTTTTCATTTTCCATAAAACGTTGTAGCTGATCTTTTAAGTTTGGCGGAATGCCTTTAATCACTAGTGTATCGGTTGCTTCGTTGTACGTTACGCGCTCGCCTAAGTGTTTACGTTCAAAACTTACACTTACACCACCACCAAGACCTGAAAACTTAACCATACTGGTTACTGTTTTTTTATCAACGGGGAAAGTTTCTTCCAAGTCATAGCTTTGCTCTTTGCAAAAACTATCAAACGGGCTGTCATCGCCTTTTGTAAGCGTTGCAGATAGATCGCTCACACTTGCATCTTCGCCTGTGGTTACGCAATCATTACAGTAATCAAATACTTGTTTACGTAAATCGTCTTTTTCTGATTTATCAAACTGTTGCTCTGATAAATAATCCTCTACTGCGCTAAGCATTACTTGGCTTTGCTGTTTTGAATCAATACCCTCTTCACAGCCTAAAAAGTCTAAGAAAAAGTCAGCAACTTTACGACCCGCACGTCCTTTGATAAACGAAATATAACGATTATCTTCTGCTTGCGTATCCCACGCTGTTAAATCGATACGAGCAGCGAGTTGCATGCGAGATATGTCTAAATGGCGAGAAGCCGCTAAATCAAGCTCAGACGTCATAGAATAATGCTCTTTAATGTTAATCATCGCAATTAACATGTAATCGGTAGCAACATACTGATAATGACAAAATACTAAATAGCCTGTTTCACTAAATGCATACTTATCAAGCTCTTCTTTTAAAACCGTTGAGGCTTGCTCGGTCATATGCCAAAAGCCTAGCTCATCGTTACGGTAGCTTTGCATTGCAGATGCTACAACGCTGTTTTTATCACCACTGAAAGCACAGTAACCTTTACCTGGCTTACCATTATATGCATGATGTAATTGTTCGATAAAAACGGCTACTTTATCGTTAATTACCATCTCATCATTTCGAAGGTGAATTTGCGTATCGTCGTCTTTTTTGTCTACATAATGAACGACTAATTTTTTAACGTCTGTTGTCATCTTTGTTTTTCACGCCTCTAGTGTTAAAATACGAGAATATAACTATTTTATTGAACCAACTGATGCCAATCTTATCAAAATACTCTAATGAAGAAGTAGAACAAATCGTCGATCAGCTTATTGATGTGCTAACTAAACACAATGCGCCGGTAGATTTAAGCCTTATGTGTTTAGGAAATTCTATCACGCATATCTTAAAAGAGCATGTACCAACAGGGAAAAGACAAGCCGTAACTGAGAACTTTGCAAAAGCTCTATCACAGTCGGTTAAATAAACTCTATGAATTTATCGCAGCACAATCAGTTTTCATCAAAAGCGAGTCAGCTATTAAGCTGGGGCCATTGGTTTACTTTTGCCAATATTGGCTTGGCGCTATTTATTAGCTTAAGCTACTTATTTGCCGACTCGCCACCAACAAGCTTTATGGGCATTACTTATATGCTAGTAACGTGGTTAAGCCACACTAGTTTTATCGCCTTTTTAGCGTTTGTGCTGACGGTATTTCCGCTTAGTTTAATATTCCCCTACCCACGACATATACGAGGCATGGCGGCTGTTATAGCCACACTAGGCGCTTCACTGCTTACCCTTGATGCTTATGTGTATGTTAATTTGGGTTATCATCTAAGTATATCTGCCTTACCTGAGATTATTTCTCTACTGTGGCATCGCTTAACCAGTTCACCTGCTTTAACAACCATTTTAGCCAGTGGGATTGTATTACTTATTTTAGGCTTTCAGCTACTTGTGAGTAATTACACATGGCAACACCTTGAGCGCTTAAAACAATATAAATTTGCACGTTACGCAATTTCATTTTTAATAGTGTGTTTTTCACTTAGTCACAGTATTCATATTTGGGCCGACGCAAATTTAAACTTTGACGTAACGAAGCAAGATAATGTACTACCACTGTCATACCCTACTACCGCTAAAAGTTTATTAGCTAAAAATGACCTGCTTGATATAGAAAGCTATAAGCAAGCACATAACGTAAAAATTAATAACCAAAACATTAGTTATCAAATGCCAAGCCCGCTTGATAAGTGTGAAGACTACACACAAGCCAATGTAGATATTTTTGTATTTGAAACCCAGCAACAACTCGCTAAATTTGTTGCCGATAATAAAAACTTACACAAAACAGAGCAGTTTTTACAGCCAACTAATCACGACGATATGCTATTTAGCTTAGTGTATGGTTTGCCAGCTTTTTATAAAGCAGCAATTTTAAGAGATCAAACTCTTCCCGCATGGCAAAGTCAGCGCCGCAGCATTGAAGTAACCGGCGTGGAAGAACTTAGTTTTATAAATGATCAAGCACATAGTTCTAGCGCAATTAGAGTTATTAAAAGTAGCGATAACGCCGTTGTACGAGATGATAAAACACAGGTTTTTGCTTTTAGTCTTGCCAATAACAAGCAAGAAGTAGTAACAACATCAACTTTATATAGCTCCGACAAACGTATTTCTAAAGTAGATGGACTTATTCAACCTAGCGATTTAATTGCAACAAGTGTTGGCCAATATTTAAATTGTAAAGCCATTGCTAAGCAAACAATGCTGGGCGTTAATTTATACAAGAAAAAAGATGATATGGGCGTTAACTACTCTCAGGGTGTCGTTATAGCCTATAAAAAAGATAGGATTACCTTAATAGATTCAGATGGTAACTTTAAAAACATTTCCGCCGCTGAAGGTTTTTCTATTGAACAAGGTTTAGATATACCATTTTTAGTACAGAGTATTAAAAAGCTCAAAACCTTTACCCAATAGCCGTTATCCTAACCTAGCTTGCTATACCACCAAGCTAGGTTATAGTTTTATATTATTTTACTAAAAAATATAAAAATCAAGGACGGCATACATGTTTAAAACTTCTCGTTATATTCTCCATTCTAGCTTTTTACTTATCAGTTTTTTTAGCTTTAGCGATACCACTTACTACAAATGTGTAACAGAAAAAGGCACTGTCTTTTCTCAACTTCCCTGTGACGACGAAGCAACGACTTATAAAGTTAACACGACGGGTAATCAGTATTCTGGTCCTAAGGTTGACTACACTAAACAACTAAACGAACTTGAGCGTGAAAGGCTTCTATCTGGCTTACAGGCAGAGCTTCGCAGTAATAACCATAAACTAACAATACTTGATCGTAATAAGCAGCGTGCTGAATACAAACAACAAGAACGATTAAATCATATTCTAGCCGTTGAAGATAAAAAGCGTATTACCAAAGACATTACTAAAAAATTAAAAATAATTAATAAAGAGTACAAAAAAGATGTATTGGTTATTACTAAACAAATTAAAACTCTCGAAAAAAAGATAGCTCAATACCAATAAATCACTGTTAATTAGCAAGTAATATTTATCTTGGTTTTAAACTTAAAATAACATACCCTTAACACAATAGAGTATAAGCTCTAGGGACTATTAAGGAGTGCAAATGCAGCCTCGCCATATTGCTGAATTAATTTTAACGGGTTTTAAAAGGCACTATCAGCTATTTCAAAAAACAACGGCCAAAGCCCCTCTCGCCTTTGCAAAAAAAGATTGGCAAGCAATTAATGATATCAGCCGTTTGCGTATCAGCTATTATGATGATCGTGTTAACGAAACCACACAAGCGCTAAAAAAAGAAACCCCAACAGAGCAATTAGATGAAAGCCTATGGCTCGAAGTTAAAAAGATATATCAGCATTTTTTATGTTTCCACCCTCAAGCAGAACTCGCCGAAACCTTTTATAACTCTGTATTTTGCCGGCTGTACCATAGGCGCTATTTTCATAATGACTTTATATTTGTAGAAGCAACTTTGAAAGATGCTCCTTCAGTACCTGTTGAGGCCGAATATAGGACATACTTTCCAGTAGTTGATGGCCTAAAGCCAACAATAAAGCGCATTATTAATCATTTTGATTTTAAAGCCCCATTTGTAAATTTAGAGCGTGATATTCGCCTTCTTGTTAAAGCATTTTATAAACAAGCCCCCGATACACATCATCAACCTTGGCAAATGCGCTTTGATATTTTACACACACCTTTTTATCGTAATAAAGCAGCTTATATTGTTGGTCGTGTTGTTTCAAAAAGTGGGGTTCAGCCTTTTATAATCGCCGTGTTACACGATGAAGATAACGGATTATATTTAGATGCACTTTTAACTAAATCATCTCAAATGCGTGTCATTTTTGGCTTTGCCCGTGCCTACTTTATGGTAGAGACTCATGCACCTTCAGCACTTGTCCGGTTTTTGAATCAGCTTATGCCAAACAAAACACTTGCTGAGCTCTATAACGCAGTGGGTTTTCATAAGCAGGGTAAAACTGAGTTTTATCGAGAGTTTTTAAATCACTTATCTCACTCTAGTGATGAGTTTACAATTGCACCGGGTACTCCCGGTATGGTGATGATGGTATTTACCCTTCCCTCATTTGGTTATGTTTTTAAAGTAATAAAAGACAAATTTGGTGAAAGTAAGCCCTTCGGCCGTGATACCGTATTAAAGCGTTATCAACTAGTAAAAAACCATGATCGCGTTGGCAGAATGGCCGATACCATAGAGTATTCTAACGTCGTATTTCCTTTGGCGCGTTTTGATAGTAATTTACTTGCGCAATTACATAAAACAATTGGCTCATCAATGGTAATTGAAGGCGAATGGTTGATCATCAAGCATTTATATATTGAACGGCGCATGACACCACTCAATTTATTTTTAGAAAATGCTGATGAAGAAAGTGCCGCAGACGCGATTGAAGAATACGGGCAAGCTCTAAAAGAAATGATTGCCGTTAATATATTTCCTGGCGATATGCTCTTAAAAAACTTTGGTGTAAGTAAGCACAAACGTATTATTTTTTACGATTACGATGAAGTTCAATACCTAACAGATATGAACTTTAGAGCATTACCAAAAGCAAAGAGCTACGACGATTATTTAATGGATGAACAAAGTTACTCTGTTGCACCACAAGATGTATTCCCAGAGCAGTTATGTACATTTGTAATGCCTAATCCTATGTATAAAAAGTTTTTTCTCAGCACTCATCCAGAGCTTATAGATGTTAGCTTTTGGAAGCAGGCGCAACAAAATATAAAAAATGGGCAGGTAAGTCATATTTACCCTTACCCGACAGCACAGCGATTTATCCATCACTGGTAGACGCAAAGGACACACAATGAATATAAGTAAAATAGATTTAAATTTACTCGTTTATCTCGATACATTGCTTCGAGAATGCAACGTAACACGCGCTGCTAATCAATTGAGTATTACGCAGCCCGCAATGAGTAATGGCCTTAAACGTCTTCGTAACTTATTTAACGACCCTATTTTAGTTCGTACCAGCGATGGTATGGTCCCGACAGAGCGCGCTTTAGAGTTACAACCCGTTATTCGTGGCATATTAATGACGCTTGAAGAAACCCTAGCACCTAATAGAGAATTTGAGGCAAGCCAGAGTAAACGTGTATTTAGAATAATGGCCAGTGATTACGCTGCAAGTACGTTAGCGCCAAAGCTCTTAAGTAAACTACACGAAGAAGCCCCCGATACTACTTTAGATATACTCACACCAAGTGATGTAACCTTTCATGACGTAGAAAACGGTAAAGTAGATATGGCAATCAACCGTTTTGAAAACTTACCTCAGTCTTTTCATCATAAACGTATTTGGAAAGACAGTTTTTGCTGCTTAGTTAAGGCCGACAACCCTATTATTGAAAACTTTAGCCTCGACAGCTACTTAAAAGCGCGCCATATATGGGTGAGTAAAACAGGTTTTGGTGTAGGCGTGGGCATGGACCCTAAAGATGTGCAAAAACTTGGTTGGGTTGACGAAGCACTTGCCCACTTTGGTAAACATCGTAATATTGCCACTTTTACGCGTAACTACCATGTAGCGATTCATTTAGCTAAAGAGAAAAACTTGATTGCGACCCTTCCTTCAAAAGCTGCAAATATATACTTAGATGATCCGGGGCTTAAAATTTTAGAGCCACCGTTTCCAATTCCTCCTTTTGAGCTTGATATGATTTGGAGCCCACTGTTACATCGCGATGCGAGCCACATCTGGTTACGCCAAAAAGTCGCTGAAGTAGCTGAAGAGCTAAAATAACTTTATTACACAATATAATGTAAAAATTGCTAGGTTAATACTTTCCTCATTAACTTAGCCCCTTTCTGTAATAAAATTAAATCAATAAAATCAAATGACTACATAAAAACAAAAACGTGGAACGTACATTGCTTTTATTAAATTGAACTATACATTCATTTAATAAAAGAGGTCATTATGAACACCCATCAAGGATCAGAAGTAAATCATATTACTGACATCATTCAAGTTATGAACAGCGGCATCGATTTTTATCAAAAAGCACAGGAAAAAGTTGAAGACCCTGCTATTTGCGCACTTTTTCAGCGTATGATAGATGCCCGAAAAGTGAGTGTCGAGCGTCTGCAGCCATATGCAATTAATGAAAAAGGCGAACGCGAAGATGGTTCATCTTTCGCAGTTGAAGCACGACGTGCATATACAGCCCTATTGACTACTTTCACTTCACATAACGACAGCACGTATGTTAAAGAGCTTGAAGAAGTAGAAGATAAAACGCTTGAAGAAATTAAAGCCGCTATGGATAAACCGCAACCAGCTGATTGCGAAGCAGCACTGGCTAAAACATTATTAACGATGCAAAGCTGCCATGCAGAAATGAGCCGTATGCAAAAGCAGTAAGCTTACATAACTCATAAATACAACCCAGCCTAGCGCTGGGTTTTTTATTGCCTCTAATACCAATCTGTATAAACCCTTAAGCAATTTAACGAATTAAATTACTCTATAACGATGCTAAATAGACCCCATATATAAGCAGATTGCTATAAACACCACCTTATTTCGCCACATTTTAAATACATAATAAATACAAAAATTTAATGTTATTAGAATGTTTATTTAACCACGCTTTATTTTTGCTGTGCTAATTTTGTTATTAGGTACCTAAAACCTTGCTGTGGCGCCGCAGCATTTAATTAAAAATAAGGTCCAATATGAAAAGTAAACTAAGTAAACTGCAAAATAATGCTGATGTTGATATGACCCCGATGTTAGACATAGTGTTCATATTACTAATTTTCTTTATTGTAACTACATCTTTTGTAAAACCTGTGGCTATTGAATTAAACCGACCACTCGACAGCCCTCAAATAGATAAGCCTGTTAAAAATGCTTTATTTAGAATTGATGAAAGTAACGGAGTATATTTTTCAGGGAGGTTAATTGATTTAGAGCAAGTTACGTCTAATTTAGCGATGTTCGCGGCTAAATATGAAATAAGTTCGGTACTTATAACCGCAGACGAAAACAGTACACATAATACTTTAATGAGTGTAATGAATAATATTAAGCAATACGATGATTATTCAATAAGTTTGATTTCTAAATAAAACAGCCCAATATAAAACCAAAAAAAGGGCCTTACGGCCCTTTGAGTTAAATAACGAAAGGGAGGTTATTAATTAAAAACGGTATTCTGCGCCTATGTAGTAGTAAGCACCGTTAAATCCAAATGGAGCCGAGCGACGTGAGTAGTCAAACACACCTGAGCTACTTATTACTGTGTTGCCACTAGCATCCACAATAGTACCTGAGCGAGAGTTACCTATTTCGTTTTTATCTGGGTAAACGTCAAACAAGTTATTTGCACCAATGTTTACCGACAAATCTTCAGTAACGAAGTAGTTAACTTTAACGTCAGTTAAAATTTCTGCGCCATACGTTTGACGTCCGCCATCTTCTACTGTGTACTCACCAAAGCGATTAAGTGACAGGTTAACTGTCCAATCATCACGTTGATAAAGTGCACTTAAGTTAATACGATCCTCTGGTTGCCACTCTTCTATAATAGAGATATCTTCCGCTGAAAATATATCGTCTACACTTACTGTCTCAAGGCTTGAGCCAGCAGGAGAAAATAACGATACAACATCTGTTTTAGTGAAGTTAGCTGCAAGTGTAAAATCAAGCGTACCGCCTAAACCTTCAGTGTTCCACGTTGCTACAAAATCAACACCACGAGTTTCAGTATCAGCACCATTTAAGAAAAACTGCCCTACGCCAGCCCCCGCACTATTTAATGCAGCATCAAGGCTTGTAGATAAACCTTTACCTAAGCGGTCACTAATTACAATACGGTCGTCAATATCAATTGAATAGTAATCAACGGTTACATTAATATTATCTGTAACGTTATACACAATACCTAAACTACGGTTTTGTGATTTTTCTTCTTTAAGCTTTGGAATACCTAAGCTTTGCGCAAGTGTTGAATCATTTCTAAATGTACCAACCTCTTCTGCAACTAAGTTACCATTAGTATCAACAACAAATTGCGTACTTACATTATTAAAGTAAAGCTGTTGCATTGAAGGTGCTCTAAAACCTGAGCTTAATGCACCACGTAGTGAAATATCGTCGGTTACAGACCAGTTACCAGCAAGCTTAAAGTTTACTGTATCACCAAAGCCTTTGTAGTTATCGTAGCGAAGTGCACCCGATAAAATTACATCTTCAATCACATAAGCTTCTGCATCTACATAAAATGAGATTACATCACGCGATTCATCAACTGATGACGCAGGAGACGAACCACCAAAACCTTGTGAACCACCTGATGCATCTTCAGAGCCAACACCACCACTTAAGCCGTTATAAATACTTACACCGTTGGTAGTATCGTAATCGCGGTATGCATATTCACTACCT
This sequence comes from Pseudoalteromonas sp. NZS71_1, assembly GCF_015864305.1. NCBI lineage: Bacteria > Pseudomonadati > Pseudomonadota > Gammaproteobacteria > Alteromonadales > Pseudoalteromonadaceae > Pseudoalteromonas > Pseudoalteromonas sp. NZS71_1. Next base: position 164,844 of record NZ_JADYXM010000004.1, on the reverse strand, counting down.
TCTAAGATACGGTATTCGTCAGTACGAATTTCAGCACCCATCGCTAACGAATAATCATCAAAGTTTTGCGTAAAATCAATGTTGATTGTTTGCAGTGATAATTCCATGCCGTAAGCGTACGCTTCACGTGGGATAGTTGTACGAATATCAGCTGCACTCAAACCTTGGTCATAACGTAAAAAGTTAGCGTATGAGGCATTAATAGTGTCACTTGTCGTATAATCAATGCTGTTTTCACCGTAGGTGTAAGACAAATCAAGACTTGCATCGTTATCAAACTCAGTTTTATAACCAAAGTTGTATGAGATATCGTCGATAGTTGTATTAATTTTTGGTAAGAAACCTAGCGGAATTGTCGCATCGTTATCTTGCAGTACTGGGTTACCACCTGCATTTGCATTATGACGGAAAAATGCAGCCGACTCGTTTTCACGTGTTGAGTAAGTAATAAAGCCGTAAAGCTCGCCATCACCTAACTCGTAACCAGTATTAATTGTTAAACCAAACTGCTGAGAATCAGCATCACCAATTCTAAAAGTATCACGATCGGCTGTCAGTTCACGCGGATCGCCAGCAAGTAAAGTACCGTCACTTAACTCTGTACAACCATAAAACTGACAAGAGCCATGTAAACCTGCACGGTTAGTCGGTGCACGGTCACGGTAATTGATAGTTGTATTTAAATAACCGTCATCGCCTAGCGCAAAGCCTTTATTAAAATCAAGGTTGATGGTTTCGCCATCACCTTCTGAATATTGGCCGTAGTTAATAGCCGCTTTACCGCCTTCGCTACCATCTTTAAGTACAATATTAATAACACCAGCAATCGCATCAGAACCATACTGAGCAGCAGCGCCATCACGTAATACTTCAATGCGTTTAATTGCAGAGGCTGGAATTGCATTCATATCAGTACCTGCAGTACCACGCCCAACAGAGCCATTAATATGAATAATACTTGCTTGGTGACGACGTTTGCCGTTAATTAACACCAATGTTTGGTCGGGGCCTAAACCGCGAAGTGTTGCAGGTCTTAAAGCATCAGTACCGTCACTAATTGCAGAGCTTGAAAAGTTAAATGAAGGAGCGATAGACTGTAGCATACGACCAACTTCTGTTTGGCCTGTATTTTCAAGCGCTTCTGCACTTAAGATATCTACTGGAACGGGTAAATCTTCAACTGAACGTCCTGCTACACGGCTACCGACAATAGCAATTTTTTCAATTTTTTCTTGAGCGACTTCTTCTGCTGCGTTTACACCTTGCGAATTAACTGCAAGTAAGGCTGGTAATACTGCTGCACTGACCGCTGAAAGCTTCATCATGTTGTTATCATTCCTGTTGATTTGTTTGAGTTTTATACTCAGTAAACCATTTTGATCAACAACCGCATCGAGCTCTGTCCCACCTAGTAATGCCTCTAGGGCATCTAGTTGAGTGTAAAATCCATAAACTGAATTTGCGTCATACTGCTTTGCCAACTCATAAGAAAACACCACGGTTTGCTCTGTTTGTTTAGCATATTCAATTAAGGCTTTGTCTGCTCGCTGCGCTTTTATATCAAATTGCACCATTTGCCCAGTGGTTTGAGTTGCTGCTTGTACACTCAAGCTAAAAATAGCCGGTGCAAGCACACTAAATCCACTCAATAAATGCGTTTGGTTACTGCGCAACTTATATAAACAGCTGACAAACAAAAATCCTCTATGGCTTTGTCTCTTTTTTTTAATGTTTTTTTTACGTTCAATCTTTATTGATGCAACTTTATCTAACATTAGTTTGATTTGCATAACGTCTACTTATGATTCTGTATGGTGTTTTAGCGTTACTACATGCTCACCTAAACGCTCATGATCAATCGAAAAATTAGTTTGTAAACTTTCTAGTAAACCTTCAACATCACCCGCTTTGAATACCCCAGCTACTTTAATGCTGGCAAGCTCGGCTGATGAAAGCTCAAAACGTGTGGCGGTATAGCGACTTACTTCATTTAAAGCATCGCTTAACTCTTCTCCATTAAAAATAAGCATGCCATTTTGCCATGCCAAATCGCGTTGTACGTCGTTCATTGAAAGCTGGGTAATTGGCTTTGTAACACTCTGCTCTATAATTACTTTTTCGCCTGAGGTAACAATATTGGCATTAATTTGACGAATTTTTTGCGTGCTGTTATCTGCAAGCTGATAATCTTTAAAGTCATTTGCATCAACCGCTACACTAGGGTCGGTGATCATCACTTTGCCTTCGGTAACAACAAGCTCTAAATCTGATGAGGTATTACGCTGTACATTAAACACGGTACCGAGTGCGGTAAAGCTTTTGTCGCCTGCCATAACACTAAACGGACGCGTGGCATCTTTTGCTACATTAAAACGCCCTTCTCCACGACTAAGTAACAACTGCCTGCGGCCTTTGCTATAAGCAACTTCTAGTAAGCTATTAGTATTAAGCTGCACTATAGTGCCGTCTGGCAATACATAGGTTGCTTGCTCGCCTACTTTTGTTTTGTAAATTTTAGTGTAGTTAACTTTTGCAAGCTCTTGGTTATAGCCGTTTTCTAAATTAATTAATAAGTAGCTGCATACCATTAGTGCTGCAAATAAACTCGCTGCAATTGAGTAAGAAAACATCCACTTATTTTTTGATGCTTTAGTATTGTTACGCTGAGGAAATAAATGACTTAATTCATTTAATACCGAAAGCTCATCCCAAAGCTGAGCAAGCTCGTATATAGAGTCTTGATGGGCGATGCTTTGCATCATCCATAATTTAAATTGCTCTTTTTCATCATCAGTTAAACCACGATCAATCGCGCTTATCCAATCACATGACTTTTCTAAAATTAAATCTTTTGAATTAAATTGATGAACATTACTCATTCTGCGACCCTCTTAACTGATATAGGGTGTGCTTGAGCTTTAGGGTTTGTTTGAGGGCTTTGCTCATGTTCACGCATGTACAACATGGTTTGTAACAATCCTTTGGCAATGTGTTTTTCAACAGTGCTTTGGCTTAACTGCATTTGGTCTGCGATCTCTTTTTGGCTCATGCCGTAAACTTTTTTTAATATAAAGCATTTACGAATCGATGAGCTTAGTTGCTCAGTAGCTCTACAAAAAAGTAAAAAGCGCTCTTTAGATGTGTATTCATCCTCAAGCTTCATTGATTTGAGTAATACGGGTAATTCGTTATCATTTTCTAACGAATCATTAAATTTGTTGTCCCACTTAGCTATATGGTTAAGTGCTAGGTGTTTTGCTGTTTTAAGCATGTAACTGCGGGTAAACTGTATATCTTGCTTTAAATCAGCTTCGTAGCTTTTTACAAAGGTTTCTTGCACAATATCTTCTACATCGTCGGGTTGAACAATGCGCGATACAAAACGTTTGAGCTGTTTAGATATATCAACAAATGTTGACGTGAATTTTACTTTTTTCGTCATCCTTAACATCCACCTGTTGTTATTTTTATTACTAGGGCGTGTTGACCTTTCGTGGTTGAATTTGCAGCAGTACGTTTGGTATTTAGGCAAGGTAGAGCCTATGTAGTGTGGTTATTCCCCATAAATAGGTGATAACGCAGCATAAATGCCAAACATGCGCTGCCCTTTGGGTTATTTCTAGGGACGATTAACTCTTTGTTGCTCGGTTTTGACTTAGCCCGCTAGGTTACAAACCTCGCGCCGCGATTAAATCGACCCTAGATTGAACAAATTTCAATCCACAAAGGTAAACACGCCCCAATAGATTACGAGTTTTTGATATAAAAACAAGCTCAAATGTTAATTCTGGGTTATTTAAATGGATAGGAAGATAAATGAGTAAATTTTTAGATTACATCCGACTTAGCTTCTTTGCATTCGGTTTACTACTTGGAGTGCAAATTCCTGCATTTGTAAGCGATTTTGGCCAAGCATTATCAGCCCAATTAATTGAAGCTAAAAATGCCATTGCACCATTTAAAAACGATGCCGCTAAGTATTTTAATAATGATTTAGATAAGCTAATAAAACACTATAAAAATATTGATGATGGGATTGTGAATAAAGGTGCAAGCAATATCAGTACACTTTACACGCGACAACAAGATTTACAAATCGCTGTAAATAGGTTTGCGCAATCTCCATATATTTTTACATTGATCAGTGGCATGAGCGATGTAAAGCAACAAGTGTGGCAACGCTTTGAAGGTCAAATCATTTTAAAAAAAGACTCTATAATAGCCGCCATTATTGCAGCCATTATAATTGCCTTACTTGCCGAGCTTACTGGTTATTTGTTGTTAACTGGAGTAAAACGCTCATTTAAACGCTTATTCGCAGCTCAAAAATAGTGATTTCATAAAATCATAAAACACATCGGTTTTACGGGTAGTTAAGCTATTTTGCGGACGCAAAAACCAAACTGGAGCATCATCTTGTGCCATTACACCGGGCATAACTTCAACTAAAATGCCATTTTTAATATCTTCATGAATAGCTATCATTGATTTAATTGCAATGCCATGACCCGCAATAGCTGCTTGAGTCATATTATCGGAATTAGAAATGGTAAAGCGTGTTCTCGCATTAAAAGTATGTATTTTACCTTGTTCATCAAAAAGCTTTAATTGGCGCTGCCACGGCAGGCAAACCCAATAGTGTTCGCTTAATTGAGCTAAGCTTTTAGGCATACCATATTTTTTTATGTAGCTAGGAGCTGCGCAAAGTATACGTTTGTTGTTTACTATTTTTCGCGACAGTAAACCGGAATCATTTAATTGCCCTACACGAATTGCCACATCTTGTGCGTCATCAACCACATTTACAAAATGATCCGTAATTAAAAAATCAAGTTTTAGTTCAGGATAGGCCTGCTCTAACTCGTTAAGCCTTGGCATTACGTATTTCGAAAAAATCCAAGGGGGCATAGTCACGCGTAATAAACCACTTACCGATGAGCTACGTGCACCAATACTATGCTCAGCGTCGTGCAATGCCTCCATTATAGCGCCAACTCGCGTATAAAATATTTCACCTGCGGGAGATAACCGTACTCGTCGGCTATCTCTAAAAACAAGTACTGTTGCAAGCTCACGTTCTAATTTACTTAAGCGATGGCTTACCGTTGCAGGCGATAAACGCTGCTCGCGCGCAGCAGCAAGCACCCCTTTATTTTCAACTACTGCTATAAATGTTTCTAGGTCGCTTAAATTATACATAAAGATGCCATTGTGCACTTTTCAATGTTTAACATTTTCGAATGAAGCTTTCAGTTTTGCAATGTTTATTTAAATATGTAAAACACTATAATTGCAAATAGTCTAATTATTGAGGTTCAATCATGAGTTTAAAAGCGCAAATAGATGCCTATAACGTACAAAAAGATGCCAAGTTACCGGCTGACATTTTAGCATTAATGAACACTACAAACGAAGAGCTTATTGCACAGCATATTAAAGACAATGCGTTGCAAATTGGTCAAAAGGTAGAAAACTTCAGCCTAGCCAACCATAACGGCGAAAACATTGAGCTTGCGGATTTATTAAAAAAAGGCCCGGTAATTATTAGCTTTTATCGTGGTGGCTGGTGCCCATATTGTAATTTAGAGCTAAAAGCACTTAATGACTACTTACCGCAATTTAAAACTCAAAATGCTCAGTTAGTCGCAATATCACCACAACAGCCTGATGAAACTCTCTCAACTGCACAAAAAAACGATCTTGAGTTTGACGTGCTTTCAGATGTTAGTAATAAAGTAGCTGAGCAATTTGGTTTATTGTTTACACTTGATGAGCGTATTCAAGCGTTATACACACAATTTGGTATTGATTTTGAACACTACTACGGCGATAAAAGCTTTAAATTGCCGCTACCGGCTACTTATGTGATAAACCAAGAAGGTGTTATTACATACGCATTTTTAAACGAAGACTACACCCTACGCGCAGAACCTACTGATATTATGGCAGCACTTGAATCGGAGAATAACTAATGTCTATTTTAAAATCGTTAAAAACACTTACTCTTTCACTACTTGTAGGCACAAGCCTTGTATCTGGTTATGCAGTCGCTGATGAACCAAAAGAACAAGTAAAGCCCAAAGTGCTTATTTTTGATGTAAACGAAACCCTACTTGATTTAACGTCAATGCGTACCTCTATTGGTAAAGCACTAGGCGGGCGTGAAGATTTATTACCACTTTGGTTTTCGACTATGCTGCACCATTCATTAGTAGATACAGTAAGCGGTAGTTATCACGACTTTGGGCAAATTGGGGTGGCATCACTTCTTATGGTTGCTCAAAATAACAATATTGATATTACTAGTGAACAAGCTAAAACAGCTATTGTTACGCCTCTTTTAACGCTTCCTCCACACAGCGATGTTAAAGAAGGACTGGCAAAACTTAGAGCTCAGGGCTATAAGTTAGTAAGCCTTACAAATTCTTCAAACAAAGGTGTAAAGGCACAGTTTGAAAGCGCTGGTTTAATGTCTTACTTTGATGCACGTTACAGCATTGAAGATATTAAAATTTACAAACCAGACTTACGTGCTTATGAATGGGTACTTAAAAAGCTAAATGTAGCACCAAATGAAGCTATGATGGTTGCAGCCCATGGCTGGGATGTTGCTGGCGCAAAAGAAGCAGGCTTACAAACCACTTTCATTGCACGCCCAGGTAAAGCACTTTACCCATTAGCTAAAAAACCAGATCACGTTGTGAAAGATTTACATGAATTAGCCGCTCTACTTAAATAAGTATGCGCTGATGAATCAATACCCAAGCGGCCAATGTTAGGATGACATTGGCCGCTTTTTTATAACTACCCCTAAATATGTCTTAGTGTATTTATTTTCATAATCAGTATGTTAAAAATTGAATGTAAACAAAGCATTTAGCCCACTATGAGTTATTTTATCTGCTAGCAATTTAGTACTCACAACGCTACTATTAAATAAATACGTGGTGGAGAACATAATGAATAGTGAAAGATTAGGTGAGTTTGAGCAGTACTTTCAAATTAATGAAAGTATAAGAGTGAATTTATTCGCCGTATCGAACGGACAAGTTCCTAAATCGCAGCTTGAGCTAGAAGACGATATCCCCCCACTATTTAGATTAGCAAATGAAGTAAGTGAACTTGAGCAAAGCTCGTTACGCCCACTGCGTAACTTAGGCGATATAGCACAAGAGCTCGCTACATTTTTACAAGCGCAGTCACGTAAAATAGATTTAATAATGAGCCATATTTTGGCCTCAGAACAAGCCCAAGATAATGCAATTCAATGTGATAGCTACGGCGGTGGCGGTATTCGCTTTACATCACCCGAAGTACACTCAATTGGCCAAGCATTTAGAACAAAACTGTTTTTGCACCACGAAGCCTCTGCGGTTTATTGTTACACCGAAGTTGTGGCAGTAGAAAAACAAGATAGCGAGCATTATCAATACACCATGCTCTTTACCGCAATTAGAACCACTGACCAAGAACTTATTGTTAGAGCAAGTTTACATGCTCAAACCCGCCAACTTAAAAAACGTCAAGAACTTGATCAAAACCAAGCCGATCTAAACAGTGATAATTAGCTGACATCTTTATGTAAAATGCTAAACTAGCGTCATCTTAATTAGTATATAAAATTCATGAACTTTAGACTTTTACCAGAATGGGCCGAGCAAGACGCTGTTATGCTTACATGGCCTCATAAAGACACAGATTGGGCTGATAATTTAGCACGTGTAGAACCTGTATATATTGAGCTTGCTAAGCATATAACAACGCAGCAACAGCTTGTTATTGTGGCGCATAACAGTGCCTTAAAAATGCATATTACAGCATTGCTAAATAGCGCTAACATCTCTCTTAATCGTGTTCATTTTGTAGTAACGCCTACCAACGATACCTGGGCGCGCGATCATGGTCCGCTTACTTGCGCCGCTATTGATTCACCAGAGCAGTTAAAAGTATACGATTTTACTTTCAATGGTTGGGGCAATAAATTTGAAAGCGCATTAGACAATCAAATTAATCGTACTTTGGTAAAAGAGCTAAGTAGCACAAACAACCAATATCAAGCGCTCGATATGGTACTTGAAGGTGGCGGTATTGAAATAAACGAGCATGGTGTGTTGCTAACAACCAGCGAATGTTTGCTTAACAAAAACCGTAACCCAGATTTAAACCCTGCTGACATAGAAATACTTTTAAAAGAGCACTTGGGAGCAACACGTTTTTTATGGGTTGATCATGGCTATTTAGCGGGTGATGACACCGACAGCCACATTGATACCTTAGTGCGCTTTGCTCCAAATAATACCCTTGTATATGTGCAGTGTGACGATAAAACTGATGAGCACTTTAGCGCACTTGATGCAATGGAAAAACAACTAAAAGCCTTTAAAACTGCCGATAACACCCCATATAACTTAATTGAGTTACCGTGGCCAAAAGCCGCGTATGACGATGAGCAAACACGCTTACCGGCTACCTACGCTAACTACTTAATTATTAATAATGCTGTGCTTGTGCCAACGTATAATGATGCCAATGATGAACGTGCTCTAGCACAAGTTCAAAAAGCATACCCACAACACACTATTATTGGCGTTAATTGCCAACCAATTATTGAACAATTTGGCAGCCTGCACTGTATTACAATGCAATTACCTCGTGGATTTTTAGCTGGAGCAGCACAATGACAAGCCCTGCAAAATTAACCGTTGCGTTAGTGCAACAAAGCAATACCGATAACGCTCAGCACAATATGGCAAAATCAATGAGTGCCATTCGTGAAGCCGCTCAAAAAGGTGCAAAACTGGTTGTACTTCAAGAGCTACACCGAAGCCTCTATTTTTGCCAAACCGAAAATGTTGACGTATTTGATTTAGCCGAAACCATTCCAGGCCCTAGCAGTAACGCCTTAGGTGAGCTTGCTAAAGAGCTAAGCATTGTTATTGTGGCTTCTTTATTTGAAAAACGCGCTACGGGCCTTTATCACAACACTGCTGTTGTATTAGAACAAGATGGCAGTATTGCGGGTAAATACCGCAAAATGCATATTCCTGATGACCCTGGTTTTTACGAAAAATTCTACTTTACCCCAGGTGATATCGGTTTTGAGCCTATTCAAACCTCGGTGGGTAAATTAGGCGTGCTAGTATGTTGGGATCAATGGTTTCCTGAAGCTGCACGTTTAATGGCAATGGCGGGCGCTGAGGTGTTAATTTACCCAACCGCTATTGGTTGGGATCCTAACGACGACATTGCTGAGCAAACTCGTCAAAAAGATGCGTGGGTTATTAGTCAGCGTGCCCATGCTGTTGCCAATGGTGTACCAGTAATTAGCTGTAACCGTGTCGGCCATGAAAGTGACCCAAGTGCGCAAAGCGATGGTATTGCGTTTTGGGGGAATTCGTTCATTGCAGGCCCACAAGGTGAATTATTAGCAGAGGCTAATAATACTGATGAGCAAATTTTAGTTGTTGAAATTGATCAAAAACGCTCAGAAAACGTAAGACGTATCTGGCCGTTCTTGCGTGACCGACGAATTGATCACTATAAAGACCTAACAAAAATATACCGAGACTAGGTAATCTTAACTCAAGATGGCTCTTACTTGCTAAGAGCCAACTATAAATGGAGTAATAAATGGCGTTTGAGCAATGGGCAGCCTTGCCTTGGGTAAAATCTCAAAAAGATAAAATTCAATGGGGCCAGCTAAGCGGAAGTGGTTTAAGTATTGCCATTGCTGAAGGCGTTAAACAACAAGACAACTTAGTCTTGATTGTTACGCCTGATACACCAAGCGCACTACGCCTTGAAACAGAGTTAGAATATTTATTACCCGATAACCCAGTCATGGTATTTCCTGATTGGGAAACTCTGCCATACGATCACTTTTCTCCCCATCAAGATATTATTTCAGCCCGTTTGGCTACTTTAAACACCTTAAAAAAAGAACAACAAAGTGTGTTAATTGTGCCTGTATCAACTTTAATGTTGCGCACAGCCCCGGCCTCATTTATTTACGGTTCAACAATAAACTTTAAAGTGGGCGACAAGCTAGACACACATAACTTTCGTGACAACTTAGAACAAGCTGGTTATTTAAATGTTCAACAAGTAATGGAGCACGGCGAATACGCTATACGCGGCTCTATCGTTGACTTATACCCAATGGGTAGCCCGCATCCATTTAGACTCGATTTTTTTGATGACGAACTCGACACAATTCGCTTATTTGATGTAGAAACGCAGCGTTCTGATGAAAAAGTAGATAAAATTGAGCTACTTCCAGCGCATGAATTTCCTACTAACGACGCTGATATTGAACGTTTTAGAATAAGCTATCGCGAAAAATTTGGTGCAAGCTCGCAGCAAGACTCTGTATACATGCAAGTAAGCAAAGGTAACTGGCCTGCTGGTATCGAATACTACATGCCGTTGTTTTTTGAAAAGCTAGCGACTATTTTTGACTACTTGCCAGATACAACAACTGTTATGCAGCTGGCTGATTTAGAGCACGCGGCAGACACCTTTTGGCACGATGTAAATGTACGCTATGAGAACCGCAGAGTTGACCCACTTCGTCCATTACTTGAACCCAATGCGCTTTATCAGCCTATTGAAGAGCTGTTTTCTAATTTAGGCAATTTTGCACGTATTCGTTTATCTCTTGCAAAGCTTGGTACTAAAGCGGGCAATAAAAACTTAAGCGTTAGCGAGCTGCCAGCGATTAGAATTGATCATAAGCAGCATGAACCTTATGCCGCGTTTATAAATTATGTAGCAGAGCAAAAAAAGAAAAAAGGCCGCATATTACTCAGTGTTGAATCCGATGGTCGTCGCGAATCATTACTGAGCATTCTAAAACCAAGCGGTTTAAAATTTAAAGAATTTGAAACACTCGAACAATTTACAAAAAGCGCGAGTGATGTAGGTTTAATAGTAAGCCCGCTTGAACAAAGTGTAGTACTTGGTACTAAGCCCAGCCTTTCTATTATTACCGAGCAAGAACTGCTTGGTATAAAAGTATCTCAGCGCAGACGCCGCAAGCACAAGTACGAAGCCAGCCAAGATGCGCTAATCCGTAATTTAGCAGAGCTCAAGGAAGGCCAACCTGTTGTGCATCTCGATCATGGTGTTGGCCGTTATCAGGGTTTGCAAACAATTGATGCTGCAGGTGTAGTTACTGAATTTGTAACGATTACTTACGCAAGTGAAGCTAAATTGTACGTGCCAGTATCTGCATTACATATGCTTAGTCGTTACTCTGGCGGTGAAGAAGCTAGCGCCCCGCTGCATAAGCTTGGCTCAGATGCATGGGAAAAAGCAAAAAAACGTGCGGCTGAAAAAGTTCGCGATGTAGCAGCCGAATTACTCGACATTTATGCACAGCGCCAAGCAAAACCCGGTAATAAGTTTACTCTAGACGCCCCTGCATATCGCCAATTTAGCGATAGCTTCCCGTTTGAAGAAACTGACGATCAGCGCAACGCCATAGAAGCGGTGTTAGGTGATATGCAATCAAAGCAAGCCATGGACCGCTTAGTGTGTGGTGACGTAGGCTTTGGTAAAACAGAAGTGGCCATGCGCGCTGCTTTTGTAGCGGTTAACGATGATAAACAAGTGGCAATTTTAGTGCCTACCACCTTGCTGGCTCAGCAGCACTATGAAAACTTTAAAGATCGTTTTGCTGATTTTCCTATTGAAGTTGGTGTACTTTCGCGCTTTAACTCCACTAAAGAGCAAAAAGACACACTTGAAAAAATGGCCAATGGTAAACTCGATATAGTTATTGGCACACATAAACTTATTCAGCATGACATTAAATTTAACGATTTAGGCTTACTCATTGTTGATGAAGAGCATCGCTTTGGTGTTCGCCAAAAAGAGAAAATTAAAGCCCTGCGTGCCGATGTAGACATACTCACACTAACTGCAACGCCAATACCGCGTACACTTAACATGGCCATGAGCGGAATGCGCGATTTATCAATAATCGCAACGCCACCGGCTAAACGTTTAGCGGTAAAAACCTTTGTACGCCAACGCGATGTAGAACTAATACGCGAAGCTGTACTACGTGAAATTAAACGTGGTGGCCAAGTTTACTTTTTGCATAACAATGTGGAAACTATTGACCGTGTTGCGCAAGAAATTAGTGAATGGGTGCCTGAAGCAAGCGTCACCTCAGCCCATGGTCAAATGCGCGAGCAAGAGCTTGAGCAAATAATGACTGACTTTTATCATCAAAAATACAATGTGCTGGTATGTACCACGATTATCGAGACCGGTATCGATGTACCGACAGCCAACACCATTATTATGGATAGAGCAGATAAACTTGGCCTTGCGCAATTACACCAATTACGTGGACGAGTTGGTCGAAGCCATCATCAAGCGTATGCCTATTTACTCACAGGTGACCCTAAAGCACTGTCTAAAGACGCGAGTAAACGCTTACAAGCAATCGAATCGTTGGAAGATTTAGGCGCGGGTTTTGCCCTCGCTACACACGATTTAGAAATTCGTGGCGCTGGTGAGTTACTTGGCGACGATCAATCAGGTCAAATGCAAACAATCGGCTTTAGTTTATATATGGAAATGCTCGAACAAGCAGTAAATGCGCTGCGCGAAGGAAAAGAGCCAACGCTTGAAAATCTACTTAAAAAACAAACTGAAGTAGATTTAAAACTGGCTGCACTATTACCTGATGATTACATACACGATGTTAATGCACGCCTAGGTATGTACAAGCGAGTTGCTAGTTGTGCTAACCTTGATGATATGGATGAACTACAGGTAGAACTTATAGACCGCTTTGGTTTACTGCCTGATGCCGCTAAAAACCTATTTAGCCTACAATTATTAAAAATGCAGGCAAGTAATTTAGGGATAACAAAAATTGAGGCAAATCCAAAAGGTGGTTACTTTGAGTTTAGCCAAGATACTAAGGTTAACCCTAGCTTCATCATTGGTTTGATACAAAGTGCGCCTAAGGTGTACAAAATGGATGGCGCAAATAAACTGCGCTTTGCAATTAGTGAAGCTAACGCTCGCGAACGCTTAAAAATGGTCACTGCAATGATTGCAGATTTCGAAAAAAAGGTTAGCCATTAATGTTGCTAAAAAAATCGCTAGTTATTTTATGCTGCTTGTTTAGCAGCACTGCATTTGCAGAACGCTGGTTTGAGGTTGAGGTGCTTGTATTTAAGCAGCGCCCTGCTCCGTATTTGCAAGAAGATTTTACACTTAAGCACAAAGCTATTGAGGATAAAAACTCTCTAGATTTAATGACACCTCTTTATACAGAGCAAGCAATGCAAGCATGTATAGATGGTGATGAGCGTTTTCAAAAACGCTCTTTTACCGACTCATTAGTTAATTCAAACCCACAATCGGGTGTATGCGGTGACAGTACAAACTACCTACAAAGCTACGATGAGCTACCTATAACACCTCTAGCACCCGCTAAAGATGATATGCAGCAAACTTATTTATTAGCGCCAGAACAACTGCAATTTAAAGCGCAGTACCGACAGCTAGATCGCAAAGGATTAACACCTATTCTACATACTGGCTGGCGCTTTGAAGGCGCAAGTAAATCGCGTGCTCCAAGTATGCATTTAATAGCAGGTAAACACCTTAAAAGTGATTCCAACGTAACCCCTAGCTATTCAAATCCTGATTTTGTAAGTTTATTAAACTCACAACCTGAACTGTTTAACGACCCAAACCAATCAAAAGCAGAATGGGAACTAGACGGTTTATTTAAAATACACTTACGACATTATTTATACATTACAGCTAATTTTGATATTAGCCAAAAACTAGAAAATGGCGATATAGAGTCAGCCCGCTTTTCTCAGTTTAGACGTGTAATAAGTGGTGAAGTACATTACTTTGACCACCCACGAATGGGCATGATCGTCCAAATCAGAAAATTCAAACATTAATACTAAGTAGGATATAACAATGAAAAAACTCCTTATCATCGCAGCTACACTAAGCCTTGCGGCTTGTTCTAAAGTAAGTCTTGAGAGTTACGAAAAAATCAAAGTAGGTATGGACAAGACTGAAGTTGAAACCATTTTGGGAAGTGCAGATAATTGTGTTGAAAAAACACTGCATACTAATTGTGTGTGGGGCGACGAAGCAAAAAATATCGAGATCACGCTAGTATCAAACAAAGTAACTTTATATAGTAAACATGGTTTAGCTAATAAATAAATTTAAAAAAGGGACTGATTTTATCAGTCCCTTTTTTAATTACTAAAATTCATTTTTTGGAGTAGATAAGCTCAATATTAACGATTTTACTACGATTTAACGTTATTTTATAGCGTTGGTAGAGTGTTCTATCTTCCTCAGTTAGCACAAGCACCATGTTAAGTTGATAGCGCCGTTCAACCGCCTGCTTAGAAATTTTATTACTATCTAAATGATATAACTTCCCTTCACCACGCTTTAAATAACGCGCAAATGGTGCAAGACTAAATTGCAGTGTTTGTTGCAGTGTATCGTAACCGGGTAAAAATTCTTTTGCACTAACACGTGTCTCACTTGCAAAGTGTAACCACTGCGCGGCTTGTTTATTTTGCTGACGACGCTTTGAAAAAATAGATCTAACTTCTTTAGGTATTTTTTTAAAGCGTGTGTATTCAAGCCAAATTAGCTGACTCGCTATTTTGTCTTTGGTAATACTATTTTTAAAACTAAATCGCCACTTAGGTCGCCCTTGTACAATAGCTCGCCAGATCATACGTGTAATGTCTTCTTTAAATATTTCACGTAGTCCGTAAATGACCCCCAAAATTAAAATAAGCGTCGCGGTGACTTCAGTAAACGTTGAGCGGGCATTAAGTATCACAACCATCACAAATGCCATGATAACAGCTGTTACAGTGCCTTTAACTAATCGTTTAAGGTAGCTGTTAAGAAAACGCGTTTGGCGCTGTAATATAACGCCATGCTCAATTAAACGTTGTAACAAGCGCATTTTATTTGTTATTCGATTTGCGTCTTGCATGGTGGTTTCAGAATTGTAGCTTTTCTCTGCTCGGTACGTATTTTCGTTTTTACAAAACTGCAGTAAATCGTTACGCTCTTTTGCATAATCGCTACTACGTGGGCCTTCATCTAAAAGCTTTAAAAATGATTGCTCGACATGCCAACTTAAATAGTTGTCAGCATTGGTAAAAAATGGAAGTAGTTTTTCGTCATCTGGCGTGTAGCGACGCAGCTTTTTTAAAAGTCCTTCACTTTGTTCATATACTTCGTTAGCGCGTTTATAAAAGTCTTCTGCTTCATCAATTTTTAACGCGTCTTTAATGTCGGCATCAAGGGCTAAACGCACTTGGTAACAAAATAAATTAAGGTTTTGACGGTAATCTTGCTGCTCACCTTTGTTTTTACTAACAAAACGGCTTCGTACTAATGGCAAGTGTATATTGTTAGCATTGTAGGCTAAATGCGATTTAAAGTGGTTATTAAAGTAAGATTCTTCGGTAAGCGTTTGCGGATTAATCCCCATTTCATTAGGGATAGAAAAATACAGATCTATGCGCTGTTCAGAACGAGGAGTTAGCTCTGGTTCAATGACAAAAGATAAGTTTTCATCTTGTTTTAACAATCAGTTCTCCTTCTAAAATATCGTTTTAGTGTACTTGTCTCCTTTGTTTTGTTCAATAAAAAAGGCTCAGTAAATACTGAGCCTTAATACGATTAATGTGCTAGTTAAAACTTGTAGTTTACACTTGCAAAAACACGTGAACCAATTACATCATAAACTTCTGGAACAGTACCCATATCGTTACCACCTAATACTTTCTCAGGCTCTTTATCGAAAATGTTGTTCATGCCACCAGTAAATCGTAATGCATCATTCAAGTTGTAGCTCATTGAAATATCGTGGTAAATAACGTTGTCAGTACTAAAGTTTTCACCGTAGTAGTCACCATCCATTCCACGAAGGAATCTTGCGTTATAAAGGATATTTAATGAATCAGTTAGATCGTAATTAACTGAAAGGTTAGACTTTATTTTAGAGTAACCACCGATGTTGCCATCAATAGTACCTGTATAATTAATGTCATCTTCTTCAAACTTAATTAAATAAGTTGTATCAAGGTTTATACGGTAGTTATCTGCAGAGTAGCTAATATTCCAATCAACACCTGACGTTTCTTGAGAACCTACGTTAGTAAGTGCTGAACTTAGGTTAGATAAGTCACCAGATTGTGTAATGTTTACTGATGAACATGATTCTGAGTCACCTGCAAAACAGCTATTCATTTCGTTTTGAACATCTAAGCGAGTAATCGCATTAGTAATATCAAACTTCCAGTAATCTAGAGTTGTTGATAAACCGTCAGCTACTTCCCAAACCATACCAAAAGTGAAAGAGCGACTTTCTTCGGCTTTAAGATCGTTATCACTTGTGTAGTTTACAAGTATTTGAGCATCTTGTTCGTTGCCCCATGGATCAGCTAGGTAATCGTACGAACCTGAGTTACCACCAAACAGTTCTGATACGTTTGGTGCTCTAAAGCCAGTAGCTAATACAGAACGAACCATAAACTCTTCAGTTACATTCCACGTTGCACCAAGTTTCCACGTTGTTTCGCCACCAAAGGTAGAGTAGTTATCGTAGCGAGCAGCACCTTCAAGGGTAACAGTCTCTAATACCGGCATAGATGTTTCAAAGTAGATAGACTGTACTGAGAAATCACCTTCAGTTGGATCTTGTTGTGCAGCTGTGCTCTCACCAAGCTGAGTAATTAGATCTGGTGTGTAGTAACCACTTTCAAAGCGGTTTTCTACACCGATTGCGTAACCAATATCACTTTCTGTTACTGCGCTATAACCAGCTGAAAGAATAAATTGCTCGTTACCACCTTCGTTTGACTCAGTATAAATTGAATCGTTAGATGTTAATAAGCTACGATCTAAAGAATCACCGCTGAACCAAAGAGCTTGGTTTGCATAAATGCTTTCTTCAACTCGACTTGCATTAATTGAGTTTTGAACTTTATCTTTTGAGTCATTACGACCGTAAGTTGCACTTACATCCCAGCTTGCATCGTTATCTAATAAACCTTGTAATGCAACAGATACACGGTAAGTGTCAGTTTCTTGCTCATAAATACGAGGACCAGCATCAACCATTCTTCTTCTGTACTCTAAAGAGTCAGCAAGATCGCCTGTATCTGCGTCACGGAAGCTATCTGTGTAAGTTGAATCCAAGCTAGAAGTACTTAAATCAATACTTGCTGGTTGTGGTGCAAGTTGTTGATTAGATTCACGACGTGTATACATCAAATCAACATTAAATGTAGTGTCTGAGTCTAGCTCTTTGTCAAAACTAGTAAATAAGCTGTATAGCTCATTAGGTGTTTGAGCATAGCTTGATGTTGTAAAGTCGTATGAAGTAGTTCTATCTGCAAAAACACCATTACCCTGGTAAGTTCTGCCGCCCAGTGTTCCTTCAGGGATAAATGAAGACTCGCCAGGCTCTACAAAACGACGATCCGACTGAATTACTTCACCACGGTTTGAGTATTGAGCACCAACAACTAAGTTGCCATCGGCAATATTCATTCCGTGTAATAAACTAACACCGTAGTTATTGCCATCACCTTTTGTAGTGCGGCTGCCTTCAACGTTTAACTCTGAACCTTCAAAATCTTTCTTTGTTATGATGTTAACAACACCAGCAATAGCATCAGAGCCATATACTGCAGACGCGCCGTCTTTTAAGATTTCGATAGATTTGATCATTGCTACAGGAATGGTATTTAAATCAACAGAAGAATCTGCGCCGGTACCTGAAGAAACCATACGACGACCGTTTAGGAGTACTAACGTACGTTGTGAACCCATACCACGTAAGTTTACTGTTGCTGAACCGCCAGAACCATTATTACTTGAAGCGCCTAAGCTAATACCAGCAGCTGATGGCTGAGTAGAAAGTATGTCAGCAACAGATGTGAAACCACTTTTTGCAATGAAGTCATCACCGATAACTGTGATTGGGCTTGCTGTTTCCATATCAGTACGGTTAATACGAGAGCCCGTCACCTGAATTTTTTCAATTGATGTAGCTGCTTCGTCAGCCGCTAAAACTTGCACACTTGAGAACATTGGTATTGCTGCAATTACAGCTAAGCCAAGAGTTGATTTTTTCATGAAAGAACCCTACTTGTTGAAGTTTACCTTTATTGGTAATGCTCACTTGTTATAAGAATAGTGAGTCAGATGGGCAACTTAGGCGCTTTTAACTGAACGAAAACTTAACGCCAGTGCGTTTTTTATCAACCAACAAAATAGAACAACTCTTTTGGGGACATACGTTACAACTTGTTTCATTGTTAATGAATAAATACATTTAAATATCAATAGCATAAACAATTTAAGATACTTAAATAACACAGTTGAAACCAAACTGGTCAACTTTGTAATTCAATGTAACTAATCGAATTATGTACCAAATTCAGATAAATTAACAAGTTAATCACAGCAAATTATTAAAACCGCAAAACTAAATGTTAATTACTAACCGAATTTACGCATGTTTGGTGCTTAAATAGCTTTATTTGACTACTTTGCGGTTTTTTTGATTAGACTTTTTGTTCAGCCACAATTAAAACTGTGTCTTTATTGAATTAGTTTCATATTATAAAAACTTAATTGGCTACTTGATTCAAATAGCAGTTTTAGTGATCTTCTCGCTTAAATAATCGTATGGATAACAATGCAAATTGCTAATGGTAAATGGATTGCATGAAAGTTAGGTATTAAGCCTAATACGTTACATAAAAAGAGTAATTTAGTGTTTGTATTAAAGAGGTTGTATTATCTTTAACTGTTAGCTCTAAATTCCAGAGCATATTTTGCTCAGAACAAATGCCAACCATGGTATTACTCTGCCACAGGCCATTATGTTTTTTAAATTGCTGAGGAATGTAACCCATATACATAGTAATGCCTTTAAGCTTGGCATCTTCAATTGTAAGGTTTGTTGGTAAATCACTAAAAATAGTAAATGGAGTTTCGGGAGAAAGGGTTTTCTCGCTTAACCATACTTTAACATCATTTGAAAAAGTACAAGGCAAATTGGCTGTGCATGTGGCATTTTTTAGAAACTTTTCACCTGTATTTTTGGAAAAATCACACGCTGTTAATAAAAAAAATACCGCCGTGAATAAACTTAATCTATATATAAGCATAACAATTTCGCACTAAAGAAAAACAAATACTAATAATCGCGACTGCAAATAACAAGTGCGAGTGTTACTATTAAGCCAAATTAGGCACAAACTGTATCAAAAAATAAACAACAAGCTCACAAACATTGATTGATGTCATAATTTTATGTAATTGACCTATCTTTTTTAGGCCAAAAAATTTATCATTTCACCCGCAAAAAATAAGGGTTTCTCAAGTTTTTTTCTGAAGCTTTCATGTATTGAAAGTTTTAGATAACACGCTTGAGAAAATAGTAGGCCCCACTTTTAAAGGTGGGTAATTCATTTCTAAACGCATTTATTGCAGCGGAAGCCAGAAAATGAGCCAAACAGTAGCATCACAAACTGAGTATAACTATAAGGTTGTACGCCAATTCGCTATTATGACAGTGATTTGGGGCATCGTTGGCATGAGTATTGGGGTTCTGATTGCTGCCCAATTAGCTTGGCCAGCACTTAACTTTGATACACCATGGTTAACTTACTCTCGACTACGTCCGTTACACACGAACGCAGTAATTTTCGCATTTGGTACCAGTGCACTTTTTGCGACGTCTTATTACGTCGTACAACGTACTTGTCAAACGCGTCTTTTCTCAGACAAACTCGCCGCCTTTTCATTTTGGGGCTGGCAGCTAGTTATTGTATTAGCAGTAATTACATTACCACTTGGTATTACTAGCTCAAAAGAATACGCAGAACTTGAATGGCCAATCGATATTTTAATCGCTGTGGTTTGGATTGTTTACGCTATTGTATTCTTTGGTACTTTAATTAAGCGTAAAGTGTCGCATATTTATGTTGCTAACTGGTTCTACGCTGGCTTTATTATCACTGTTGCAGTACTTCATATTGTAAACAGTATGGCAGTGCCTGTGTCGTTAACTAAATCATATTCAATCTATGCGGGTGCGGTAGATGCTATGGTTCAGTGGTGGTACGGTCATAACGCTGTAGGTTTCCTACTTACTGCTGGTTTCTTGGGTATGATGTATTACTTTGTACCTAAACAAGCAGGTCGTCCAGTGTACTCATACCGTTTATCGGTAGTTCACTTTTGGGCTCTAATTTCATTATATATCTGGGCTGGTCCTCATCACCTTCACTACACAGCGCTTCCTGATTGGACGCAAAGTTTAGGTATGGTTATGTCTATTATCCTATTTGTACCATCTTGGGGTGGTATGATTAACGGTATTATGACGCTATCTGGCGCGTGGCATAAACTACGTACTGATCCAGTACTACGCTTCTTAGTTGTTTCATTGTCTTTCTACGGTATGTCTACGTTTGAAGGTCCAATGATGGCAATTAAATCTGTAAATGCGTTATCTCACTACACAGATTGGACAATCGGCCACGTACACTCAGGTGCACTAGGTTGGGTTGCTATGATTTCAATTGGTGCTATTTACCACCTAATTCCTGCGTTATTCGCGCAAGGTCGTATGTATAGCGTTAAATTAGTTAATACCCACTTCTGGTTACACACTGTAGGTGTTGTTTTATACATTGTTGCAATGTGGATTTCAGGTGTAATGCAAGGTCTAATGTGGCGTGCAGTAAATGCTGACGGTACATTAATGTACAGCTTTGTGCAGTCTTTAGAAGCGTCGCATCCTTTCTATATCATGCGCTTTGTAGGCGGTGTATTCATCGTAACGGGTATGTTAGTTATGGCTTATAACGTTTACCGCACTATTTCAGCTGAGAAAGAATCTCTGAAACTAGACGCGCAAGCACAATTAGCATAACGGAGTGAGATGATGAGCAAGAAAAATTCACAAAACAAACATGAAATAGTAGAAAAGAACGTTGGCCTTATGGCTATTCTGACTGTTTTTGCTATTAGCTTTGGCGCGTTAGTTGAGATCACTCCGCTAATGTTTCAAGACGATACAACTAAACCAGTGGAGGGTTTACGCCCTCTTAACGCTTTAGAAATGGAAGGCCGCGACCTTTACGTACGTGAAGGTTGTTCTAACTGTCACTCACAAATGATTCGTCCTTTTCGTGATGAAGTTGAGCGTTATGGTCACTACTCTGTAGCAGGCGAATCAGTATGGGATCATCCGTTTTTATGGGGTTCTAAACGTACTGGTCCTGACTTGGCTCGTGTTGGTAAGCGCTACTCGGACGATTGGCATTATGCTCACTTAGTTGATCCACGTGCTGTGGTTCCCGAGTCAAACATGCCAGGCTTTCCTTGGTTAGCAGAGAATACGGTTGATACAAGCCTTACTCTGAAAAAACTACAACTTTTCCGTGATACTTTTGCTATTAACCCAGAAAACCCAAAACATCCGGGTTTAGGTTATGGCGATGATGCAGAGCTTCAAGCAGATGTTGATAAAGTTAATGCTATGAATGATGGCAAAGGCGCAACAGAAATCCAAGCTCTCATCGCGTATTTACAGCAACTTGGTACCCACTTGAAGTAAAAAATTATGGATTACGGAACATACAGAGGTATTTTGACTCTGGTAATTTTAGTATTGTTTATTGTGATTGTTGCATGGGCATATAGCAAGCGAAGCAAAACTCGTTTTGACAGTGCTGCTAATGCCATTTTTGAAGATGAAAAAAAACATGACAACACGCTCTCTAACGAGGAAAAGGAGTCTGAAAAATGACTAGCTTTTGGAGTATTTGGGTTATTGTATTAACCCTTGCATGCTTATGCATCATCTTTGGCTTATTAGTTTGGAACTTAAAAAACTATGCAGGCGTAGAAGAAGGTGAAAGCTGTGGACATGAATTTGACGGCATTGAAGAGCTAAATAATCCACTACCAAAATGGTGGACGTACATGTTTTTCGCAACTTTCATTTGGTCAGTATATTACCTTGCAGCTTACCCAGGTTTAGGCAACTGGGAAGGTTTAGGTAAATGGACTAGTTCTAATCAAGGTATTACCTCTTTAGCTGAATCTAAAAAAGCAGTTGCAGAGGCAAAAGCGGATGGACGCTTTGTGAAACTTGATAAAGAGTACGAAGCTGCAGAAGAGCGCTTTGGTCCTATTTTTAATAAACTTGCACAAGTACCCGTTTTAGATTTAGTTAGTTCTAAATTTGAAGGTGATGCAGCACAGCAAATAGCGCTTGATAATGGTAATAAACATGAGCAAACAGATGGTCAAGTAGCCATTGAAATTGGTCAGCGTTTATTTTCACAAAACTGTGCGCAATGTCATGGCTCTGATGCACGTGGTGGTACTGGCTTCCCTAACCTAACTGATAAAGATTGGTTATATGGCGGAACACCTGACAAAATTAAAGAAACACTTCTTTATGGTCGTATTGCAGCAATGCCAGCTTGGGGTCCTGCTCTTGGCGAACAAGGCGTTAAAGAAATGACAGCACATGTGCTGAGCCTTTCTGGTCGTACTGTTAACCAAAAAGACGCAGACGCAGGCGCCGCTAAGTTTGCAATGTGTGCCGCATGTCATGGTGCTGACGGTAAAGGGTCGGTTGCACATAACCTACCGTTTGGCGCGCCTAACCTGACTGATAACATTTGGTTATATGGTGGTTCTCAACGTGCTGTTGAAGAAACTCTTAACCACGGCCGTGCCGGTGTAATGCCTGCATGGAAAGACATTTTAGGTGAAGATAAGATTCACTTATTAACTGCCTATGTTTACAGTTTATCGCAAGATAAATAAGCACGCGGTTAATAAAATGTTTATAAATTAATTTATTTAATTCAATAGATTAATCCAGATCAAAAAAGCCTCCACTGTGAGGCTTTTTTTTAGTCTTTTACGTATAATTCCTATAAAATAACACTTCCTAAACTAATTTTAGAGACACTATGCAACCTACTCCGTGGTATAAAAATTTTTGGCCTTGGTTTTTAATCTTTTTTCCGTTAGTTGCCATTATTGGCTGTATTAGCTTATTTATTACGGCAATAGGTAACGGTCCAGATATGGTTGTTGACGACTACTACAAAAAAGGTAAAGCAATAAACTTAGAACTGACTAAGTTTGAAAAAGCAAAAGCACTTTATTTACATGGCGAATTAAATGTAACCAACGACCGCGTAAGCTTTAAGTTTACAAAAGGCGACAGCAGTAACGTGCATGTATTAAAGCTCTCGTTTTATCATCGCACCATTAAAGCGCATGACTTTGAAGCAACACTTACTCCTAATGCCAATCAGGAATTTACTGCATTACTTAATGAGTATACACAAGGCGCCTACTCAGTATTTATTGAGCCAATAGATGGCAGTTGGAAAATGAAAGAAAATATAACGTTACCAACTGAACAAACCGTTTTAGTTACTCCTAATTATAAGTAGTAATAACTATGTCTAACTCTTGCTTTCATTGCCTTGAAAGTGTGCCAAACGGATTTAGCGCAAACGTTATAATTGACGATAAAGCTCAGCCAATGTGTTGCATTGGCTGCCAAGCTGTTGCGCAAAATATTGTTGATCAAGGTATGACCGATTATTATAAATACCGAACGGTTCGTGCTGGAAAGGTCGAACAGCTGGTACCTGAGCAACTCGCATTTATAAAAAGTTATGACAACGAAGACATTCAAGACGAATTTATAGCCACTAACGATAATATCTCAGAGGTATTATTGAGCGTTGAAGGTATAACCTGTGCCGCTTGTGCATGGCTTATCGAAAAACAACTCTTAAATTTAACCTCAGTAAAACGTGTTGATGTAAATACATCGACCAACCGCGCGATGATTCAATGGGACAAAACCACCACCCCATTGAGTGAAGTTATTACTTCCCTAGCTAAAATTGGCTACAAAGCCTACCCGTTTCAATCAGATATTGAAGCTAAGCAAAAGCAACAAACTGCCAAAGCCTATATTCGCCGCTTAGGTGTTGCAGGCTTAATGACCATGCAAGTAATGATGTTTGCGTTCGCCATGTACTTTGGCATGTTTTCAGGCATGGACAGTAACTTTGAGCAGTATTTTAGATGGATCAGCTTGGTACTGGCCTCCCCGGTTATTTTATATAGCGCACTGCCCTTTTTAACCAATGCTATAAATGGCTTAAAAGCAAAACAGCTCAATATGGATTTACCCGTATCACTGGCTATTTTTGGCGCATTTGGTGCAAGTTGTTACGCCACATTTATGCAAGTCGGCGAAGTGTATTTTGAATCTGTATGCATGTTTACCTTTTTACTGTTATTAGGTAAATATCTTGAATTTAGAGCGCGTTTAAAAGCGAGCGAGTTTACTGCAAACTTACAAAAACTATTACCATTAACAGCCCGCACCATTAACGAAAGTGGCGAAGAGCTTATAATTGCAGCCAAAAAACTAAAACTTAATGACGTAGTACTTATTAAAGCGGGTGAGACAATTCCTGCTGATGGCGAACTCATTAAAGGTAAGACTACGGTTGATGAATCAATGATGACGGGGGAACATCAGCCTGTTACAAAATTTATTGGCCATAATGTCTATGCCGGGTGCGTTAACCACGACGGCGTTATTGAAATAAAAATTAATAAAATTGGCCAAAATACACTTTTAAATCAAATTATACGCTTGCAACACAACGCATTAACCAAGCGCCCTAAACTAGTTGAAATTACAGATAAAGTTGCGCAGTGGTTCATAGCTTGTTTGCTTGTATTTGCTTCACTTACAGCGATCGGCTGGTACCAAATTGATCCTGAGCACGCATTTTGGATCACCATTTCGGTTTTAGTTGCTACCTGCCCGTGTGCGCTGAGTTTAGCGATACCCACCGCGCTTACATGTGCAGTGGCAACACTTACTCGAAAAGGCGTATTAATAAAACAAGCACATGTGCTCGAAACACTCTCACAAATCACTTTATTTGCATTTGATAAAACAGGCACACTTACGCAAGGTAAATTTAGCCTTGATGAAGTAGATATAATCGATAAACAATATACAAAAGCGCAAGTGCTAGATATGGCAGCCATGCTAGAGCGTTATTCTGAACACCCTATCGCCAGTGCATTTGATGAGTTTACGCCAGCTCACCGCAGTCTTAATAACGTTGAAGTACATCCAGGGCTGGGAATTAGCGCACAAGATGCAACTAATCATTACGCAATTGGTAAAAGTGGTTGGTTTAATAGCAAAAAATCGAATGCACAAGCGAGCTTGTATATAAATAAGCAAGTTGTTGCACGCTTTTACTTTGTTGATAAAGTAAAAAGCGATGCTAAAAAGCTCATAGACTCACTTCAATCGCAAAACTTAACCTGTCACATGTTAACCGGTGACGCGTCAGATGCTGGGCAAAAAGTAGCTAAGCAACTTAAACTTGAAAGTGTGCAATTTGGATGTTCTCCACAAGATAAACAAACCGCCGTTGAGCAATGGTCTTCACAAAATGAAGTCGTTGCAATGGTAGGTGATGGTGTAAACGACAGCCCGGTATTTGCTAGTGCGCACTTATCTATTGCTATGGAAACCGGTGCAGACATATCAAAAAATAGCGCCGATGTAGTGCTTCTTAATAGCGATTTAGCCTCCATTGGTCACTTACTTAATGTAGCAAAACAAACCAGACGTATTATTAAGCAAAATCTTGCGCTGTCTTTATTGTATAATGCTTCAATATTACCACTGGCAGCGCTGGGCTTAGTTGCTCCTTGGATGGCTGTTATTGGCATGTCTGCCAGCTCAATTATTGTGATTAGTAATTCACTAAGGCTATTAAAGTTATGAGCATAATTTACATTTTGATCCCTATCGCCATTTTGTTCGTCATTATTGCTATTGGTGTTTTCTTTTGGGCAGTGAAAAGCGAGCAGTTTTCGGATTTAAACAAGCAAGGTCATAGTATTTTGTTTGAAGATGACAAAGAGCAACATAACAAAAGTAATGATTGACCCTCTTTATACCAGCGCATTTTTAATGGGACTAATCGGTAGCGGTCATTGCATTGCTATGTGTGGTGGTATTGCAAGCTCATTACAACTGGCAAGTGACAAACGTAAAACATTTACCTATTCACTTGCTTATAATATTGGACGTGCACTGAGCTATATGGCTGCAGGTGCACTTGTTGCTGGTATTAGCAGCCAATTTGCAAGGCAAAACACCTCCTTCTCTTTAGTACTTTCGTTCATTGCAGCTATTTTTATGCTCCTCGTTGGCGTGTATATAATGCGCTTGGGCCCTACTTTGCAATGGTTAGAGAAAATTGGTAAAACCTTGGTGTGGCAACACATTGTTAAACTAAATAAATATTTAATGCCTATTAACTCTCCTTTTAAAGCCCTAGGTTATGGTGCTTTGTGGGGATGGCTGCCATGCGGACTTGTATACTCAGCGCTTACATGGGCGATGACCAGCCCAAGTGCCCTTGACGGTGCCTTAGTTATGCTTTGCTTTGCTTTGGGTACTTTTCCCGCGATGATCACATTAGGCATTACCGCGCAAAAACTAAATACTATTATTAACCATCCATGGACCCGAATTGTATTAGGCAGTGTTATAATTTGGTATGGTATCTACTTATTGATTATTGCAACTGACAAACTGGTACATTAATCTATTCGCATTATTAACCTTTAAGGTTATTTTGCAGTCGTGTATAAAAATTTAAACGGATTAAATTATGGATTTCTTTCAAAGTCGCGCTAAAGGTAATTGTGCTATTAGCTGTAATAACTGCAGTATTAGTCAATTGTGTTTGCCATTTTCACTCAATGGCCAAGAAATGGACAAGCTTGACGAAATTATTGAGCGAAAAAAACCACTCCATAAAGGCGACTATCTATTTGAATCAGGTGCACCTTTACAGGCTATTTATGCGGTTCGTTCTGGTTCATTTAAATCGTACACGTTATCGGAGCGAGGTGATGAGCAAATTACCGGCTTTCATTTAGCGGGCGACCTAGTTGGTTTTGACGCAATAAGTAAAATGACTCATCCCAGTTTTTCGCAAGCACTTGAAACGTCAATGGTATGCGAAATCCCATTCGATACTCTTGATGAACTATCAGGAAAATTACCAAAACTTCGCCAACAAATAATGCGTTTAATGAGTAGCGAGATTACTTACGATCAAGAAATGCTGTTATTACTCAATAAAAAATCAGCAGAAGAACGCTTAGCTAGTTTTATTTATAACTTGTCGGAGCGTTTTGGTGAGCGTGGTTTCTCGCGTAAAGAATTTAGATTTACAATGACTCGCGGTGAAATTGGTAATTACTTAGGTCTAACAGTAGAAACCATTAGCCGTTTATTGAGTCGTTTTCAAAAAGCTGACTTAATTAAAGTAGAGGGTAAATTTATTACAATTTTAGATAATGATGCCTTGGCTAAAACAGCGGCGATAGTTAAGCCTCGCTAAATTAAATAGTTTGATTTAGAACAACAATTTATATGCTACCCCTTTAACTGTTTTATATTTACGTTACACTAAATGTACACCCGTTAGGTAAATGGAGTAGCATATGAACACTATTAAACGCATTATTGCGGTTATTGACCCCACCAAAGATGATCAACACGGTTTAGCACGTTCAATAGATTTAGCTAAAAAATCTGGCGCAAGTATTACCGCCTTTATGACGGTTTACGACTTCTCTTACGAAATGACGACTATGCTATCTGGCGATGAACGCGAAGCAATGCGCGATGCCGTACTAAAAGATCGCCAGCTATGGCTAAACGATTTAGTTTCCCCTTACAAAGATATAAATATTGAAACCCAAGTGGTTTGGCATAATCGCCCTTACGAAGCCATAATCGATACTGTAATTGATCAAAAGTACGATTTAGTAATTAAAGGCACACATCAACATGGCGCACTTAAATCAGTTATTTTTACCCCGACAGATTGGCACTTAGTACGCAAATGCCCCGCTCCGGTATTATTTGTAAAAGAAATGGCATGGCCAGCAAACGGTAATATTTTAGCTGCTGTAAATGCGGTTAGTGAAAACGAAGAACATGTAGCACTTAATAAACGCGTTATTAAAGACGCACAATATTTATGTGAACTTGCCAACGCAAAACTTAATTTAGTTAATGCCTACCCTGCAACTCCTATTAATATTGCCATCGAAATTCCTGAGTTTAACCCAGGACTTTATAACGAATCAGTTAAAAAGCATCATCATGAATCAACCAATGCACTTGCTGCAGAGTTTAATTTAAACCCAGAGCAATGTTTTATTGAAGAAGGCCTGCCAGAGGATGTAATCCCTGATGTAGCGAAGCGGTTAAATAGCGAATTAGTTGTTATTGGTACCGTAGGTCGCACGGGCTTAAGTGCCGCTCTTGTAGGTAATACAGCAGAGCATGTAATTGATAGCCTAGACTGTGATGTACTGGCACTCAAACCCGATGGTTACGTGAGCCCTATGGCAAAGGATTAATTTTAAGCTTTATGTGCAAGTTATAAGCGAGTTATTTTTACGTGTTAATAAGGCACGTTTAAATCAATTTTAATTACATCCTAAACTCGCATATTCAGGTGGTTTGGGTATAATACGCCCCTTTATTTTTAGCAAATAACTTTGCTGTATTGTTTTATTAGGGGGCGTAATTGTCACACTCAGATCAAGCTAAAGCTCAATTTAACTTAAATAAGCTGCAAAAGCGTTTACGTCGCCAAACTGGTCAAGCCGTTATGGACTTCAATATGATTGAAGAGGGTGACCGTATAATGGTATGTCTTTCTGGCGGCAAAGATAGCTACACAATGCTTGAAATGCTTCAACATTTAAAACGTGTAGCACCTATAAAGTTTGACCTAGTTGTTGTAAATCTTGATCAAAAACAACCTGATTTTCCTGAGCATGTTTTACCCCAGTATCTTGATAAATTAAATGTTGAATACAAAATTGTAGAAGAAGATACTTACAGTATTGTTACCGATATTATCCCTGAAGGTAAAACAACGTGTTCACTTTGCTCACGCTTACGTCGTGGTATTTTATACCGCACAGCAAAAGAGCTAGGCGCTACTAAAATAGCCCTTGGGCATCACCGTGACGACATGATTGAAACATTGTTTTTAAATATGTTTTACGGCGGAAAGCTAAAAAGTATGCCGGCTAAATTAATGAGTGATAACGGCGAGCATATGGTTATTCGCCCACTTGCATACTGTAAAGAAAGCGACATAAGCCAATACGCATTTGTACAAGGTTACCCTATCATTCCGTGTAACCTATGTGGCTCGCAAGAAAACTTACAGCGTAAACATACAAAAACAATGCTCGCTAAATGGGATGCGGAGCACCCAGGTCGTATTGAAAGCATTTTTACAGCAATGCAAAACATAGTGCCTTCACATTTAGCTGACGCCGACTTGTTTGATTTTAAAAACTTACAAACAGGTGAAGTAATTGATGGTGGCGATATAGCCCTTGATAAACCAGATATTCCTAAAGTGCCTGTTGCTAATGAGCTTGATGAACAAGAAGCGCCAAGTGTAGTTACTATAAATCTAAGCTAACAAATTTAAGGGGGTTGTATTTATGTACAACCCCCTTAAATTTACCAATTCAGCATTGCGTTCTATTTTTAACTCTCAGCTAAGCCTTGTAAAAATTCCAAACTTAACTTTTCTTGTGCATTAGCCTGATATGGTAATTGCTGCAAGCTATCGTACGAAAAATCGTTAATATCAAAATGACTTATTTCACTATTCCCAAAGCTATTTCGCTCACCTGGGCTTGGCGACATTCTCTCAATAACAAAGTCGCTTAAGCGCATATCTGTAATGCCTTGTGGTAGCACCGACCAATGAGCTTTCAAATTAAGAGTTTGGCTTCCCTTCGTTAACCGCTCTTTAGATACTAAATGAGCAAGTGGTGTATCGCCACTGTATAAATTAGCCCTAACACGATACAAACCACTTTTTACTACCACTATGTTAGCTGGCAAAATCATGTTTTCGTTTTGTGCATAAGCAGTTTCAAAACCTGTTAAAGTTGCACTCGGCGGCATATATTGAATTTGCGCAACTACGGGAACTTTTTTACCCGCAACATCACCCTCTACAAACACTTGTAAGCTACGAGGGTAATCTTCATCCTCTTCAAATGTAATAATTGCTTCACCGTCACGCGCATTGCCTGTATGGGTATTTAACACTTCTTTTGTATCTGTATTTGCAAGCTCAACGACCACTTTTCCAAGCCCTTGAGCGCTTATCTTTATTGTTATTTCTTCTGGGTATACAAAACGATATTGTTTAAGACTTAACGTTAAAGCATCGCCACTTTCATCAATAGGGCTCGATATCGGGTAGAATTGATTTGGCTTTAATCGATCTTCATCTAATGGACTCAATGGCTGAGAATAAGGAGGAAATTTAAGTGCACTTTCATATTGCATAACCACTTGCTGCGCTGCTTTTGTTAAGTCTTCATTAAACGCGATTTGTTTTTTTGATTGTGTTTTTTTTGCTGTAGGTACATCTATAGGGATCACTTTTACAGGCGATAAATCAGCTACGCTCGCACTGTGTTTAACCTGAGGTGTTATTGGCTCAACAACTTTATGAGCATCATTTTTACCTGTAAACCATAGCGAGAATAAAATAGTGCTAATAATTAAAGCAACGGCATAAAATTTTTTCATTTTTATATTTCAATCTTTTATAAGGCGTATAGTTTTTAATACCAATCTGCTTATATATGGGGTCTATTTAACGTTAAGAAAATTACGCTAGAACTAGGCAAAAATTTTTGTATCTAGTTGTTCTAAATAAAAAATTTTTAACGACGTTATAGTGGAATTTAATTCGTTAAATTGATCAAAGATTTATGCAGATTGGTATAACTACACGCCTTGTATGTTATGGAATCACATTATAAATAAGTGCTGATGCGCTTAAATTATTTGAATCCTTAATATAACGATATTGTTTTTTCCAAAACCAACTACCTGTAGTTTTATCAAACGTATTAAAACCTACAGTGTCACCTTCCACATTTACGTTATTCATGGCTATTGTTACATTACCTTTTCGCTGCGCGTTATGTATTTCGTTATGGCTATAACTGTCACTCATCATCATTGGATAATGGTTTGGCATAAAGCTACTTACTGCATCACCTTGCGATTTTAAATGGCCATTTGTATCAACACTGCTGCTACAACTTCCAAACGAGCCAGCCGAACTGGCACCACATGAAGAGTGCGATGCAACAACCGAATCATCATTGCCTTTTAAAAAACCACCCGTTAAACCCAAATATGCATTTCCATCGGCAACAAAGCGTAAACGTGGCGTACGTGCATCTGGGAATGGTGAAATTTTACGTGCATTGTTTACTTTTAAATCGTGTAATACACCAACAGCTTCGGTTACATCACTTCCTAGCCACCATTTGAGTGCAGCATCGACCGCAAAGTTCCATGATGCGCCAGTTAAAGCACTAACAGCTACGTCAGCCAGCTCACTTCCACCACCCGCGCCTGCTAAATCAAACGTAGCAACAATATTAAGCGGCTCTAAGCCTTCGTTTTCTAACCAGTTTTCTTGATTATCAATAATATGGCGTGCAACTAAGTCTCCTGTTGAATGTGTTACAAATACACAGCCATCACTGCATAAATTAGAGCGTGAAATTTGCTTTAGCTTTGGCCACACCCAATCGGTAGCAATTTTACCTTCAATACGTTCATAAGCAGGCCAATCAATTCGCTCATCTGCACGATTATTCCAGTACGATTGCCAATATGTTTCACCATCATTGATTACATCACTACCCGACTTATTTGTTATTTGCGAAGTTTGTAACCCATGAATTAATATAATTTTGTAGTCTTTACTCGCTGCAGAAAAGCTCATTAACATAGCTAACCCCGCACCAATTAGGTGGCTTGGCTTAATTAATTTGTGTGTGCGCTTTGTGTTGTTCATACAATTCCTTAATGTTGTGTACTTAATATTTTATTATCATTTAAGGTATTCATGTTGGTTTACATAAGCTTGTCAGCTTAGGTGTTCACTAGGGTCTGTTGTTCTTTGCGGATTAAAATTTGTTCAAACTAGAGGCTATTTAATCACGGCGCGAGATTTGTAACCTAGTGGGCTCGGTAACTGCTCCTGCGTTACTCTACTGGCTTACATCCATGTAAGAATAAGTAAAAACCGAGCAACAAAGAGTAAATAGCCTCTAGGAAGTACCCTTTGGGCAGCGTCTGTTTGGCATTAATGCTACGTTATCGCCTATTTATGGGGAACAACCACACTACTTAGGCTCTGCCTTACCTAAATACCAAACAGACTGCTGCAAATTTAACCTTGAAAGATCAACAGACTCTAGTATTAGGAACAACGAACAAAAATGCAACAACTTATTATCATTTAGAGAAGAGAAGAAACTTATTTCATACTGATTAATGAGTTAATAGAGGTATAGTTGTTATATTTGAAATTATTAGATGGGTTTCAAGGGGTATATTGAGGGTAGTAAGATTAAAGCGGATACCATTGAAAGTGTCCGCTTTAGAATAAGGACGAAGCTAATCTAACCGTTAGCTTTAAGTTCACTGGTAAATTGCCCAATCGCATTTACAACTTCTTGTGCACCTTGTTGGATCTCTTGCATCACTTCACCAGATTCTTTAGATAACGCCAAGCCTTGCTCTGCCTTCTCTTTACCTTTTTCTATTACAGCCACCGTATTTTGGGTTTGTGATTGGTTGCGCTGTACAACTTCTACAATTTCTTCTGTTGCTTTTGAGGTACGCGATGCAAGCAATCGCACTTCATCTGCAACCACAGCAAAGCCTCGCCCCTGCTCGCCAGCTCTTGCCGCTTCAATTGCGGCATTTAATGCTAATAAATTTGTTTGCTCAGCAATACTACTAATGCTTTGTACAATACTCGATATTTGTTGCGACTGCTGATCAAGCGCTGAAATTTCATTTGCAGCTTGCTCCATGTTAATAGCCAGCTCAGTCATTACTGCGACTGTATCTTGTATAACGCTCGCGCCTTGCTCTGCTTTTTTATCAGTTTGGGTTGATGTGCTATAAGCAATTTCGGCAGCTTGTGATATCGCAATTTCTTGATTTACTTGATCAGTGATAACAGTTGCAAACTTCATCACTTTATAAAGCTCATTCGCGTCATTTGAGATTGGGTTATATGACGCTTCTAGCCAAACAATGTTGCCATGTTTATCTACACGCTTAAAACGCTCAGCAATAAACTTACCTTCTCTTAATTTAGCCCAAAATTGCAGATACTCTTGGGAGTTATACTCTGAAGCCTCACAAAACGTACGGTGATGTTTACCTAGTATTTCACTTTCTTGATAACCCATTGCAGCTAAAAACTGATCATTTGCTTTTAAGACATGGCCCTCTAAATCAAATTCAATTACCGCCATAGAGCGATATATCGCTTTAATAGTATCGCTTTGCTCGCGAGAAGCCGTAATTGTTTTTGTAAGTACACTTCCGAATATAGAAAAATAGAGCAACTGATCTTGCTCCCCTTTTACTGGATGTACTATTAAACGTAACCATTCAGCTTTACCATCGCTGCGCATAACTTGCAATGCACCGCCCCAATGCCCTTCTTTTTTAATAGCTTGCTGCAGGCTTTTAAATTCTGAAGATTGACGAGACGAATCTGTAATAAAATCGTCAAAAGAATTATTAGTTAGATCGTCTTCACTGTAGCCTAGGTTTTCTAAAAACTTATCATTGGCGTGCGAAATTCGGCCATCATAAAGAATGTTTAGTACTAACATCTCTCGGTAAAGCCCTTCCCATACTTGTTGTAATGGGTAAAGTTCAGCTTTTAGAGAAGCTATTTCGTTTTGTTTATTTTTAGAAAAAAACATTAATATCCCTACTAATACATTCGATATGAAATGAAATTAATTTTATTATAGAAGATATTATTTATAACGCGATAAATAATAAGAGCTTTAATTACTAGATTCAGAAAGTTTTAAAATAGCCAATACATAAACACTGGTATCTACAAATATGTGGATACATCAATAAAATAACTTCTATGTCCCAGCAGAACCTTTAATTCTCAAACTTTAATCTTTCATACAATCCAGACGCTCTCGATACACTTTTATTCATCGCTAGTTGTAGTACTTTTTTATCAGCCACCAGCTCAAAGGTGTTTTTAGCACGGGTTATTCCCGTATACACTAATTGCCTGTTAATACCCATGCGCGCTTGTTTTAGCGGTGGCAGTACCATGGCTGTGTAACTAAACTCTGAACCTTGTGATTTATGAATAGTCATTACATAGACTTTATCGTGTGCAGGGAGTCGTGCTGGCGAAAATGCTCGTTGATTCCCTTGCTCATCAATAAATATGGCTTTGAGCTGATTGCTTTCATCGGGCATTAAAATACCAATATCGCCGTTAAATAACTTAAGCTGGTAATCGTTTTGGCTCACCATAATGGGCATGCCTGTATAATGATGAGTATTAGGGCTAACTGTTATTAAACCTTGCTGTTGCAATACGCGCTCTATTCGCTGATTTAAGCTATGCACGCCGTAATCGCCCTCTCGCACTGCAGCTAAAAGCTGATAACTAGCAAAAGCAGCATGCACCTGTGCAACATCTGCCCCTTGGGCAATTAAGTTAAGGTATTTTGCATAATGACTTGCTGCACTTTTAACAAGCTTTTCAATCGGTTTTGCTACAAAGTCGTAATCTAAAATTACATCGTTAAAACGCCCTTCAGTACTTTCTTGCTCAACGTAATTTAAAATACCGGTGTTATTGGTGTTTACCGCAAGTGCGAGTTGACCAATGCCGCTTTGTGCATCAAATCGATAACTGTGCTGTAAAAAGGCAACGCAATCTGCGAGTTTAAATTCACTCACGCTTTGCGCTACGAGCTTAGGCTCATTATTAAAACATAAGCTATTTAGTTCATCACAACGTGCTTGCGAGTAGCTTGGCGTTTGCTCAAGTATTAAACCTTGGCATAAATCGCTCATTACGCTGCCGGTATCTACCGAGGCCAGCTGATCTTTATCACCTAGGAGTATTAATCTCGCATGCGCAGGTAGTGCTTCTATTAATTTAGCCATCAGCGATAAATCGACCATACTGGCTTCATCAATAATTAGCACATCTAAATGCAGCGGATTACTTTTGTTATGTCTAAATTTATTAGTAAACGGTTTTACGCCCAATAAACGATGAATCGTTTGAGCGCTTTGCGGGATCAGCGTTTTTATATCATCAGGAATCGTTGTGAGCTTATTTTTAGCGCCCAAAATAGACTCACTTAAACGTGCAGCGGCTTTACCTGTAGGGGCCACCAGCTTAATACTAAGCGGCGCGGTTTTATAAAGTGACTGCAAAATAGCCAGCAACTTAGTCACTGTGGTAGTTTTACCTGTACCTGGGCCACCCGTGATCACACTAAAGCCTTTGGTTGCGGCAATCGCACACGCCACTTTTTGCCAATCAGTTTCAATTGTTGAATCAGTAGGAAAATAGGTGTGTAAAAGTTCAGCCAGTATCTCATTGTTAATATTTAGCTTTCGCTCGCTCATGCTTAATAGTCTATCAGCAAGTGTTTGCTCATAACCTGCAAGGCGCGCAAAATAAAGTCGCTCGTTAAACAATTGCAGTGGTTTATTTTCGCCTACGCTTTCATGGTTTTGTAAATAACTAACCGCTGTGTGTACATTAAAGTCATCATCAAACGGGCTTAGCGTACTGGGTACATTGCCATCGAGTTTATTAAAGTCACCTTTGCGCAAATTAAAAGGATTGCTCCAATCAACCTCATTTAAGGTTAGGCAGCTATGCTGGCTTTGCTGCGATAAACACAGTAATAAAACAATATAAAATAGTTTATTATGTGTTTGCTCTTTGTTATTAGTACTCAGTAATTCAGCGAGCTTAACATCAACTACACGTAATCGTTTTTCAACTAATAAATACTCAAGTAACGGGACTTCAGTAATTGAATTTTTTACAGCTACCTCGTTTTGTGATTTAAAAATATTTAGAGGCTCATCGCTAGGCGCTTGATCAATATCGTCAAACAAACCAGGTTGCTCATTTAAATCGCTCATAGCATAGCTCCTTGGCTAAATAAGCCATCTAAAATAGTTACTTGCTCTACAGTTAACTTTTTAAAGTACACGCCTTGCCCTGCCGGCATTCCTCGTAAAAAGGTGTAATACACGCCGCCTAAATGGTTTTCTATTGAGTAATTAACTATGCGTTGCTTTAATAAACGATGCAGCGCTACGGTGTAAATTAAATACTGTAAATGATACTGATGGCTGCTCATCGCTTGCTCAAGCATGTCGCCTTCGTAATCAGCTGGCGTACTGCCTAAATAATTAGACTTATAATCTAAAATATAATATTTGCCTTGGTAGCAAAATATTAAATCGACAAAGCCTTTTAACAAGCCTTTTACTTGCGAAAACTCAAGCTTACTTTGCGTAAAACCAAAATGTTTAACCAGCATTTCGTTTAGCTTAGGTGCACTTAAGCTCTCAAGGGGTAAATTAAATTCCATTTCGACTAGGCAATCATTGGGTGTAAGCACACCCAATGAAAGAAGTCCCTTATCTAGAAAGTCGCTATCTAGGGGGCACGCAAGAACATCGAGCACCCACTTTTCAGCCACTTCTCGCCATTGCTCACCTATGTGGTATTTTTCAAGGCTGCGCTTAACAACTTCCGATAAGTTTTGCTCGGTATTAGTTGGGTGGACTATTGGGCTAGTAAAATCTATTTGTTCAAATATTTCGTGCAAACAGCTACCAGGCTTTGGCCCTTTAGGAAAGCTATAAGGTGATGGTAGTTCGTCCTCTTGCACTGCAAACTCGTCTTTTTCGTGATCTTCATCACTTCGCCCTGGGGCTAATTGGTCGCTGTGCTTTTTAAAGCTCAACGCACTAAAGCTGGTTGCTCGCCAGTTACGCTCAATGTTTGCTGTTACTTTATTAACACTTAATGTTTGCTGCGCAATTTTGCTATTACTAAAACAAAGCGTGCCCTGCTCTAATAATGTGTGTGAGGTAAATTGCTGATAGCTCATCGCGCTATTAGCGTCGCAAAACTCACTTAAATGCGTGCGCCATGTTTGGCTACTAGCAAGCTCAAGCCCTGAAAATAACACATGCCCCAGTGCACTACTTTGCATAGCTAAGCGGCTACTTTGCCCTTGCCCAATATTATAAACACCAAGCGCACAAAAATGCACGGCGCGAGTAAGTGCTACATACAGCAGGCGTAAATCTTCAGCTAGACGCTCTTGCTCTGCTTTTTGCAGGGCATCTTCGTCTTTACTTAAATCGTAAACTAGCTTGCCATTATTGTGATAAAGCGCTTCTTTAGTTTCGCGATAGCCACTGGCAAATGGCATAAATACCAGTGGGTATTCAAGCCCTTTTGAGGCATGCATAGTAACAATTTTAACTAAGTTGGCGTCACTTTCTAGGCGTACTTGTACTGTTTCACCGTCTTGTTGGCTTACCTTTTGTGCAAACCAGCGCAGTAAACGCAGCGTGCCTTCAAGCTCTATTTGTTTTTGTTGAAGTATTTCGCCCAAATGCCTAAAGTCAGTCAGCCAACGCTCAACGTTATACCCTAAACCTTGCCATTTAGCGCTAAGCTGATTATAGCTCATTAAACGCTCAAGCATTGCCATAGCGCCTTGCTTGTTCCAAATGTGGCTAAGTTGTGCAAAAAAGTTTAAGTAGTCTTGCCATTTATTTTCATCATCGGCGAGTGCGTGTATTTCGTTATAACTTAAACAAAATAGTGGACCAGCTAAAACACCGCGCAGCAATGACTCGTCATATTGACCATGCAGCGCTGTTAAAAAGTTAAGTAGGTGATGGCTAAGCTCTTGGCTAAAAACGCTCTCGCGCGATAAATACACGCTGGCTATTTTGGCTTCGCTAAGTGCTTTTTTCATTATTTGCGCTTCAACACGGTCGCGCACTAATATACAAATATCGGCAGCGCTTACAGGAGTACTGCCAATACAGGCATTACCTTGTTTTGCTTTTTCAAGCAGGGTCACTATTTTATTAGCAAAATGAGTGGCTAAATGTGCTTGTCCTACG
Source organism: Pseudoalteromonas sp. NZS71_1 (assembly GCF_015864305.1). Classification (NCBI taxonomy): domain Bacteria; kingdom Pseudomonadati; phylum Pseudomonadota; class Gammaproteobacteria; order Alteromonadales; family Pseudoalteromonadaceae; genus Pseudoalteromonas; species Pseudoalteromonas sp. NZS71_1. The sequence continues at coordinate 126,587 of NZ_JADYXM010000004.1, read as the reverse complement.
CCTTTGTTAGTTGGTTTGTTTTTTTCATCTGCGGCTTCATCTACAAATACGTTAAATTCGAATGCGGTCGCGGGTTTGCCATCAATTAAAAAAGAGTCTTCTGCCTTTTTACCTTTAGCAGCCACTGCGTTAAACGGTATGGCGTCGTTATAAATAAAGCTGTTAGCGTGTTTGCCAAATAAGCTATTAACGCTATTTACTATATCGGTGCTTGATCGAAAATTAGTGCCTAGTGTAAATTGCTGATCAGTCTGTACAGCTTCTTTTGCGCCAATGTACGTAAAAATATCTGCGCCCCTAAAGCCATAAATAGCCTGTTTTGGGTCGCCTATCATGGCAAGCGTGGTATTTTGTTGCCCATAAATTTTACTAAAAATACCGTACTGAATGGGATCGGTATCTTGGAATTCATCAATCATGGCAACCGGAAACAACTGCGCAATTTTTTGTGCTAGTACGTCGCCTTGCTCGTTATTAAGCGCACTGTGTAAATTGGTCAGTAAGTCATCTGGGGTGATCACGCTTTGCTCTTGCTTGCGCTTAACTATTGCGGCTTTTACCCAGCGTGCTGCATGTTGTATAACTGCTATTTTGAGCCCTTGGTTTATGGTGTTATTAAGGGCGGCAAGCTCGTCAAACTGACTCAGTAATGGATGCACAAATAATGGCTGATTTTTTTTATAGTTGCTCACATCGCTTAAGTTTTCTGTACTCCACACTTCAAACGAATACTTGTTAGTGCCAAATTCAAAAAACAAATCGCCGCCTAAACAAAATGCTTCAAGCGCACCAAGGCTGCCTTTTCGTGCTGGCGTTTTAGAACCACTTAAACCCGAGCCTTTAATAGCACCTATAAACTCTTGCTCTAACACCGCTTTTTTAAATGCAGGCACACGGGTTATGTACTCGTCACGCGCTTTCCATACATCATCTAAATTTATTTGTGGTGTAATGTGCGCATTGGCTTTATTTAAAATGCTCGCCACTTGAGCGAATAAAGCCTCTGGTGCGGCAAATACATCTAAAATAGCATCGGTGCGCTCTTTGTTAAGTGGGTATACAAATGCACGCCAAAAATCTTTAATGGTTTCGAGCAGTATGTCGCGTTCATCTAAAATAAATTCGAGATTAAACGCCACTCCCGACTCAAACGCATGTTGTTTTAGCATCCGCTGACAAAAGCCATGAATCGTAAAAATAGCGGCTTCGTCCATTGATTTAGCAGCTGCATCGAGTAAATCAAACGCGCGGTGTTTATCATCAATTTTGGCAATTACGCCTTCAATGAGTTCGTCGTTTGGGTCTTGCCCAAGTAGTGCATCGCGCGCAGCAATAATTCGGCTGCGTACGCGGTCTTTAATTTCTTGGGTGGCGGCATCGGTAAAGGTTACAACCAAAATTTGCTCAACACTGAGCGGCGTATTTAACTCACCTTCTATTTGCATGCCTAGTAAGTAGCGTAAATACAGTCCCGTAATTGTATAAGTTTTACCAGTACCCGCACTGGCTTCTATTAAACTTTGACCAATGAGCGGCATAGTAAGAGGATTAAGCGCTTGCATGGTCACTCTCCTTTGCGTGTTCAAATAAAGGCGTGAGCAATTTATCACTCCATTTTATAAATTCGTCTTGGCAATCGTTTAGCGATTGCACCGTTAAGCGAATATACGGATTTTCGCCCTCGCCTCGCCCTATGTATTGCGGGCTAAATTTGCTCATTGCTTTTGTTATATCGCCGCCGCTTTTAACGTACTCATAACCACTTACCGGAAAAAACGGCACAGGCTCTGCGCGCAGCGCTTTGTATAACTCAAACCAATCGGCTAATAGTGCATCGGCATCGGCTTTGCTTATGGGCGCAAAGGTAATTTGCTTATCAAGCCCAAGTAACAATGTTTCTACTTGTTGATCCATACTTTGCGCTGCAAGGTGATAAATAAAGCCTTTAATTAAATCTTTCGCTTTAATACTGGCGCTGCGATAAAACACTTGTTTTTGCAAATAAACATGATTTAGCCAGCCCTCTATTTTGGTGCCTTCAATGGTAAGCAAAACTTCTATAGGCTCACTTTTCCCGCCTTTAATGTGCTCTTTTACTTGCCCTGCAAGCGCGTCAACTCGGTGATCCATACTTTCAAATATGAGGCTGCCTACATTGGCTTGAGGTAACTCACCCCGCTGCAGTATTTGCTCGGTACTCAGTGGTTGCTCGTTTATATTGGCTTTAAGTATTTCATCAAGGTAAAAATAACGGCGCAGTGCATCTAGGCTAAAGGGTTCTTCGTCTTTTGCTACTTCGTTAAATTGTGGCAGGCGTAAACCTAATGTTTGCTGATAAAAGCTCTCTTGTGCGCTGCACACACTTCTAATAAACACATCGAGATCTAGCTGCTCTGGCACAGTCACATCAAGTGCAATAACTGGCTCTGGTTTAATTGACTCACTTGGCAGCCAAATTGGGTTGTAACTGTGGTTACTCAGCACAGTATTAGCTTGCTCATCGGCTAAATAATAATGGCTATTAAAGGGCTGTAAATGCTGCTGATTGATTAGACATGCGGGCAGCGTTTTTTCACTCTTTTCGTTTAATACAAAACTACGGCCAATATATTCTAACAGCTCACTTACAAGCGTTGATGGCATGCGCGGTTGGTTATCAAAACACGAGCGACCAATGTAACTCATGTATAAGTTGTCGCGGGCACTCAGTAGCGCTTCTAAAAATAAGTAGCGGTCATCTAATTTACGTGATCGGTCACCTTTTTGCTTTTTAGAATAAGGCACTAAGTCAAAACCAATGGGCTGTACGTTACGTGGGTAGTCAGCATCGTTTAAACCCAGCATGCATACCACTTTAAATGGCACGGCGCGCATGGGCATAAGCGTACAAAAATTGACTTGCCCAACTAAGAATCGCTGCCCTACGCCTTTTTCTTGAATGCCTTGTTTAACTAAGTAACTAACAATACGCTGCGAAACCGCCTTGCTGTAATCGCCGTTTTCGTGGTGTTTTTGTAACTCTTCGAGCACGTTTTGAAGTACTAATAAATCCCAGCTGTCATCGCTTTCACTTTCGTATATGGCGTTTAACAGCTCGCTTAAAATATGCGCTTTATTGGTGAGCGTATCATCGGGCGTTAACTGCTCTTTAAAGCTTTGCAGTACATCAATAAAGTGCACGAGCTTATTGAGTGTATCAAGCGCCATACCTTCTACTTCGTCAGCGCTGTAAATACCGTTAAACGGGCATTGCTCGTCGCGCATGGCAATGCCAAGCAATAAACGGTTGAGCCCGTGTTGCCAGGTATTTAAATCGATAGCGGGTAAATCAAAGCTGCTTTTATGCGCTGCGTTTATACCCCATTTAACCCCAACACGTTCAAGCCAGTATTGAATTTGCTCGTATTCGTGCGCTTCAAGCCCAAATTTTTCGGCTATTTGCGTAACTTGTAATAAATCGAGAATATCCGACACACCAAAGCGCGAAAACGGTAAGTTAGCTAAACTCGCAAATGAGCTAAGGACAGGCTTTTCTTGCTCTATGGCTAAATCGGCCAATGCGTAAGGAATAAAGCGGCTGCCTTGTGCCCCGCCAAATACAGCTTCAATATAAGGGCTGTAAGTGCCTACATCGGGCATCATGACAATTATGTCTTTGGGGGTAAGCGCTGGGTTTTGATTAAATAAGTTAAGTAAGTAGTCGTGCAAGCGCTCAACTTCTCTGAGCGGTGTATGGCAATCGCTGAGCGTAATGCTGGTGTCGGTTGCGCTGATTGGTAATTTACCTTCGTCGTTTATAAACCACTCTTTGTTATCGGTCAGCGATTCACCTTTAAACGCAAGCTGATAAATCTCGCTTTGTACTTGCCCTAGTAAGGTGTCGTCAAACACATCAATAAAACCATCAATCCAACGGGCATCTAACTGTACGAGTTGCTCAAAATAGTCGCGACCTAATTTACCCCACGACGATAACAACGGATTACCTATAAAGTAGTATTCTTCATCTGGGTTGGTTTGTTTTTTTTGCTGCGCTTCCACCAGCGGCATTTTAGCGTATTTAGCGCTTATTTTAGCCGCTGTTTTTTCATCTATAATATCGCCCCAGTAATGCTCACTCGGGTTAAAAAAGAATAATATAACCTCGGTTTTTTTACTCAGCGCTTCAAATACGTCTAGCTGGGAACTGGCAATCGCCGATATACCAAATAAACTAATGCGTTGTGGCAGTAAGCTATTGTCCATAGTCTCAAGTGCTGCTAGTAACTGCCCTTGCATATTAGCGCGATGAAATTGGCTTTGCCCAAGTTCTTGGCTTAGTTTTACAATGCGTCGCCATAAGTCAGGTTGCCATGGGGCAATGGCTACATCTACATCATCAAGCTCATCTTTGCCGCTATCCCATGTGGCTATCCAGTGCGGTCGGTACATTAAATATTGGTCGTACACATCGGCTATTTTTTCGCACAGCGCAAAGGTTTTTTGCCCGTCAATATCGCCCTCTAAATAAGTTTTTAGCGGTAAATATAATGGCTCGTCAATACAGTTTGGTAAAATTGCAAACAGTTTCCAAGCAAGGTTGGGCTTATTAAATGCCGACTCTTTAGGGACATTTGGCAGCAATTGCTGGTACAACTGCCAAATAAAGCTCGATGGCAGCGGAAAATCCACCTGCGCTGCGACCCCTAAGTTTTCGCTCAAACCTATTTTTAACCACTGCGACATACCCGGCGATTGCACTAGCACCACTTCTTTGTCGAACGGGCTTTGCAATGGGTTTACTTTTAACAGCTGGTGGAACTGCGCTTGCAGGGCTTCCATCCGGTTTGATTGAATAATATTTAGCATATAGCACTGACCTTGCTTGAGATAAAACCAGTGTAAGATATTTTCAATATTAGGGGTAGCGCAAACGGGTAATTGGCTCTAATAAATCAGAGAGTTAAGAACTAACTTACAGATTTTATACGCACAGCATCTATTTTATATACTGTGCGTAGTAGTGAGTTTATTTATAAGGGCTAATACTTGATAAACTAAAGTCACTTTGCATTATTACTTCGCCATCAATGCCTTTTAATTTAAGTGAAATAGTGGGATCAATTTGCTGCCAGTCTATGCTTAAATCACCATAATTTACGTTATGAGTAAAATCCCCTACTCGGTGTTTGTTAGGACTCACGTCTTTCCATTTTTCAGTTAAGCCAGAGCTGGTCATCTCAATTAATGGGTAATCAAGGTTTTGCTGATACTTTGATATTTCACCCCAGTGCGTATCGCCGCTGATGATCACTACCCCATTTACTTTATGCTTTTTAATCAATGTAAATAAACGGTTTCTATCTTCAGGAAAGTTTGCCCATGACTCCCAACCTGTAAAATCGGGTAAAAGCTGTAAGCTTGAGGCAATCAATTTTATTGCAGCAGGCTTTTTAAGCTCTTGTTCAAGCCATTGCCACTGGGCTTCACCTAGCATTGATGCGCCTTTAACATGACTTGGACTATACGGGCCTTGGTTATTTAACTTACGCTTAGTGTAGTATTCAAGCTCACCTACATGGTTTAGCGCATCACGGTTCCAACGTAAATCAGGCATTATTACTTGTATGGTTTGCTCATTTTCACCATACATGTACGAGGTATAAATTCCATCAGGACGAGTGCGACGCGCTGAGTTTACAGGTTCATCCCAAAAATTAAGCATAATTTGGCGGGATTGCTCTTTATGCGGATACTCTTTACCAGCATCGTTTTGGCCATAATCGTGGTCATCCCACATAGCAATGATAGGCGTTTGCGCTTTTAACGTTTTAAAACCAGCCTTTGCCCCTAAACGTTGGTATTTTTCGGCAAGTACATCCATATCGTTGGTATCGCCATAAATATTGTCACCCAAAAATATAAACAAATCCCCCTGCTCTTTGTTAATTGCATTAAATATAGGTATGTTTTTATCTTGATGCCCACACGAACCAAATAGGATTTTAGATGGCGCGGCAGTAACACTTGCGCTAATAACCAAACTCAGCGCCAAGGCAGATAGGGTCAATGGTTTAAATAGGTTCTTCATTTTAAAATTTCGCTAATAGCAGGCGCCATATTTGAATTTATTTCATTTGGGTTCTGCCCAAGAGCCTTTAAAACGGTAGCCGCTATTTGCACTTGTTTAAGCTCATTTTCAGTTTTAATTAAGCCACGTCCTTTTATTGCGGGGCCAATGGCTGCAAGCCAAATATGTTCAGAGCCGACAATTCCTTCTGGGTAGGTATTTTCACCTAACTCTAGTTCAGCAAGTGCACGTTTAGAGCTGTGATGTTGCCAATCATTGGCATTATTGCCACGGCCGTGATCAGTAGTAATAATTAGTGTGGTGTTATTTTTATAACCCGCTGTAGTTTGAATGGTTGCCCATAAGTCTTTTATAAAGGCGTCACTTTGCCTTGCCGATTTAAGGTATTGATCGTAATGTCCATCATGCGCAAAGTCATCGGTTTCGCCTAAACTTATTACTAACAACTTAGGCTTTTTAGCCAACATATACGCTTTAGCAAAGCGATATGTAAAACTGTCTAGTCGTACGTTATACCAAGGACTGGGGATTTCACTTTGTAGCGTATTTAACAGCGGCGCATCGGTGAATAAATTCTCTTCAATTGACATAAAACCTGCATTTACATACACGTTACTGCGCTTAGTATTTACAATGTATGGGAATACATCCCAACTACCAAATAAGGCAGTGCTATCTTTAAACTCAGGTAACTTATCTAAACGCTCTAAAATAGTTTTATTTGGGTTGAGCACTTTGTTGTTACTATTTATACTTTCGTCAACTTCACCGGTGAGTATTTCGTTGTAACCAGGGTATGAAAAATACCACGGGTTACTTACCGACATAGTAGAGCCGTTAGCTCTATCGCCAATTATAATCCCTTTTTTAGCCACTACTTGCGTTAAAAAAGGCATAAGTAATTGCTGGCGCTCATTTGTTGTTTTTGCCCAAAATTGTCTCTTTAATTGCTCAGGCTTTTTAACAAAATCAGTATTATTAATTAAGCTATTATCAGCCCCATTAAATACTTCTTGCCAGCGTACCCCGTCAAGCGTTACCAGCACTACATTTTGCGCTGCTGTTGCAAAGCTGCTCGCTAATACACTTAAGCTAAATAGTGTTACTTTTATAATTGTTTTCATCGCGTTTGCGCCCTTTCATATAATAAAGCCCATCAATGATGGGCTATATTTTAATTCAATTACTAAAACCTAATTAAAAGTCAGCGGTCAATGTAACTGCCGCAGTGCGAGGCGCACCAATGTAATAAGTAGCGCCGTTACCGGTACCACCTGCTAAGTAGCTTTTGTCAGTAACGTTATAAACAACAAACGATACGTCAATGGCTTTAAACGGGCCGGCATCTACGTCAGTTGAATAACCTGCATTAAAATCAAGTACGGTGTAGCCGTCTACTTTATTGCGGGCGCGGGTGTCTTCGTCTTGCCATGCACCTAAACGCTCGCCGGTGTATTTAGCCGATAAACCAACACGAAAGCCATCGCTAAAGTAATCGGTAGATACCACAAATAAATCCTCTGATGAATCTATTATGCTGTCGCCTTTTCTAAAGCTTGGTGCTACCTCATTACCACTTTCATCTCTTAATATTACGCCTTGTGAATCGTATGCATTTGGATCATCGGATGAATACTCAGAACTGCTATTAGTATACGACGAGTACACGCTCCAGCTTGGTGTTAACATATAGCTTGCTGCAAGCTCGAGCCCATTTGAGTCAATACCCCCTACATTTACGTACGAGCCATTTGTGCCAATCGTGTAATCAATGCCGTCTGTGCCACTACCAGGCGCAATAAAGGTAATGCGGTTATCAAACTTAACACTGTAAGCCGTTGCTGTAAGGGTTAACCTGTCGGCTTGGTAACGTACACCAAAGTCGATATTGTCGGCAGTTTCTGGCTCTATGTTTGTAAGTGTTGAGCTATCTCGCTCAAGTACACCGTCTTTTATTGCTGAAAAATTCTCGCTGTAACTGGCAAATAATTCTGTGCTGTTATTTAGCTGATACAATACACCCCCGCTAAATAACACGTCTGAGTCGCTATCTACTTTATCTGATCTTTCGTTAGCAAAGTGGTCGTACTTTTGTAATTCAACTAAATATTGTTTTGCACCAATATTTAATGTTAAGTCACCAAAATTAATCGAGTCTTGTAGGTACCATTTGAATGTATCGGTATCAAAAGTGTTTTTGTATTGTGTCCAGTAAGGCGTGCTATCAAAGTGATGATAGATACGCGCGTCAATTACTTTGTGCCAATCACGCGATTCTTCACGCTCGCTTTGCTCATACCAAAAGCCCGCTTCTATATCGTGATCACCAAATGTCGCTTGGTAATTTGCCGTTACACCTAAACGATCTTTGTTGTAATGCGTATGGCGGTAAGACATGACAGGTGTTGCTGTTGCATCGTAACACGCAGGGTTTAAACCAGGACCCGACTCCCATGGCCAGCTCAAACTTTGCGTACAATCGGCATTTGGTGCAAGCGGGTTGCCTTCACTATCAGCAAAACCATAAGAGCCTGCATTAGTGCCACCTTGCGTTGTTGGGTCGCCATTTTCATCAACGGGCGTTGTTAAGTAAGGTGGGATCCAATCGCCGCGACCTGAATTTTTATGATAATAAGGGCTAACAGTTAATAATGAGCTTGGCGAAATCGCATACTCAAACTTTAAATAACCTAAGGTGTTTTCACGAAGCGTTCCCCAACCTTCTGCAAACATTTGGTCAAAGTGCGGAACTCCCGTCCAATTCCATGTTAACTGATCCCACTCTGGTGTTTGTTCAAACTGCTCAAGGCTTACGCTGTTATAGTTAGTCTCGCTTACATCATCGTAAGATAAACGACCAGTAAGTGTTAAATCGTCAAAATTAGATACAAACTTAACCTCAGCATGTTGATTGTCTTTACCGCCATTACTGCCAGAACCAATCCAGCGGCTTGTATCTGTTTGCGAGTAACTTACGTAAGCTTGTGTGTTATTAAAAACAGTGCCTGTTTCGTGTTTAATGTAATAACGCGTGGCATCGTGGCTGCCTGAGGTATAAGCAAAGGTAGTGCCTTTTTCAAGGCTTGGGTCTTTACTTACAAAGTTAAATGTCCCGCCTAGTGCTTCAAGTGAAGCCGACTTAATATCAGACGTACCTTGACCAACTTCAACCGTTGCAAGGTTTTCGCTATCTAGGTAACGGTTAGCTTTAGCACCACCACCATAATTAGAGCCACCATTTGGAATGCCATCAACGGTCATACCTAATTGTTGTTGGTTTCCATCAATACTAAAACCACGCATGGTGATTGTAGTAGACCAATCGTCGCCACCAAACGCATCACCTTCGTTTATGCTAATCCCTGGTAAGTTATCAATAACCGATAATATGCTCGATACCGAACTTTGTTGCTCAAGCATTGCAGGCTCAATAACATTGTTAGCGTAGCTCGTTGGTTTAGCAACCACGGTAACTTCTTCTATGGTGTTGTCGTTAGCATAACTAGATGTTGATACAGCCATGGCAATTGCCATGCTCAAAAGCGATTTGTTTTTTAAAGCGTACATTGTTGTCCCGTTTAGTTTTAATTATGAAATATGAAAACGAGCACAGTATGAATTTTAAATATGACAACGAGGATGAACTTTATTTACATAAAGATTAAACAAATATGGAATATTTATGGCGGGAATATGTACAAAAAAAGACACCCAAAGGTTTAGCCTCGGGTGTCTTAATAACTATTTCTTAATAACTAAATATAATAATTAGCTGTTATTTTAATTCAGCTAGCATTTCATCGCTGTACGGTACTAACTCTTCACCGTTTGCAACCTTGCTAATATAATCTGGATTTGCAATAAGTGGACGACCAATAGCGATTAAGTCAAACTTTGCATCGTTAATAGCCTCTTTTGCTGACTCAAAACTATAACTACCTACACCTACTAATGTACCTTTGTAGCCTGCACGTAAAAATTCAGAGATGCTTTTGCCTTCAAGCGAGTCAAAGCGCATGCTGTCATCAAAAATACCGCCGTGTAAGTACGCTAATTCTCTGCTTTCAAGTTCTGTTAATAAGTAGTCAAATACCGCTTTATCGCGGCTATCTTCGCTCATATTAAAGTAAGCACCCGGTGTTAATCTAAGTGCAGTACGATCACTGCCTACAGCAGCAATAACCGCATCGGTTACTTCTAGTGCAAAACGCGACATGTTTTCAGGCGTTTGACCATATTCGTCGCTGCGTGTATTTGCAGCGTAATGTAAAAATTGGTCCACTAAATAACCGTTAGCACCGTGAATCTCTACCCCATCAAAGCCTGCTTCAATTGCGTTTTCAGCAGCTTTTGCGAAATCAGCAACTAGACTTTTAATATCATCAGTAGTGGCTGCTTTTGGTGTGATGTATGTAAGCTCACGCATACGAGGGACAGAGCCTTCAACGCCAATTGCTGATGGAGCAAGTACATCGCCATCAAAAAAGTGAGGGTGAGCAACACGGCCAACATGCCATAGCTGTGCAAACATTTTGCCGCCATTAGCGTGCACAGCGTCAGTTACTTTTTTCCAACCTTGAATTTGCTCGCTGGTAAATAAACCCGGAGTATTTGGGTAACCTTGTCCATCTGGACGAATAATAGTTGCTTCACTAATAATTAAACCGGTTTCGGCACGGCGAGCATAATATTCAACCATATCTTGTGTTGGCACTAAGTTATCGTCAGCCATACAACGCGTTAATGGCGCCATAAGTACGCGGTTTTTAAGCTCAATCGTGTTATTTAATTTAAACGGAGCAAGTAGATCAGTTGTCATTTTTCAATCCTTCATTAAGTATATGCTTACTACAATGTGGCCTTTTTACAAACATTCAAGCTTATTTTGAATGATCGCTCAAATTAGTGAGAAATTATACTGATCAATCTACAAATTAGATCTGCATTGCTGAAATTAAATAGCAACTTTTCAACACTCTGTCATATAACTCGATATACTTGTGTGCATATAATTTAGATATATTAATATCAATAGTAATTAAGAGTGAGCTAATTATGACAACGCCAAATTTAAGCGAAGAACACGCAGTAATTTTAGGACTTGGAGCAAAAAAACGCCTAGCCTATATGTTCGAAACCGTACAACAGTTCAAGCAAGTATGGATTTTAAACGATGATGATGGCTGCGTTATGCTTGCCAACGAAGATGACGACTGTGTGCCAGTTTGGCCAACTCGCGAATTTGCAGAAGCATGGGCTACTGGCGAATGGGCTGGCTGCAGCGCTAAAGCAATCCCACTTACTGACTGGTTTAGTCGCTGGACACCGGGTCTTGAGGAAGATGACTTACTTATTGCTGCTTTCCCTACAGAGGAAGATGATGGCACGATATTGTTTTCAGATGAATTTGAAAAACAATTAAAAGCGCCAAAGCAAAAATATTAAGGTTCAAAGCCTAAATACTCAGAGTTCTAAAATTTATAAACGCGGCACTTAATTTAGTAGTCGCGTTTTTATTGGCAATATCTAAAATTCAAATAAGCCTGTGTAATTGCATCTGGATTTTCTACTTGCGGATAATGCCCAAGCTCTACAAACTCTTGTACGCGCGCATTGGGAATAAGCTTTTTATAATGCTCAATCATATGCTTACCAGAGATGGGGTCTTCTGCGCCTGCTATAAACGTAAGTGGTATATTGCTATTTATGATGGCACCAACCCAGCGTGCTCGGTTTTGCTGCCTCTGCTTTATATAACTAATGAGTTTGGGCATTACGGCTAAGCCATCTTTATAAATTAGCAGCTCCCAAAGTGTGTCTACCACTTGTTTTGAAGGCGGTGTACTTTTACCAAAAATAGTAAGTAGATTATTGGCAAATTTTTGTTTATTCATTAATTTTGGCACTATCCAACCTAGCTTTGAAAGTAAAAGCTTTTGTATAAATAAGGGTTTATGCACCTCAGGAAATAACCCACCATTTAAAAAGCACACACTGTTTATTTTAAAGTCACTTTGGCTAACGACTTGCCTTGCTAATAACTCTTGAGCCACAGTATCGCCATAGTCATGAGCTAAAATATGTATATCATTAATATTTAACGTTTTTAAAAATTGAGTATATAAGTCGGCTTGTTCAGTAATTTTATAGCCTGCATTTTTAGGTTTATCTGACAAACCAAAACCTAGCATATCGAGTGTAATTACAAAATAATGTTCACTAAGGGTTTGCCACATACCTTCCCAGTCCCAACTAGCACTTGGAAAGCCATGTATTAAAAGCAGCGCAGGCTTAGTTATATCACCAGCTGTTTTAGTAAAAATTTGATGGCCACTAATTTGAGTAAATTGACCCTGTGATTGCCACTGTTGAAGAGAAAACATATATTAGCTTAATTTTTATTATTGATTTGTTAGTTTTATCATAAAGATAATGAAAAAAGGAAACAAAACCAATGCATAAAATTTGCATTGGCTTATTAAAAGTCATGTTAAAATTTAATAGTGTAATCTACATAAACTCGATGGTCAGCTCTATCGCCTTTAACACCATCAACACTGCCTGATTTTTCGGTTGTATAATCTACAAATAACCAACGTAAGCTTAAGCCTTTTATTTTCTCAACTTTATAGCGAGTATCTACAGCCCAATATTTTTCGTCGGCTGTACCACCTAACTTACCCAATGCAGAGTTTTCAGCATCGCTGCCGTCTGTGTAGTAAAATTTAGTTGTTAAGCCAGGCGATACTGCTTTCAAATCAATTCCTAAACGAGCTTGCCATGATGTTTCATTTTGGTTTGTTAAATCGGCACCAATTAATGAGCGAGTTGGAAATGGGTTTGTACCATGGTCGCCACTGAAATTATCTTCAATCCAAGCATCACTTACTTTAGTAAATGCCGCACCTACACTCCAAATATCTTTTTTCCAATCAGCATCTAGGTAATAGGCAAATCCATCGTTTTCACTTTTAGTTAAACCTGTTAATGCACCAGGTGTATCTTCATCATCTAAATCTCCGCCCTCTGCGCCTGTTACAAATAAATCACCATCATCTTGTGAGGTAAATATGCCAGTTGAAAGGGTTAACTTACTTTGCTCAAGCTTAATGTCGTAACTGATTTTTAACCCGATTTTACTTAAATAATTGTGCGAATTTAAATATTCAGCCTCTAATATTAGATTGTCTTTTTTATGCGTAGCACCTACGCCCCAAATTACGCTAATAGCACCAGTTGCCGATTGATCGGTAGAAAAGTCTTCCCATCTATCATCGTGTCGACGGCTCCATTTATCGTAAACGTAACCGTATAATTTAGTGTTACCAATTTTGTAATCGCCAAAAACGCCTCTAAAAGTATTAGGAATAGCCCGACTCCCAGAGCTTTTAAGCAACATACTTTTGTTTTTTTGCCCGCCCACTTTAACGTGACCGTTGTTGCCCAATTTAAAATCTAAAAAATATTGTCCAAATTTAGAAAAGCTATCGTCAACTCCACCGCTCTCATTACCTGCTGGTAAAATATTACCTGCGGCTGAACCCGTAGAATTAATATCCATCACGGTGTAAGTCGATACACCCACACTCACTAAATCATTTATATAACCCGATGTGTAATTGAGCTCTATACCTTGAGCAAAAGTTGAATCGTCACTTGCGTCGTTATCGTAGTCGCGGTCAAAATAAATTGATCTAAGTTTTATATTAAATTCATCTTGTTCTGTCAGCCCATTAACAGCGGCATACGAAGGAATAGAAATACATGTTAATACTGCGCCTGTTGCCGCAAGTAATTTAGATACTCGGTGAGCCATAGTTATCTCCGTTACCTTGTTTTGTTTAAGTTTTAACTGTGCAGTGCATAGCAGCGTGTATTTTTTCGACCTACACGGTAAACATGTCATAAGGTAATTACATTTTAAGTAATCACGTTTTCTTTCACGCTACTAAAATATAGAACAATATAAGTTTTTAATGTTTTAATTTTCATATTATAAAATATTAAGTGTTTGTTTTGTTTCGGATGAATTATAAAAGTAAGGTGAGCATAGTCTCTTGCTTACTCGTACCTATACCGATAGCTCCCTTTAAAAGCGTCATAATATTGGTTAAATTTTACTTTATTTAAACTTAACAAAGTAAAGTTATAAGCAAAAACTAAAAGCTATCCGTTGTTTTTTGAGCACCTAATATTCACTAAAAAATCGATAAATATAAAAATCAGCACCTTTAGCTAATACTTTTGTTGTTCGCTATAAAGTAGCAAAAAACATAAAAATTATTATATTTATATACATGTTCGTCTTATCTTGGTGAGTAAAATCAACTTTTTATATTACATCCACTCTAAACCTTTATAAAATATATATATTCTAATTAATAACAAAGTTGTATCCTGAATAATAAGTGCTATATTTATTTCGATGATAAAACAGATATACTATCAGTATATTAATAATAAAGGATGAGTTAATGTTTTCAGGACGACCGGTTAGTAAAAGGTTATTAATCTCGGTGCTTACTCATGCTATTTTTTTCATCAGTGGTATTGTATTAACTTACTTTGCCCACGCTGCACATCAAGATGCTGTTAATAACAAAATAAATGAAGCCCTCAACAACCGCCTTTCTTCACTCTCAACAGGCGTTACTAGCAGATTCGACCTATATAAATATGGGCTATACGGTTTAAAAGGATTTATACACGGCATTGGCGTTAATAATTTAAGCTACCAAACAATTTCCAATTACTCTAACAGTCGCAATTACGCCCAAGAATTCCCTGGAGCAAATGGTATTGGCTTTATAAGAAAAGTGAATGCCGAAAACTTAGCTCAATTCTTAAAAACTGCAAAATCCGATCGACCTAACCAAATATTCAAACTAAATAAACTAGCTAACGAAAGTGATGAGCACTTTATTATTCAGTATATATTTCCTGAGCAAAGTAATTCACGGGCTCTAGGACTCGATATTGCATCGGAAAGTACACGTAAAAAAGCAGCATTAAATTCTGCAATTAATAACCAAGTTCAATTATCGGCGCCTATTACGTTAATCCAAGCGGATAACAAATCGCAACAAGGCTTTTTAATTTTACTACCAGTTTATAAAAATATTATTATTCCAACTGATAAAATCCAGCGTTTAGAGCAATTAATTGGATGGACTTACTCCCCTTTATTAATAGACAATATTTTAGACTCTCTTTCCCAAGCTGATGAAAATAAGCTAGTCATTAGCGACATAGGTAACAACGTTAAAACTGACTTTTTTAGCTACGGCATTAAAAGCAACTCGGCTGATTATCAGTTAAATAAAGTAATTAAAGTGATGGGAAGAACATGGGAAATCACACTTAGTGCTTCAGACACATTTATTGAATCACTACACTTACCGAGTAAATATCAAGCTATTGTCAATGGTGTTTTTTATACCCTTATTTGTATGTTTATAACTTTAATAATTCAGCTGTTTTTTTACCGTAGAGCACAAAGAACACAGCGAAGAATTATCAAAGCTAAACAAAATAAGCATATGCTGCAGCAAACAAATTTAAAATTAGAAAAAGAAGTAAAATTACGTACTAAAGAAATTGCCGATATAAGTATGCTTCAACAAAGTATTTTAAACAGTGCCAGTTACTCTATTATTGCGACCGACATAAATGGCTTAATTACTTTGTTTAATCCCGCCTCTGAAAAGTTATTAGGCTATAAAGCGCAAGACGTTATTGGAATTGAAAATCCGGGTATTTTTCATTTAAAAGAAGAAATTATAAAAAAAGCCAAACAGCTTAGTGCAGAGTTAAATGAACCTGTTTTCCCTGGTTTTGAAGTGTTTATCTTAAAAGCAACTGCTACAGAGCCTGATATCAATCAGTGGACATACATTTCTTCTACAGGCGAGCACATACAAGTTAATATAAGTGTTACCTCTTTATTAAATAACGAAAATGAAATTGTTGGCTATTTGGGTGTAGCATACGATTTGACCGAACAAATTAATCACGAACAAGCTCTCGGACATGCTAAAGAATTAGCTGAACAAGCATCACAAGCTAAATCTGAATTTTTAGCAAATATGAGTCACGAAATACGCACACCTATGAACGGCATACTAGGTACATTACAGTTACTGCAAGAGCAGCCATTGAATGAAAAATCAAAAGAGTATTTAAAAAAATCACTTTATTCGACCCGCTCACTCACCACTATTATTAATGATATCCTCGACTTTTCTAAAATTGAAGCTGGGAAGCTTTCATTAGAATATAAATCATTCGACCTTTTTGAACTTATTCACCACTTAGAGTCTGATCTTGGCCTGCAAGCCAGTGATAAAAATATATACCTTAAATTTATAATTAATATTGAGCATAAGTACTGGGTGGGCGACCCCGTTAGACTCAGACAGATATTTTTAAACCTAATATCTAATGCGATTAAGTTTACGTCGCAGGGTGGCGTTACAGTAACGTTTAGGCTAACCGACGAAAACAAAATATGTTGTTGTATATCAGACACCGGAATTGGAATTTCTGAGCAGGCTATAGAGCGATTGTTTGAGCGCTTTGAACAAGCAGAGCAATCAACTACGCGTGAATATGGCGGTACAGGTCTTGGCTTACCTATTACTAAATCATTAATAGGTTTAATGAATGGCGAAATTAAAGTAACAAGCCAATTAGATTCAGGTAGTCAGTTTTATGTGTACTTACCATTAAAACAAGCACAGATTGATGAAAGCACATTAATAACAAAAAATGTTGAGCTTCCTGACCTATCTGGAAAAACTATTTTATTAGCTGAAGATAATAAAATAAATCAGCTTGTTGCCTCTGCGATGCTTGAGCCTACAAAAGCCACCATTATTATTGCCAACAATGGTTTAGAAGCAATCTCATTATACGAGTCACACAAGCCAGACATTATTTTTATGGACATTCAAATGCCTAAAATGGATGGTCTTCAGGCATGTAAAAAAATTAAGGCGCTTAATAGCGAACAAATTGTTATCGCATTAACCGCTAATGTTTTTACAGAGCAAAAAGAAATATACAGGCAGTTATTTGATGGTTACGTTTCTAAGCCAATTGAAAAACATGAGCTTGTCGGCATGTTATCAACACTCTATTTAGTTAATAGTTAGTCATTGCGAAGGCATTAAAAAACCCAGTTACTAATACCTTTCGATATTAGTAACTGGGTTCTAAGAATGATGGTGGAGGGAGAGGGATTCGAACCCTCGTTAGGGATAAACCTAAACACACTTTCCAGGCGTGCGCCTTCAGCCACTCAGCCATCCCTCCACAGTGCTGCAATTGTGTAATGCAACAGCGCGCTATAGTATGAAATAGACCCTTAAGGTGCAAGGCATTTTTAAATATGAGCCTTTAAATGCTTACTTATCAAGCAATAGCTTATCTATAGGCACAAAAAACGGCTAAATCTAAGACCTAACCGTTTTAATTTATACTTTTAAAATTACTTAGCCATGCTCGCAGTAAATTCAAGCATGCGATTAAGCGACTTAAGTGCGCCTTCGCGTAAACCCATATCAACGAATACTTCTTTACCTTTAGGGCTTATGAGGGCTTCCTCAATCGCTTTTAAGCCATTCATTGCCATCCAAGGGCAATGTGCGCAACTTTTACATGAAGCGCCCTCACCTGCCGTTGGAGCCGCAAAAAACTCTTTATCTGGACATAGTTGCTGCATTTTATAAAAGATGCCGCGATCGGTTGCTACAATAAACTTTTTATTGTCCATTGTTTGCGCTGCTTTAATTAATTGGCTCGTAGATCCAACCGAATCGGCAAGTGCAACAATTTCTGCTGGTGACTCAGGATGAACTAATACGCCTGCATCTGGGTGTAGCGCCTTCATATCTTTTAAGGCTTTAGTTTTAAATTCGTCATGTACGATACATGCACCATTCCACATAAGCATATCAGCACCGGTATTTTTTTGAATATAACTACCAAGGTGCTTATCTGGGCCCCAAATGATTTTTTCGCCTTGCTCATCAAGGTGCTCTACTATTTCAAGTGCACATGATGAGGTTACAATCCAATCTGCACGTGCTTTAACAGCCGTAGAGGTGTTTGCATACACAACCACTTTACGGTCAGGGTGCTCATCACAAAACGCTGAGAACTCGTCTATCGGGCAACCAATATCTAGCGAACACGTCGCTTCAAGCGTTGGCATTACAACCGTTTTATTTGGCGTTAAAATTTTGGCTGTTTCGCCCATAAATTTCACGCCCGCGACGATGATCATATCTGCATCGTGACGTGCACCAAAACGTGCCATTTCTAGCGAATCGGCAACGCAGCCGCCGGTTTCTTCTGCAAGTGCTTGAATTTCAGGATCGGTATAATAATGTGCAACAAGTACTGCATTTTTATCTTTTAGTAATTGTTTTATACGCGCTTTATATTCGCCTTGCTCGTCATTTGTTAACGGTGCTGGCTTAGGGGGGAAAATATAACCTTCAGGCATAATAGTTTGAGCTAGACTCATGTTCTCGACCACTTATCTACAGTGCATTAATTAGGGCGAATTATACGAGAATATAAACATAAATAACAGCAAACTAGTTAAGCTGTTTATAAAAAATAGAATGGGAATTTAAAAAAGAATATAAAGGAAAGTATTAGAGAGTGGTGGGTCATGATGGATTTGAACCATCGACCAATTGATTAAAAGTCAACTGCTCTACCAACTGAGCTAATGACCCGCTCTAATATAAATCTGCTTTGTAAAAAGCTGCGTAAATCCGCCGATTAAAACTTTCATAGAATGGTGGGTTATGATGGATTTGAACCATCGACCAATTGATTAAAAGTCAACTGCTCTACCAACTGAGCTAATAACCCGCTCTATGCGCTTATTCAATTATGAATGAAGCTTACGTATATCCGCCGATTGATGCCAAACACTATTCACAAGGAATAAAGAATGGTGGGTCATGATGGATTTGAACCATCGACCAATTGATTAAAAGTCAACTGCTCTACCAACTGAGCTAATGACCCGCTCTTATATAAATTTTCATAGAATGGTGGGTTATGATGGATTTGAACCATCGACCAATTGATTAAAAGTCAACTGCTCTACCAACTGAGCTAATAACCCGCTCTATGCACTTATTCAATTATGAATGAAGCTTACGTAAATCCGCCGATTGATGCCAAACACTATTCACAAGGAATAAAGAATGGTGGGTTATGATGGATTTGAACCATCGACCAATTGATTAAAAGTCAACTGCTCTACCAACTGAGCTAATAACCCGCTCTATTGTTGCGTTTTAAATGCAACTTACTACTTTACGTAAATCCGTCGATTGGAACCAATCACTATTCAAAGGAATAAAGAATGGTGGGTTATGATGGATTTGAACCATCGACCAATTGATTAAAAGTCAACTGCTCTACCAACTGAGCTAATAACCCGTTCCAGTTGCTAACTTATTTCTAAGTTAAAGCCTGCGTAAATCCGCCGATTGATGCCACACACTATTCACAAGGAATAAAGAATGGTGGGTCATGATGGATTTGAACCATCGACCAATTGATTAAAAGTCAACTGCTCTACCAACTGAGCTAATGACCCGCTCTGACGTTGCGTTTTATAACAACTTAGTATTCTACGTAAATCCGCCGATAAAAGACCATTCAAAGAATGGTGGGTTATGATGGATTTGAACCATCGACCAATTGATTAAAAGTCAACTGCTCTACCAACTGAGCTAATAACCCGCTCTTTTTGTCGCATTTCGAGTGGGGTAACCATTCGTTTGCTGCGGGCGCTTATAATACTTATTTATAAAATGAGTGCAACCGAAATTGTCTCTTTTTTTAAGTTTTTATGTCTAGATGCACAAAATTAAACCGTTTGTGCTCAAACTACATGCAAATCCAAGATTCTTCGAGAGTTTCCATGTAGTTTGCTCGCCCTAACTAGAAATTTAATCGCTAGTGAACTTTAGTTTCCTAAACGATCAGTTGCTAGTTTTGCAGCGGTTGTACTTGGGTATTGATTGATAAGATCGCTCAATATTTTTTGCGCTTGCGCCGCTGAACCTTGATCTTGTAAAAGTGTGCCTAACTTTAGCATCGCATCTGGGCGTTTATTAGAATTTGGAAATTCGTTCACAACGACTTTAAAGTGCTCTACTGCTTTTACACCATCATTTTTAATAGTAAGCAACTGCCCTAACCAATAATGCGCATTAGACGCATAGACAGAGTTTGGGTAGGTAGTTAAAAACGTTTGAAATTCAGGAATCGCTTGGTCATAGCGTTTATCTTTCATTATTAACGCAACAGCGCGCTCATAGGCTTCGTTTTCAGATAAGTCACTGCTATAGGTCTGTGCATTGCTTTGTTGCGTGTAATCAGTTGCGGGAGCTGCTGCTGGCTGTGTATAAGCCTGGCTCACGCGGTTTTCAATCTCTTGATACAACTCACGCTGACGCTGCAGTACTTTTTCAAGCTTGTAGCTTTGCTCTTCGGTTACACCTCGAATTTGGCTTACTTCGTCTTGTAACAAGTTAAGCTGTTGCTGTAACTCAACTTGCAAAAAGTTACGCTGTTGCATCATATTCTCAAGCGACGCTAATCGCTTCTCAATACTTGATTGTGAACTCGCAGCTTCTGAAACAGGAGCGGGAGCAGCCATTAACTGGGTGCTCCCGCTCAATATCATGGCTGCCAAAATAATTTTCGGCTTCATAATATCTCTTATCTTAGTAAACTAGTACCGCACGGCGGTTTTTAGCGAAAGCTGATTCAGTGCGAGACTTAACCATTGGCTTCTCTTCACCGTAGCTTACCACTGACATTTGGCTAGCTGAAACACCTAAGCTTAATAAGTATTTTTCAACTGCTTGGCCACGGTGCTCACCTAGTGCAATATTGTACTCTGGAGTACCGCGCTCATCTGCATGGCCTTCAATTAATACTTTAACTGATGAGTTTTGAACTAAAAACTCAGCATGTGCACGAAGTAAGTCTGCGTACTTGCTTTCAACTGTCGCAGTATCAAAATCAAAGTAGATTACTTGCTCTTGACGAAGTGCTTCGTACTTTTGACGAAGTTGCTCTTCTGCTTGTTGCTCAGGAGAAATTGTAGCAACTTCAACCGTATCAGTGTTAGTTGATTGCTCAACAACGCCTTGATTTGATTGGTTTGCAGCACCTTCATCAATATCTGAAGATGAGCTACAAGCTGCTAATGTCATTACTGGCACAGCAATTAGCAGGCCTTTAAGTATTTTGTTAAGTTTCATTGAGTAGATTCCTATTTTGAGTAAACCAGTAATATTACTGTAAGTATGGCGACCAAGCTGGTGCCTTTACTTGTCCGTCTAGCACAGGTAACCGTGCCTTAAAGCGGCCGTCCATCGATACTAGCGCAAGTACCTGTTTATTATTATGAAGCGTGCTATATATAATCATCGAACCATTTGGCGCTATGCTCGGTGATTCATCTAGGCGTGTTCTCGTTAATACTTGGAACGCGCCTGTAGCCAGCTCTTTCTTAGCAAGATGGTACTGCCCGTTGGTACGGTTAACCATCACTAATTCTTTTCCATCTGGTGTTATTGAACCAGCAAGATTCATATCACCATCAAAGGTGAGTCGTTGTGACCTACCTGTTTTTAAATTTAACTTATAAATCTGAGCATTACCACCCCTTTCAGATGTAAACACAATATCTTGACCATTAGGGTGCCAAGATGGCTCAGTATCTATGCTACGGTGATTTGTTAAGCGTGTTTCTTTACGTGTAGCTAGGTCAAGCAAGTAAACTTCTGTTGCACCCGTCTTGTCCTTAGAAAGCACTAATAATAGCTTTTTACCATCTGGCGAAAACTGCGGTGCACCATTGATACCACGATAGCTTGCTATTATTTCGCGCTTACCTGTGTATATATCTTGAATGTAAATTTGGCTTTGACGATTTTCAAACGTTACATACGCTAACTTAGTACCATCTGGTGACCACGCTGGCGACATTAAAGGCTCTTTTGAGCGAAGTAATACTTGCTCATTAAATCCGTCATAATCTGCAACAACTAACTGATAAGGCTTAGGGTCATTATCACGTACTATTACATAGGCAATTTTAGTTAAAAATGCGCCTTTTTCACCAGTCAATCTTTCATAAATAACGTCACTGATTCGATGAGAGTAACGGCGAAAACCACTTTCACCAATAACACTTTCACGCGCTTCCAAAATATGATCTTGGCTTTTAACTAGCTTACCATTACTCATCATTTGTGTGTTGCCACCGGTAATTTGGCCGCGGATCACGTCAACTAACTCATAACGCACTAAGTAACGCCCATCAGTTTGCTGCTCAACTTCGCCCACTAATATCGCTTCCACACCTTTATTAACCCAAGATGCGTAATCAATTTCGCTATCTTTGGTTGGCTGTTGTGGCATTTGCGCTACATCTACAGGTTTAAATTTACCACTGCGCATTAAATCGGCAGCAATAACACTGCTTAATTTTTCAGGGATTGGGCCAACACCTTGGTACTTAAAAGGTACTATAGCAATGGGCCTTGCACCGTCTACACCCTCAGTTATTACAATTTCAAGTGCTGCATTAGCAACACCCACAAACCCAAACAGTAAAACTAAACAGGCTATTTTTATTTTGTTGAACATATCATTCCTTTAAAATTCTGGCTTGATTGTTAAATTAATATTCTTAAGTTGTTCGAATACGTCTTTATCTTTAGATACCGGTAATGTGTCGGCCATGCGCACTGCTCTTAATGCAGCTTCACATACCAACTTATCGCCACCTAATGATTTAACTTGCGTTACTAAACCATTAAAACCTAAACGAATATTTACTCGGCACTGTTGGTTTTTCATTTTTTCATCAATCAATAAGTTTTGCTGAATACGCGCCATAATTAATGCACGGTACTTATCAACTTCGCTTACCACTTGTTGTTGACGTATTTTACTACGGGCAACCTGCTCTTTGGCAAGTTGCTTTTGTAACATTTGCTCTTGCATTGCTTGCTGGCGTTTACGTTCTGCCTCGGCTGCACGCTCTTTTGCTTCTTCTTCACGTTTTTTACGTTCAGCTTCTGCTTTTTTAAGTGCGTCTTCTTCGGTTTTACGCTTATCAGCAGCAGCTTTTGCTGCACTTTCAGCTTCTTGCTTTTGCTTTTCAGCTTGCTTAGCTTTAGCGCGCTCTTTTTGCTCAATGGCACGTGCTTTTTTAGCTTGTGCTTGCGCCTCGGCTGTTTCTTTTTCTTTAGCTTTACGTTCTTGCTCTAGCTTTTTAATATGCCTAGATTCAGATTCGCGTTGCTTACGTGCATTGGCCGCTCTGCGTTCTAAATCGCGGATACGTTTGTCTTCAGCACTTTTTTTATCTTTTTCTTTCTTTTGAAGTTCAGCAATTTTTTGCTCAACTTGTTTTTGATCAACTGTAACGGCTGATACTGCTTTATCTGGCGTAGGTATAGCCGAATTAAGCGTTACTTCCATTACTTTAGGTGCTGGCGGATGAATGTTTGCAGAGGCATACAAAAAACCACCAATTCCTAAATGAAGTACTATCGATTTTACTACTGAACTATTCATACAGCTACTTCCCCTCAAAGGATTCAGTCATTAATCCTACTGATGGTACGCCTGCATTTTTCAAAAAATCCATTAGTAATAATACTTCTTGATACGACACCTTACCCGAGCCTTTAATCATAACTGGCACGTCAGGGTTTTTCATTAACTGTAATTTTATAACCGCAGCAACATCAAGTGCTTCCATAGGCTCTTCAGGATCAGTACCTACGCTTACATAATATTTACCCTCTGCATCAATTGAAGCAATAATGGGCGGAGTATCTTTAGTATCAACTAAATCAGACTCTTCCATTTTAGGTAAATCAACTTTTACACCGTGTGTAATAAGCGGTGCTGTTGCCATAAATATAATAAGTAATACCAACATTACATCAATGTAAGGTACTACATTAATTTCTGCGACCGGACGGCGCTTTTTACGCTGATACATTCGCTTGTGCCTCTATTTGTGTAGCTGCTTGACGGTGTAAAATATTAGCAAACTCTTCCATAAAGTTAATATAGTGAGACTCAAGCTTTTCAACACTATTTGAAAAGCGGTTATAAGCAATAACGGCCGGAATTGCCGCGAATAAACCCATAGCAGTCGCAATAAGTGCCTCTGCTATACCGGGTGCTACCATTTGTAATGTAGCTTGCTTAACTTCACCTAGTGCAATAAAGGCATTCATAATACCCCACACTGTACCAAACAAACCGATGTACGGACTAATAGAACCTACCGTTGCTAAAAACGATAAGCTAGATTCAATTTTTTCAATTTCACGAGAAAGCGCAACACGCATAGAACGATGCGTCCCTTCCATAACAATACTCGCACTTTGAAATGTATTCTTTTTATGACGAGCAAACTCTTTAAAGCCTGAAGTAAATAAGGCTTCAATACCTTGAGACTGACCGCTGCGTGACGATATTTCGTTATACAATTTACTTAGATCAATACCAGACCAAAATTTTTGCTCAAATTTCTTAGCATTTGATAGTGCATCTGATATTGCTTTTTTACGCTGAAATATAATTGTCCACGACATTACAGACATGGCAACTAGCCCTAACATCACTAACTGAACAAGCAAGCTTGCTTCTAAAATTAGGTCTAAAAAATTAAGCCCTGATCCCACGTTAAACTCCTAAGTAATTTCAAAATACGGCAAATTGGTTAATTTGTGTAAATATGACCGTTTATACGGTCAAAAGTTGCATCTAGTGTATCTAGTCCATTTCAAGCTGACAACGGTATTGCTATGAATAGGCAACAAAAAACGTTAAAAAACAGCTTTAGTTGGCATTTCCCTTTGCCTCAGTATTTTATTTAATCTTTTAAATAAACTCGCTAACTATAAATATGCGTAAATATATAAGTAAAACGTCATAAAATGCGCCGTTTATTCAAAATAAGAGCATAAACACTCAAAACCTATAAGCCTTACCTTCACGTAACAGTAAAACTAATACCGAGCCACATCAAAAGAAATTACTTAAGCTATAAATTTCATTAACTTATAAATTTAACGATTAATTAACGCGCAAGATTCAAACAGCAATAAAATTCACCGAATTAGTTTTTCTAATCTGAAAATACAAATTTTCTAGTTTGAACAAAAAGGTGATCTTACGTATTATTCTCCCATACCGAACTAGCGCACTGAATGAGATAGTTTCATTAAGCCAAGTTCTTAGTAATAGGATATTTTATCGTATTACATTGTTTTACTCTTTCTGGATAAAACCAAATTCAGTAAAACATAGTTCCCTGGATTACTTCCTTCAACTTGTTGTTTGCCCGCATTTTTTGCGGGCTTTTTTTTGCCTGCAATTTGGTGCGCTACATATTTTATACCAACCTGCATAAATCTTTGATCAATTTAACGAATTAAATTGCACTATAACGTCGTTAAAAATTTTTTATTTAGAACAACTAGATACAAAAACTTTTGCCTAGTTCTAGCGTAATTTTCTTAACGTTAAGTAGACCCCATATATAAGCAGATTGGTATTATTTATAAACTAATAATTGCCCTACCTATTTTACAATAAGTAATTCGGTTACTAGTTTGAATGGTACGCAGGATAGCTTCGCGAGTCTTAACGCCCTGTGAATTAACAGTTAACTATAAAGCGTATAAGTATTTTGAAATAACATTTGCAACAGTGTGCTGAGGTTTTGGATAAAATACCAGCCGTATAAATATTTGAAATAAAGGGATACTAAGTCAATTACCTGCTGCGCAATAAACCACAGCAAGTAATGTATATGATGAGGCTAGTCTTTTTTAGGAAGTAAACCAAAGTGATGATATGCACTGTCAGACACTATTCGCCCACGCGGAGTACGCTGAATAAATCCTTGCTGAATTAAAAACGGCTCTATTACATCTTCTATTGTTTCACGCTCTTCACCAATAGCTGCAGCTACATTGTCGAGCCCTACTGGGCCGCCCATAAATTTTTCAATTATGGCGAGTAAATATTTGCGATCCATATAATCAAAACCACTTTTATCTACGTCAATCATATCAAGCGCTTGCTTAGCTACTTCGGCATTTACTGTACCGTCAGATTTTACCTGTGTGTAATCGCGTACACGGCGTAATAAACGGTTTGCAATACGTGGTGTACCACGTGAACGTTGTGCAATTTCGGTTGCGCCATCATCACACATTTCTAAACCAAGATAATGTGCAGAGCGCCCTACTATGTGCGACAAATCTTCTACAGAATAAAACTCTAATCGCTGCACAATACCAAAACGGTCACGTAGTGGCGATGTTAGCGAGCCTGCTCGCGTAGTGGCACCAATAAGTGTAAATGCAGGTAAGTCTAATTTAATAGAACGCGCAGCTGGGCCTTCACCAATCATTATATCAAGCTGGTAGTCTTCCATTGCTGGATACAGTATTTCTTCAACTTGCGGGCTTAGCCTGTGTATTTCATCAATAAACAGTACATCGCCTTCTTCTAAATTAGTAAGTAACGCAGCTAAATCGCCTGCTTTTTCAAGTACAGGGCCGGATGTTGTTTTAATACTTACGTGTAATTCGTTGGCAACGATATTTGCAAGCGTGGTTTTACCAAGCCCTGGTGGGCCAAATATTAATAAATGATCGAGCGCTTCACCACGGGTTCGGGCAGCTTCAATAAAAATTTCCATTTGCTGCTTAACATGAGGCTGGCCTCTGTAGTCGGCTAAAAGTTTTGGTCTTATTGCACGATCTATAGAGTCTTCATTTGTTTTTTCAGTCGCATCAATTAAGCGATCCGCTTCAATCATGGGTTACTCACAACATTGATTTTAAAGATTCTCTAATAAGAACCTCAGTAGACATATCGGGTTTGCTTATCGATTTTACTGCTTTTTGAGCTTGTGGCAATTTATAACCTAATGCAAGCAGTGCCGATACGGCATCATCGGCTGCGTTATTAGCTATTGTCGCATCGCTCATTGGCTCTATTACTGCGCTGTCGCTAAATGGCGTAAATAAATCATTACCCCAATCTTTTAATCTGTCTTTCATTTCGAGTACTAAACGCTCGGCTGTTTTTTTACCTACACCGGGTAATTTAACTAGCGACGTTGAGTCTTCGTTATTTACACAGCTTACAAATTGCTTTGCCGACATGCCCGATAAAATAGCTAAGCCAAGTTTTGGCCCAACGCCGTTTGCTTTTAATAGCTCTCTAAACAAAGCGCGTTCTACTTTATTATTAAAACCAAATAATAACTGAGCATCTTCACGCACTACAAAGTGGGTGTAAACAATCGCGTTTTCACCAATTTTTGGTAAATCGTAAAAACAGGTCATTGGCATTTGTACTTCGTAACCGACACCACTTACTTCGAGTAATATTTCTGGTGGCTGTTTTTCGACTAAAATACCATTTAAGCGGCCTATCATAGTTATTTCCTTAAACGTCCTCTAACGGTTTTGCTTGCGCTACCCGCTAGTTTAATTAAATTTTGTTCTGAGTGAGCGTGGCAAATCGCAATAGCGAGTGCATCAGCTGCATCGGCCTGTGGCGTACCTGGTAGTTTTAAAATATTTTTTACCATGTGTTGCACTTGAGTTTTATCAGCGCCACCGTTACCTACTACTGCTTGCTTAATTTGCCTAGCTGAATATTCAAATACGGGCAAGTCGGCCATTGCAGCACCTACAATAGCAGCGCCTCTAGCTTGGCCAAGCTTTAAAGCAGAATCGGGGTTATGCGCCATAAATACTTTTTCAATGGCAAAGGTTTCTGGCGAAAACTGCTCAATAAGCTGTGTAATGCCTTGATAGATCATTTTAAGCCTAACCGGAAAAGGATGATCGGCTAACTTAATACAACCACTGCCTAAGTATGTAAATTTAGAACCTTGGTGGGCAACAACGCCATATCCGGTCAAACGTGAACCAGGATCGATCCCTAAAATAATGGCCAAACAGCACTCCATTGTTATTATTTTTAAATTACGCTAATAATGCCAGAGCACTGTATAAATTACCAGTACAAAGAAAAACAAAAATGCCCACGTGTTAGGTGGGCATTTGAAGGAGCATGTTAGTTTAAGCTTACCCTAGGGCACGCACTAATCCTTGGGTATTTTGTTTAAGTGTTCGGGCAATCATTAAATAGCCTAAACCAGCCACAAATACACCGCCAGCTACCGGGCCAATAATCCATATATGCGGATGTAACTTACCTGCTAAATCAAACATTTGTTGCTGCACAATTAAAAGCGCTATATCACTAAAAAATGCAGCAACTAAGCCAGCTAAACCGCCGAGTAATAAAAACTCGTACAAGGTCGCGTTTTTAATTAATCGGCTTTTAGCGCCAAGCGTTCGCAGTATTACAATTTCTTGCATACGCTCACCTAAACTAGCTTGCACTTGCGATATAAGTACAAGCGCGCCACACAGCACAACAATTGCAAGTACAAAGCCAATGGCGAGTGATACTTGCGAAATAGTTGTTTGTATTTGCTTAACAAAGTTATCAATATCAATCGCTGTAATAGTAGGGTAAGTACGCAATAACTGGCTAAAATCACGCTTTTGATCTGGGTTTATACGTACCGACGAAATATACGTTGCCGGAAAATCTGCAAGTACATCTGGGCTTAAAATAATAAAAAAGTTAGGTTTAAGCGTGGCCCAATTAACTTTGCGCACACTGGTGATTTTAGCGTCGAACGACTGCGAACCAATTAAAAATGTAAGCGTATCGCCTATCTCAACATCTAAACGCTCAAGCATCGACTCCTCTACTGAGGCTTCAGCCATCGCATTTTCACCAAACCACGTGCCTTGTGTTACTTCATTTTGGTCAGGCACATCTTTAAGCCATGTAAGGTTTAGCTCGCGGCCAATACCTGCACGTGCTTCTTCGTCTTTTTTCTCGTTGTCTTGCAGCGATACAGAACGTGCTACCAACTCGCCGTTTACCGCATTTACGCGTCCACGAATAGTGGGATAAAACTCTGATACCTGAATATCTTTTTGTGCTAAATACTCATTAATTGGCTCAAGCTCATTTTGCGTAATATTAACTAAAAACGCATTAGGCGCATCGGCAGGAAGTTGCGACTGCCAATCAGATATCATGTCGTTTTTAAGTACCACTAAAAACAGCAGTAATTTAATCGCTAACGAAAAACTAATTAACTGTACCGCGTTCACATTTGCACGCTTTTGAATAGATGCAATTGCAAGCGACCAACTGTTACCTGGCTTAAGCCCTAATTTTCGACCGCCACCAAATATTAATTTAGATATCAAAAACAACACACCAATTAGCGCAAGCGTTGAGGCAAACAAAATAAGCGTTATTTTTATGTTGTTACTAAATAACCACATTAATAAAAACACGGTTAGCGCACTCATGCCTAAATGCACACGACTTACTGCCAACTTGTCACCTAAGTTACGGCGCAGCACTCTAAGCGGTGGAATATCAAATAAATCAAATAACGGTTTAATAGAAAACATAACGGCACAAATTACGCCAGTACTTATAGCCACCAGCCAAGGTTTAAAGCCACCTAAAGGTAGCTCTGTGCCCATACTTTTTGATAAGTAACTTGTTGCTATTTCTTGCAAGCCATAACCAATTAACAGCCCAATACTTACCGCCATTGCACATACAAGCAATAAATGGAGCATGTATATTTTGCGGATCATTGAACGGCTACCGCCTAGCGTTTTCATCATCGCTACTGGATCGTATTGGCGTTCACAATAACGTTTTGCTGAAACGGCTATAGCCACTGCGGCTAAAATAATACCCAATAAGCCAGCGAGCAATAAAAAGCTCTCTGCGCGGTTTAAACTATTTGAAATAGGTGATTGACGGTCTTTAACGCCGTACCATTGTTGGTTTTCTTTCATTTGTGGTTTGAGCCACTCGTAAAAGCTATTTATATCGGCCTCACTACCTGCATAAAGTTGGCGATAATAAACACGACTACCCGGCTGCACAACTTCGGTTTTTGCCACGTCGTCAATATTAATAAGCACGCGGCGGCTGCTCGAAAATACATTAAATGGCGCATCGGGCTCTTCTACAATAACTTTTGAAACATTAAATAATGCAGCGCCAAGCTCTACTTGCGCGCCTATATCAATATTTAAACTGTAAAATACTGATTCACTTAGCCACACATTACCAGACGTTGGTCCGCTATTAGCAACCTTAGTTTCACCTGTTAAGGTATCCTTAACTTTTAACTGCCCTTTTAACGGGTACGCATTAGATGCCGCTTTTACTGAGCTAAACTGCATTTCATCATCGGCAAACAACATAGTGTCGAAGTACACCATTTGCGCCGTTTTTAAATTTTGGCTCTGTGCTTTAGTAATAAAAGCAGTGTCGAGAACATGATCGCTTGCAAGTACACGGTCTGCTGCAATAAAAGCACTGCTTTTTTGCGCAATACTTTGCCCTATTCGCTCAGTAACCATAGACAGTGTAAGCACGGTTAAAACAGCAAGGGCGATAGCTGCGCTTATAACTGTTAGCTCACCACGGCGAAATTCTCGCGAAAATAACTTAAGCGCTAACTTAACCCACATTAGCAACGTCCTCTACTTGGCTTTTTACCAGTAAGCCAGCTTCTATTTGAATAATGTGCTCACATTTTTGTGCAAGCCCTTCATCGTGAGTAACCAAAATAAGCGTAGTGCCGTGTTGCGTGTTTAAATCAAATAATAACGACTCAATCATTTTACCGTTTTTGCTGTCTAAATTAGCCGAAGGCTCATCAGCAAACAATATTTTAGGCGTACCAATAAATGCTCGCGCAATAGCAACACGCTGTTGTTCACCGCCAGAGAGTTGCGACGGGTAATGGTCAATTCGATGGCTCAAGCCTACTTTTTCAAGTAATGCAATTGCTTGCTCTTTTGCGTCACTTTCACCAGCAAGCTCTGCTGGCAGCATAACGTTTTCTAGTGCAGTTAAGCTTTGTACTAACATGAACGATTGAAACACAAATCCAATTTTAGCCGCGCGCAGTGCAGCACGCTCTTCTTCATCTAAATTGTGTAATGGCTCGCCATCTAAAAATATTTCGCCGCTGCTTGCGGTATCCAGCCCTGCTAATAAACTGAGTAACGTTGATTTACCAGAGCCCGACGTGCCAACAATAGCAACAGACTCGCCATGCTTGACATTAAAGCTGATGTCGCTGAGGATGGGCAGCTCACCTTCAAAGGTAGAGACTACTTTAGACAAACCATTAACCTGAATTATATTTAATTGAGAAAGCGCTGACATATGACTCATTCAATCCTTCGTTTAGTATTCATTTTATTTTTAGTTATCAAACCGCTGAGTGCAGTAGCCGACAACACGATTTTAATACTCGGTGACAGTTTAAGCGCAGCCTACGGACTTCGACAAGAAGAAGGCTGGGTAAAATTGTTACAAGATAAATACGATGACGAACAAGCCGACATTGAACTTATCAACGCCAGTATTAGTGGCGAAACATCTGGTGGAGCCCTACGCCGTTTAGATGCATTGCTTGAGCAATACGAACCCACTCATGTACTTATTGAGCTAGGTGCTAATGACGGTTTACGTGGTTTTCCAGTCAAAAAAATGCAAACTAACTTAACGTCTCTTATTCAAAAAAGCCAAGCAGCTAATGCGATGACCGCCTTAATGGAGATTTACATTCCCCCTAATTACGGTCCGCGTTACAGCAAAATGTTTACAGACACTTTTTCGCGCGTTAGCGAAGAAACAAATGCGCATTTAATGAACTTTTTTATGCTCGATGTTGCTGGTCAACCTGAGCTAATGCAAAACGATAGTTTACACCCTAACAAAAAAGCTCAGCCATTAATACGAGATGAGATGTATGACTCGATCAAAAAGTGGTTAAATAAAGACTAGCCAATTAATACACCGCAAGAGTGCCTTTTTAGGTCTCTTGCGTAATAAACACCCAAACAAACAATCGCTTATTGATTTTTAAAAAAATACACGTACTATTGCATACAAATCGGTATGTGGCGCAGCTTGGTAGCGCACTGTCATGGGGTGGCAGGGGTCGAGAGTTCGAATCTCTCCATACCGACCATTTTAATCCTCCAAAAACAACACCTTAAACCCAATTAAAAATAGTTCGTAATAACACTGTGGTAAAACAGTGGTAATATTGTGGTAAAACTATTTTGCGTAAATATATCCTTCTATCACTCGTAGACTTAACTGCAATTACTCGCTACCTTTAATTATTATTTAACTTAAGGCGTACAAGCATGCACATTTTTTTAATGCTTGCCAGTATGATCATTGGCTTATCAATTGGAACCAATTTAACTTGGCTTCTTGGTTTGCCTGCTATGTTACTTAGTTTGCTATTCTTAAATATGGGTTCTGCGGCATGGCGTGAAAGACAAGAAGCCTTCGCATTGTTTTTTGGCTTATGCTGTGGCGCACTTATCTTTGTCTCTAATTTAATATGGTAGGTTGATTGTTCCAATACTCTGTTAAAAGCCCTCTTAATTGAGGGCTTTTTATTTCTACCACTCACCTAAATTTAAAGCTACATACGCTTTATGGTAAATAGCATTTATCTTGCTCTGTATCTCGTCCAGCTTTTCGCGCTTTTGCTTCCCGTCTAAATTGTCATTATCATTTATCGCTTTTTGGATTTTTCGTAATTTAGAGATCATGCGCTGAACTTTAGCCAGCGTTGCTTTAGAGCGTAATTTTTGGCCGTCTTTTTCTATAAGCTCTTTCTGCCTTGCTGTATCGCCCAACTCCATTGCGCGCTTATAGCTTCCGTAAGCCTGGTTAGCCGCATCTAATGCCTCGTAAAAATCATTGGAAAACTTAGTGTTAGTTTTTGGCCCGCTACCTTGATAAAACGCTTTGATTACAGGATAACGGCTAACTGGCGTATCTGGTGACTCCTTCCCTGTTATTTGACGCGCCACAATATCACTCGCGCCCAACACGTAACCACCAATCGTACCTGAATAACCTTTAATCAAATGTTCCACTTTTTTAGGTGAAACACCAAACTGTTGCGCAATTGCCTTGGCTGTGTCACTTGTATATGCGTTGTAACGATCCTCAGCTTGTTTGTTTTGGTCGGCCATCCCTTCAATAGGCGAACCTTTAAAGAATGATTTATTAATCATCACTTCTGCTGCAGGCAATACCATTTGCGGTATTGGGTTTAATGCCATTGTATTAAATACAGCGTTAGCAACTGCTTTGCCCAGGTCCTTATTTGTTTGCGTTCCCGTTCCGTA
This sequence comes from Pseudoalteromonas sp. NZS71_1, assembly GCF_015864305.1. Lineage (NCBI taxonomy): Bacteria > Pseudomonadati > Pseudomonadota > Gammaproteobacteria > Alteromonadales > Pseudoalteromonadaceae > Pseudoalteromonas > Pseudoalteromonas sp. NZS71_1. Next base: position 93,131 of record NZ_JADYXM010000004.1, on the reverse strand, counting down.
ATGGAACATGCGCTCTGGCATGGTGCCAAAAATAATACCTAGCTCAAACGGTTTAGGTATTCTTATGTGCTCACCATCAGCGAAAATATGCCAGTTCATATCTTTATCCCAATCAGGCAATTGCTGGTATTCTTCATCGTCATCATTCATTGCGGCCAAGGCCAAGCTAAACGCAGCAACCTTAATGCCTTTCATTGCTAAGTTCGCACTAAGCACTCTCAATACTCGATCATCACTGCTTGCTTTTGCTGCTCTAACTAGCTTACTCATGCCCTGCAAACGTGCATTAAAAAAAGGCAACATATCAATCATGGTGCCAATAAGTTTAAAGTTACCCTTCAAGCTATAATCCATTAAATCCTTACTTTCATACGCTGCTTGCCGTTTACTTTTACCTGCTGCAAGCGCCGCTTCATAAGTACTTAGTCGGTTTGCATTTTCTACCTTATCGCTGATCCCTCTGTATTTTTCTAGTAGCTCTGCGCCGCTATTAAGAACGGTATCAAGATAGCCGTCTATTTCATTTGAAGTTAATCCCTTACTGCGAAGTGCCCGCCTTGTTTGCTGCGCTGCTGCTTCAGGATCCGCGCCATGAATATAGCCGCCTTGGAATGCAGCACCGCTAAATATTAAATCGCGATAGGCTTCATCTTCTTTAAATGCTTTTTTAAGTCCTTTTATGCTGTCACTACCAAACGTAAAGCCATCTTTATTGATCATCCAAGCATGAGCCGCATCACGTACAAAGTTTTTAAATATAAAGTCTGGGGATAAGGTTATACCTGCTGTTAAAAACCGTTTTGCGCTTCGCCCCATTCTGTTGAATAAGCTCTGGCTGCCAGCATCATTTATTTGAATTAGCGCTCTTAGTAATGCAGGGTCACTTACCATATAAGCCTGTGCTTTACCGTTACGCATTACCTTTACACGATGTAGTTTATTTAGGTCTTGCTGGCTCAAGTTGGCTATTTCTTCGCTTGCCTCTGCCTGCATATAATCAGTCCCTACAAGATTGTCGGTTACCTCTTGCATAGCTTTATTTTTTAGGGAAGCATCTAGCAACGTGCTTTGACGGGATATTATATTCTCAAGCAGATCTTTAGTTGATTGCTCACCACCTTTAAGCTCTTTAATTTTAGCTGACTGGCTGGCAATACCTTTACGCATATGCGGCTCTACTATCATGCGTTTAATATCGTCTAGCTCGCCGTCTGTTTCTCCCATATCACGGAAAAACGGTACGTAGTATTCTTCATCAAAGCCACTGCGTTGCGAGCTACTTAATAAACCTGCGCCCTGTGCCACATCAAGAATGGCAGAGTTTACTTTGTTGTATTCTTGCCGGGTCTGCTCAAACAGTTCTTCTTTACCATTAGCTAATGCTTTTAATTCATCAATATCAGTTTGGGTTAAGTTGTTTTCTCGCCCTTGCACCTTTAATTTTTCAGCGCGGTTTGCGCCCATCCATGCAAGCCAATTGTTTAGGTCATCTCCTACCATGCCAAACACTTCAAGCAAGCCTTTCGTGTTTTCTTTGCGCTGAATAATGCCATCTTTCCACACTGGTGCACCGTAATTAAATACACCATGCAATACATCCGATAGTCCGCTAGCTAAACGAGCGCTAACATAGCCCTGCTTATTAGGATCAGTTACCCCCGCACTCTCCTCTGCTCGCTTAATTCCGGCTAAACCATCAAACACGCCCTCATTTAAGCGCTGCCAAAATGATGAGCTTTTTAGCGTATCAACGGTTTCGCTTGCTTTAGCTTTGGCTTTATCGGCTATGGTTTCACGCGTTTGCTCTTGGAGTCCTAGCTTTTGTTTCGGTGTACGGGTATCTTCTTCGACTGTGCGGCTAAATTTTTTATCTGATTGGCTATATGCCAAGCTCGAGCTCTGATTGCTTGATGTTTCACGTTGCGCTTTAAATCCTTTAACTATGCTTTCTAGCATTGCACGCATTGCTGTTATTTCATCATCCTCACGATAAACAACGCCAAGCTTATCAAGTTGTGCACGCACAAAGCGTTTAAGTGCATTCCACCAATATTTAACTTCGCCTTTATTTGGTTCGCTCTCTACAAAGCGGGCAAATATTTCTTCAGCTTTAACGTCCTGGCTTGCATCCCAATAATCGTTGTTTGCATCCTTCCAGTACTTTTCAAATGCTTTGCGGCCTTTAGTTTTTTTAATTCGATCAATAAACTCTTGTTTGGCCTCTTTACCAATAACCGTATCAAGTCCACCATGCGCGATAGTTTCATGCGCCAATGTTTGCCTAAGATCCTGCATGCTTTCAATATTTTCTGCTATCACATAAACAGTTTTACTACTTTCACTGTAAGCTCCTTTTACATTTGAGCCATCTAAGCTCATACGCCATAACTTCTCTGCAGTTTTAGTGTCCTCAATTACATTCGCAGTAATGCCGCTAGCACCTTTTAAACCTTTGATAAACTTATCTGCTATTAATTGCGCCTCATCTGCACTTATTTTTTTGGCATTGCTTGCTTTTTTAGACTTAGAAAATAAACGTATTCCATCGTTGGTATTTTCGTTTTCCATAGTGTCGAACAAGGTCTGGTAAGCAGAGTTTATTTTGTCTTGCTCAGTTTTGTTTGGGTATGGGTAGGTGTTATCTGATTCTAAACCTAGTGACTCCGCAGCAGTCCACGCTTCATCAAACACTACATTTGCAAGGTAATCGTTAGTTATGCCTTGCTGTTTTAATTTATCTATAATGTAAGTTTCAAATGATCGCGCTGTCATTTCGATAGTCGTTGCCCAATAAGCTTTAGAACGTCTGGTGTCTAATTGCTTTGAGCGCTCAGGCAATCCGCTTTGCACGATGGCATTTCTTACATGTTTAAAAGCGTTTGCCATTTCAGGGCGAATTTCATCTGTGGATAGTGTGTACGGCGACTCAGTTATAAACTCTTTGTTAGGCCTTTGCTTACCAAAGTAGTTATCCAGTGCGTGCCACCATTCGTGCGCTAGAGAACCTGCACCGGCTTTTTTAGTAAGATTAATAACAACGCTGTTTGGTTCGTAATGTGCAGCTGCAGGATTTTTACCACCTTTACCGCGCGCACCAAATGCAAGCCCTAGCTTACCGTTTAAACTTAATGCTTTTGGTGGTAAGTCTAATGCTTCAGCTAAATCCATTAGTCCATCGTAAGCTTGGTTTAGATTCTTTTGGCGCTTAGCTTGTTCTACCCAATTACCAAACTCTACACCTCTAAACCCAAACGTTTCACCAAACGTATCGGGCGTTACATTTTCAGCATAGCGTTCTGGCCCTATGCGTTCGGCATTAACCGGCTTACGCATACTAGGTGTTTCTTTTATTTTCTGTAGCGTTTGCTCGACTTCTTGACGGTTATTTTTAAGATATTCTCTGGCGGCAGTTAAATCGTTAAATGATTTTATTTTTAAAACACCGCTTGCACCTTTCCACCCTAAATAAATATCTTTAGTGTATCGGTCACGATAAACACTGATTTTACTTTTTTTACCGTTTGTAGCATTAGAGCCATCGGCTTGGTCCGCTTTAATTACTTTAGTTAGTAACGCCTGTACATCACTTAGCGATTCACTAGCACCATCATAAATAGGACGCCCGTTTCGCTCTATAAAGTAAAACACCTTACTAGGCGAGTATGTTTTACCCCCAAATACAGAGAAACTGCCAGAATTTATACGGTAGCCAGAAACGGTTTTTAATGTTTCAGTGTCGGCCTTTGCAATAGAGGGGAGCGCGTCAACAATTGCCGATAAGTTTGAGCTGTGATTACGCATTCTTTGTATAACGCTTGCTACATCACGCTCGCCGCTCATTAAGTCTGATGCAAACGATTTTAGGGTATTAACTTTTTCTGCCCATCTTGCAACCTTACGAGCAACTCGTGGCTTTGGCGGTATTTCACTTCTCATTGCAGCAATTAGCGCTACTGACTCCGCACTAACTCCTTTTTCTACAAGCTCTTTGTAATTAGGTTCAGGCCATGCCTTGCTTAATGGTAGCTCAGTCGTGCTTTGCTGATCTTGTATTGCCTCACTAAAACCGCCCCATGCATCTTTACGTGCGCCGCCAAGCTTTTCACCAAAGTCATCAATGCTTTCTTGTAGGCTAGCTGGTTTTGGCTTGCTTGATAGTTGCTTGACTGCTGCTTGGCTAGTTTCCGCTGGGATCGTGTCGCTCTTATTTTTAGGTGGGGAGCTTTGCTTTTGCTCTTTTTGAATGTAATAAACAGCCCAAGATAGCGCATCTATTTTTTTACGAGTCTTGGTGTCTAGCGTATAAATTCCGTCTTTTACCTGATTTTCGGGATCGTTGCTCAGCTCTTTAATCCAAGCATCTAGCTCATTAGCTGTATAGTTTTTCGATAGCTCAACACGGTCCCAGCCATAAGCCTTCCGATTTTCAGGCAAAGAAAAACCGCTCTTAGGCGGCTCTGCATTTTTATTTGGCTTAATCGTGTCTGGCGGTGGCGCTTTATCATAGCCAAACTCTTTACGTAGTTCGCTGTAAGCTTGGCGATTAATGCTTTGCGGTGTATCGCTATTAAACTCTTGATACGTTTCAAAGGAAGATTCCGCAAGTGCTTTATCAATGGCTGGTTCATAACCTTCTTCTATTTTAGCCATGGCAACATCAAAGCCTGGCGAGCCCTTTTTTGGCCCCTGTTTCTTAGCTTCGCTTTGCAGCCATTTACGTTTAGTTGTTTTTAGTATTAGTGGGAACTCTCTCGTTTGCTCAGGGGTTACCGGCTCTTGCTCAATTAATTTACCATTACCATTACCAGCAGTTTCAATGCCTTCTTGGTCAACTAATTTACCAATATCGTCATTTAATTTACTTGAAGTGGCAGCTTTACCATTATCTGTGGCAGTTGATTTACCACTTTGCTTGCCTGTATCACCCTGTATTTCAGTACTGGGCATTTCTTTGGCCAATAGTACCAACTGCTCAATTGGCGCATTTAAGCGGATTACTTTTATTAGCTCGCCTTTTTCGCGGGCGGCTAACCACTGATGATGGCCGTCGAGTACATAGCCGTCATTCGATACAAGTATAGAGCGGTTGCCACCCTCAAGCTCCATTGCCTTTTTAACTTTGGCTGGTGAAAATTCTTGCTGCGTTGGCTTTAATGACTTCGCTTGCACTTCATTTTTTTCACTGTCGATGTCACGCGCTTTCATAAAATTGACCATAGCGCCGCGATTCTCAACTTTGATCTGTGGCATTTCTGAACGCGGTATATTTTTGGTACCACTCTCCTTCGTAAAAGATTGCCATTCATCATCAATCATTTCACCTGCGATATTTTTACCTTCTTCGCTCTTTACTTGTTCCGCATCAACGTTTAAAGATAAAGCTTCGCCTTCTTGTTGGTCTAGTTGCTCTTGATCGCCCTGTTCATTTTGCGCAACTGTATCAGTTTCAGGACTTTGCTCCGATGCTGCCTGTTCTGGATCTTGCTTAGCGCTATCATCGCCTTTAATCGTCCAGCCGAAACCATTATCAAAACTTACCGCTTTTGTTTTTTGGCCTGTTCTGCGTGCGGCGCGCGCTTCTTTGCTCAATAGCGCATCACGTTTCGTCTTAAATGCTTCACCATTTTTAGCTACGTTAACGCCGCTTTCGTTATCAGCAAAAACAATATTTTTTTGTGGTAATAAGTTTTGCGAGTCTTTACCGGCTTGCTTAACCTGCTCTGCTGCACGTTGCTGAGGCCGACCATCTTCACCAAAAATAATATCTTTTTGTTCAATGCCTTTAGGCTGCGACTCAAGATCAGCTTGTTTTTGTTCACGCATTTCACGGTTTTTAGTTTGACCTGTTGTTGGCAACTTGCCTTGCTCTGGCACTATCTGACCATCTATAGGTGCATTGTCTATGCCTTGCACATTTTGCGCGTTCTGTGCTTCCTGCGATAACAACTCGCCTTCATGCTGGTATTTAATCGGGCTAAAACGGTCTTCTGGCGTTGGTGACTTGTCAAGCGCTGCCGCTTTTACTCGCTCATCTACTGTAGGCGCATTATTACCTGCATCTAAATCCCATAACGATTGCTGTACGGGACTTGTAAGCATATCGCCATACTGACCGGCCGATTTTGCTGTTTCATCAAAGCCTGCCTGTCTTGCGGCTGTTGGTGCATCATAATCAACTTCATCATTTTTAAATTCTGGCGTTTGCGTATCTTCTGGTACCGCTTGAGCTTGTTCGGCTTGTAGTTCCGCTTGCTGCGCTGGCTCTGCCGCCGCTGTAAATACAGGATCATCAATATCAAACTTTTCTTTCATGGTACGGGCAACAATCGCTGAGGCTTCAACCTCTGTAAAGCCTTGCTTTATTGCTGAGTCATACTGCTGCTTTTTAACTGTTTCAATGGCTTCTTCTGGTGCTGCGCCTGCTTCTACAAGCTGATCAACACCTTCCTTAACGGCTTCTGCTGATTTTTGTTGATAGCCCATAACCTTTTGCGCCGTTTCTGAGCCGGTACGCATAACACCGCCAACCAAAAGACCACTCACAAAGGCTTCATCTAAACCTTCAAATTCATCAATACTTTTACCTGCGCCCCATTGCGCCAAAGCTTCTTGCCCTGTTTCGGTTAAGCCTTCACCTACAGCACCTTTGAATATGCGCTTAGCAAAACTTGGATCGCGTACAGCATCAACAAGCTCGCCCTTGCCCATTCGTTTGGCCGTTTCGACTACGCCATCTTTTAAAATGTCTTTACCAAGTTGACCCATGCTAACCTTGATACCTAAACGCTCAAGTAACATTTGGCCGGCACCGGATGCCACGGCTTTAACTTCGTCCTTTTCGCCTTCTGGTTGTTTCTCGTATGCTTCGTTAGACAAACCGCCAGCCATACCAAACGCACCAACACCGGTAGCCGCGCCAGCCATATAAGGCAAAGAACCTGCAACTAGCTCGCCGGTGTAACTACCTAAACGGCTAAGACCATCAATGTCCTTATATGATTTTACTGTTGGCTCGTATGATTGTTGCTCTTTAACGTTGCGATCAATCCCTTCTTGAGCCCATTTAGATAATTTACCGCCTTGGCCTATAGTGCGGCCTATAGCGTCTGTTTGTTCTTCTTCTGGTACACCAACGTCAGTAAAGCCCTTAACCGCTCGATAGCCTAGCTCTTGTACTTTATCAACACCCGCGCCAAATGCTGCAGACAAACCGCCTTCTGCTTCTGGCTGGCTAGGCTTTATAAGTCCACGGTTTACCGCTTCGTCATACATGGCTTTGTGCTTGCCTTTTAATAGTCCGCGCTCGTTAGCTTCAATTAATAGTTGTAATTTATCTGCCATGTTATTGCGCTCCTAACGAACCGGTAAGTTGTTGTAGTAATTCATCATCGCTAAGGTCGGCCATGTTAGCGCCGCCCTGCTCTTGCTTGAGTGATTGGCTGCTAGGTGATGCGCCATAAGACTGTTGAAGCTGCTCGATGCGGGTTTGATAAAGCGCCTTAACTCTGTCTTTAGCTTTTTCTCTGCCACCTTCGTCTAGGTAGTCTAAGTCTGATCCGCCTTCTATTTTGGCAAGTGCTTTGGTCATTTCATCTTGAATAGAGTTAAGTTGTTTTTGGTAGTCGTTACTGCTACCACGGCTTGAGCTGGCTTTTGTGCCACGGCCGAAATTTGCAGCAACTTCGTTCCCCATTTTGTCCCAGTATTCCGGACGTTCTATCATATCCGCCATCATTGCGCGTGTTTTTATGGTGCCAACTAGCTCTTTAGGCGTGTAGGTCATTACAGGATCATCGCCCTCAGACGTTCGGCCTTTGGTCATTGGCTTGATTTCTTTTGCGCCATTTTCATAGGTAACTTGTAACGCCAGGGCAACGCTTCCATCTTCACGTTCTGCCGGTACAAAACCAGCAAAATCCACACTCGCAATTTTTGATTTTACGGTTTCATCATACTGCCCAACGGATGAATCTATCTTGTCTTTAAATACACCGTTAAATAATTTAATTGTTTCTGCCGAATTAGCCTCGGCCATATTTCCGCTTTTAATAACGGTATCAAGCTTTGTGCTTAATCCTTTTACCGCTTCACGATATTCAGGCTTCATGTAAGTACGCGGGTCCATGCCTTTGTTGCGCGAAAGTACATCGTTTAAATCTTCCGGTATTTGGCCTGTTTCTCTGAATGACTGCCACGCTACAGGTATTGCCTGCTGATCTTGTTGCCACTGAGCCTGTTGTGATTGAAAATTTTGCTGCCACTGTCTTTGTTGCTGGTTAGCTTCTAGCGTTTTATTGCGATATTCACTACCTTCATTAGCTTGGCTTTCACGCCATTTAACGTCCTGCTCGCGGTTTTGAATGCGCTCATTATCAAGCTGAGCTTGTCTATCAAGGCCGTCTTGATAACGCTGATCGTTTCGCTTATCCATATCAGCAAGGCGAGCTTTATTGTCCTTGCGTGATTGATGGCGTTCCATCATTTCAAAGCCCTTTAACGCCCCGTCTACAAATGCGCCTGCCATACATTACCCCTTAAAGTGAACCCGCAACAAAACCAACCGCCGCACCAATAGCTGTTCCCCAGCCAGGCATTATTTGAGTGCCAATCATTGCTCCAGAAGCGGCACCGCTCATCTGCGAACTTTTCTGCTGCTGGTCTAAGTTTTCGTTAGTCATATCGCGGTTTTGTTCCATATCAGATAGAGATTTAAGCGAGCCTGTGGCCTTGCTTTTTGTGCTCTGCCCGGCCTGCATGATTGAATAAGCCATTATTTACCACCTATATCAGCTAGAGACTTAGGCGCGCCGCCTTGCCCCGTTAAAATTGAGTTTTGCAAATCATCTACTGACTCGCGTGTTTCGTTGTTTACAGAGGCCGTTGTAAGGCTTTTTAATAAGCCTGTATTGGCGCTGCTTTGCTTTGTTTCATCTGGCGTTAAACCGTATCGCCCCAAGCGTTGCGACTCGGCCACTTTCGATTGATTGAAAGAGGTGTTTATATTTTTTTCATTGCGAGCCATTTGTTCATTTAGCAATTTGTCGCTTGTCGCTAAACCAAACAATTCCTCCTGGACCGGTAAAAAACGTGTTTTATAATCTTCAAATTGCTGGCGGGTTAGATCGGCTAAAGCGTTTTGATATTTATCGGTTCTAATATCTGAGCTATCAACACTGTAAATGTCGTAATCAAAATCATCTTCCATAAGTTTCTCCTATACGGTCCAGTTGTTAGGGTCGTTATTTGGCGTGCCTGTAATTACATTATCCATATCAGCGAGTCCGGTATCCGCTGGCAAATTGTTGTAATAGCTTCCTGCCGCACCTGCAACCGCGCCAGCCGCACCTAGAATAGAGTCACTTTGCAGCCTGCTATTATTTGCATCGTTGAACGCTTTTTGCTGTGAGCTTGAAGCAATATCGCTTAGCGTTGCTGTAGCTTCCTGTGACTGTCCTTGCCCCATAGCCATTACATTGCTCATCTTGCCTGTGTAACGCTCCTGCCCCGCAACCTGTGAGCGTGATTTTGCATCACTTGTTACTGATGCTTCATTGTCGGCCATATCGCTAACAACGTTTTTGAACTTGCCGCTGTTTGGGTTTATGCCGTTCGCTTCCATACTTGAAAGTGCGTTATTGCTGGCATCCGAAAATGATTTTTTATAACCAAGGTTTGTGTTCTCGGCTATGTCATCGTAAACGCTTGCGTCATTGGCTTGTTTTGCTTCGTCAATAACTTGGTTTTCAAATGGCACAATACTTTTTTGGTAGTAAGCCCATTCTTCGCCGTATACCTTGGCAAGCTCTTTCTCATACTCTGTTTCTTTGACTTCGTTGGACTTACCCATGAATCTTAATCCCCTAAAAAGTGTCGCCACAAGGTTAAACCATCACGCACGCCAGCGTGAGCCCAGCCATGTAAGGGAGCTACTTTGTTAAACCCGCGTCTAGCGGTTGCAAATTCGATAAATTGAGCCTTGCCGCACTTAGCAAGCCTAATGATGTGATTTAGGTAACGCTGCGTAGCATTCCCGCCGTGGCAAGACGCTACAGTTATTTCGATAAACGTTTGGTTTTCAATATGGCGAGGGCGCAAAATAAAAAAACCATCCGGCACCAAAAACAAAAAAGCCCACTCGTTTGAGCAGGCTTTGTCGATTTCTTGGTATAGGTGTGGGTCGTTTGCAATATTGCCTATTCGAGTTATTGGCTCTTTAAGCCGATCACGGTGTTTATCCCATGATACGCATTGCAGGTATGACTTTTCCATTGTGATAAAATATTAACCTATATTGGGGGGTTTATCCATTACCCTAAAGCGTTTCCCTTCTTGAATAGTTGAAATAAAACGTCTTGTTGAGAAACTTTAGGGTAAACGGTGCCAGTAAATGTGTCAGTTATAGGTGATGCGTTAGTGCTAACCCTTAGTGATATTGCATACGTAGTGTTTGCATTAATAGTTAACGTTGTATCCTCTACTCCCTCAGCGCCTTGGCCTGAGTTTGAAGTTAAATTAGTTCCTGATGTTGTTCTTACATGAAGTGTCGTTGACTTATATTGATTTGATCCACTTTCTCCTGAATCGGGAATACTAACTTTTATCTTTCTTATATATAGCGTTCTTGCGAATGTCGCGCTAGCAATGTTAAGTGTTGCTATTTGGGTTTGGCTTCCGCTTATTTGCGTTAAGTTTACCGGCTTGGTTATAGTGTCTGTAACATCGCCGCTTAAATTTTCCGCGTAAACAGTGCCGTAAAAGCTCGCATCCTGACCAAATAGCTGATTGATATACGCTTGATTTATTTGCGCTGAGCCAATCGCGCCATTTGCAATATACGTTGTTATATTTGAACTCAAAATTTTACTAAGTCCCGCGAACGGACCAAGTGAAGGTTTTCCAGTTATATTGTCATAAGCTAACGAGTTTAAATATGCCAAAGAGCCAAGTGCCGGCTTTCCTGTTACTTCGTTATAGGATAATGAGTTTTTAGAGGCTAGGCTTCCAAGTGTAGGCTTGCCGCTCAAGTCGTTATACCCAAGCTCACTTAGAAATGCGAAAGCTCCTAGGTTTGGCCTGCCGCTAAGTTCGTTATAACCAAGCGAGTCTTTAGAGGCTAAATCTCCCAAGCCGGTTACTTTAGATAAAGGTATTGCGCCGGTAGATGACATTACAACGTTGCCGCTACTATCCTTAATCGTAACTGATTCAAGTGTCGCGCTCTTTGCAAGCATGTTGCCACCGGGGTCAATTGAAAAATTACCGCTTCGTGCGCCGTTACTTGGGTTGTAGTTAATTGACGGCGTTGTCAGCCTTGAGCCAACAAGCAAACGATTTGCAAGTAAGTTGTCAGTAACCAAGCTTTTTATGAATGCTTCATCAATGATAGCCGTGTTGATCACTGTTTTACCATCCGAAACAGCAAATACAGGTGTTAAGTTAGTAGGATCTTGATCTGTTATTATGGAAAACTTGGCCCCTTTAACGGCAAATATAGGCTCAATACCATCATTCACAAGGCCTACACTTGTTGTTAGTCCTGCTACTGTTGATTTAACGCCCCATAGTGCACTGTATTCTCCCTCATTTGTCGCTACGGTTTCGCCAAGCGTTTGCAGGCTGGCACCTACACTATTACCGCTTGCATCCTCAATGACGGATTTTAGTAGCTGGTTAGCGCTACTTATTGCGCCGTCCGCATCTGTTTTAGTGTAAAAGTTATTGTATAAATCAGCGCCTATACTTGAACCGTCCGGATCTTCAATGGCGCTTTTAAGCTGTGTTGTCGCGCTGCTAATCGCACTGTTAGTGTCCGTTTTTGTATAATAGTTTGTTTGCAGTAATGAATTTACATTGCTTATTTCAGTATCGAACTCTGAACCAAGGCTAGTAACTGCTGAACTTATGGCATTATCAGTATCGGCCTTAGTGTAATAATCAGAAGTGAGCAATGCTTGGTTATCATCGATGTTCGATTGGAGTGCCGTTGCTGCTGCGCTTATAGCTTGGTTTGTTTCTGTTTTCGTTAAGTAATTTACATATAAGTCAGCGCCAATACTGTTACCGTCTTGATCTTCAATCGCACTTTTAAGCTGTGTGGTCGCCTGACTTATTGCGCTATCTGCTGCGGCTCTTGTGTAGTAATTAACTTGCAAGTTTGCGGCGACACTATCGCCGTCCGGATCTTCAATCGCTGCACGCAAAGCGGTGTCTGCACTTGCTATGGCTTCGTTAACGTCTGCGCTAGTAAAGTAGTTATTAACTAAGTCTGCTTTCACATCACCTACACTGCTATCAAGCTTTAAAAGGTCTTGAGCGGTTGCTTGTGTCTTGCTTGCGAAAGTGGTTTGCAGTTGGTACAAGCTAGATTTACTTTCATCTATAGCCGAATTTAGAACAAATATAGACTCTGCTAATGCTTGCTGATCATTCGCAATAACGCTTTGCTTACTAATTATATCCGCTTCCGATAGCGTTCTTCGATTTTCGGCCAAGTCATTTGCTAATGCGTTTTCAATTACGGCTTGAGCGCTTGGTTCAAATTCTGCCCTAAGTTGCTGGTTTGTGCTTGCGGTCGATTGCTCTGCGTCTACTTTAGTTTGAAACTCATTAAATAGCGTTGCGCCAAGACTGTTGCCTTCAGGATCTTCAATCTCGCTTTTTAATACAGTTGTAGCCTGGCTAATTGCCTGATCTGTTTCCACTTCTGTTCGGTAGTTGTTTTGCAAATCAGATGCAATACCGCCTATATCGCTATCTAATGTTGATTTAAGTGCGGTTGTCGCTTCGCTTATTGCTGTGCTTGTATCGGTCTTTGTTGAAAAATTAGTGTAAATATCTGCTGCTAGACTGTCGCCTTCTGGATCTTCAATTGCGCTTTTAAGCTGCTGGGTCGCTTCTGATATTGCAAGGCCCGTTTGTGTTGACGTTAGGTAGTTTTGGTATAGGTCCGCTGCTACGCTTTCGCCCTCTGGATCTTCAATTGCGCTTTGTAGGATTGTTGTGGCTTGGCTTATTGCCTCGTCAGCTTGTGTTTTTGTGTAGTAATTTAAAGATAGTCCACTACTAATATCATCAATGTTTGATTGTAGTTGCGTGCTTGCCTGCGATATTGCACTGTCGGTATCTGCTGCGGTGTAGTAATCACTCGTTAAAACCGCATTAAACCCGCTCTCTACTTCCGACTTTAATGCCGTTGTAGCTTGGCTTATCGCTTCCTGTGTATCAACATTAGTAAGATAATTTACTTCTAAGAAAGATTTATTACTATCAACCTTGCTGTCTAGTTGAAATATTTTTTGTGCGCTAGATGATATTTCATTAGATATAGCTTTGTTCAACTCGGTTATACGAGCGCTACTATTATTGAACTGCGTTTCAATAACAGAAATTGATTGAGCTAACGCCTCTGACTCTGACGTTATGGCCTCTTGAGTCTGTAAAATATTTGCAGTTATTATTTGCTGCCTGTCGTTAGCCAGGTCATTAGCAATCGCGTTTTCAATAACAGATTGAGCAAGTGGATCAAATTGGCTATCAAGCTCAAAGATGGCCCTTGAAACTGCCTGCTCCGTATCTACTTTTGTGGAGTAGTCATTGAAAAGTGTTGCACCTAAACTAACGCCTTCAGGATCTTCAATTTGAGACTTTAAAAATTGAGAAGCAACCGCAATAGCCTGATCCGCTTCTGAACTTGTGTAGTAGTTGTTCGTTAGAGTGCTGTTTACAGTGCTGATCGCGCCTTCTATTTCTTGTGTTACTTCTGAGCCTAGCTGCGTTGTTGCTTCGCTTATCGCACTATCGGCTTGAGTTTTAGTATAATGGTCCGTTTTTAATGTTGCGCCCAGGCTGTTACCGTTGGGATCTTCAATTTCACTTTTAAGTTGCTGCCCATAAGCTGAAATAGCGCTATCAGCTTGAACGCTTGTGTAATAATCACTGTTAAGTAATGCGCCCAGGCTAGTGCCTGTTGGGTTCTCTATTTCTGATTTTATCTGCTCTGATGAAAAGCTTATTGCACTATCGGTTTGAACTTTAGTGTAGTGCTGTGACTCTAGCAAAGCGCCTATACTATTGCCGTTTACGTCCTCTATTTCAGATTTTATTAGCTGTGTTGCTGTCGCAATAGCTTGATCTGTTGTCGCTTTCGTATAGTAAGTGCTTTCAATGTCGCCCGACAACGCTAAGCCGGTTGCTTCTATCTCAACCCTTATCGTTTCTGCTGCCGCCGCTATTGCTTCGTTAGCTTCTGATTTTGTTAAAAACTCAGATTCAATGCGCGCATTCACATTTTCAAGCGATGATTCAAATTCATATAATTTAGTTGTATTGGACTGCCAATTAATATCGTTTATGGATGCGCTTTCAATTAACTGCCTAGCAAGTGAGTCGCTACTAATTTCTACCGATTCAACTCTTTGCTTAGCGCTTTCAGCTACCTGCCTAGCTGCCTCTGTATCATTGGTTAGGTCCGTTATTCCCTGCTTTACTTCTGGTAGCTCGGCGCTTAGATCCTCTATTTCGCTTTTAATGCTTGGTATGTCGGCTATGTTTTTATCAACGTCCGTTCTTAACGCGTTAATATCAACACCAATATTCTCTATATTAACCTTTAAAGCTGGTATCTCGTTTTCAACAAGTTCACCAAGCATAAAATCAAGCGCAGGTATCTTCCCAATTTCAGACGTTAAAAAAGTGCCTAAGTGGGAGCTTTCAATTTTTCCGCCAATTTCATCAAGTATTGATTCAGCCGAATTGATTGTTTCAGCGTAAATGCCGTTCGCGCCTTGTGTTGGCCCTTTCATATCGACGGTATTTACAAATCTAACCCAGTAATAATACTTTTCACCCATATTTACAGAGTCGCTAAATACGTCCGCGACTTCCGTTGCTATGCGTGTAGCACTGCCGAATGTATCTTCCTCGCTTCGCCACACCTCTGCGTAAGCATGGCCTCTGTATGTAGGGTGATCCCAAGTTACTGCTATAAAAGTAAAGCCGCCAGTTGCTGATAATCCAACGGGTGCATGTGGTTTTTCAACGCTGCCGGTTGTAATAGGCAAGCCGCCAATGTTAGTGCCACCATTGGCGCTATTAATAAGCGCATTGCGTTTCATGTCATCCAGGTTAACCAGATCACTAACAAGTAAAGCGCGATTACTCCCTTTGCCACGTTGCCCGGTTAATATTTCAATGCTTTCGGCCATGGCACTATCAGCCGGCTTTTGCTTTCCCTGCCTGACAATGCCAGGAAACACGCCTTTTTTTAATTTAGTCATTAAGCGGCAACCTCGCGCATAGTTGTGGCAATAGAAACACTATGGATAACACCTTGACCGTAAACCTCAAAAGACCATGAGTTACCACGCGTAGGCGGTAATCTAAATGCTGAATTTGGTATTTGCCCTGGCTCTAAATGCAATACGACCTCGTTATCTGCGTAGATATAAAGCCCTGCAAGCTGAGTATCTACACCTTTGACCATTGCGCACGCAAAGCTTAAGTCGTTAGCCGAAAACTCTTTAGAGCGCCATTCATAACTCATTAGCGATGGATTAGAATCCCACTTACTAAGGTTTGCGCCCTGGCATGTATACAAAGCATCATCAACGAGACTATTAAATCCGCAAATTGCTGTTGCTGTAAAGTGTCTAAAGTCACCATTGCTCGGATCAAAAATAAACGCTTTATCTAAGTTGGCACCGTAAAAAGCAAGATAGCGCCCCTCCTGGTGATAAGCTTCGATAGTGCTTGGCTCGTACTCCTGCCACTGCTCACGCGTGATAACTTGATTGGTTAGCATTGTTAATCCGCCACTTGTTAAGCCTATTAATCCGTCAGGGCTAGCGTATATAAGCGTGCCATTTACAATGACTGCAGATCTAGCGCTTGTGCACGACTGATTAGACTCTAACTTTTGACCAGCCATAGAGTCAGGCGTTATGCCGCTAAATAAGTATGGGTATCCCTTTGTTAAAACAGCTAGCGTATTACCAAGTGCGGCAGCGGTTACTATTTCGTGCTCAGTCGTTAGCTGGTAAGCACTAGGCCAAGCATAAGGAAGGTATGACTCGCTAAAACAAACAGTGCTGTCAAAAAAACCAGCCAAAATACCGTTTGCCATAGACGTTAAGCCTTTCATGTTTTCGTTTGGCATTTCATAGTCGTAAGTATCAAGCGATGATCCTAGTTCATCCGTTGGAATATCATCAACAAATTGGCTTTGTGCTATTGGTATCTCTGCCACAAATAAATAGTCTGCTATGCCTCCGCCGGTTGCCGTTCTGTATATTCTGCGATGCGTAATATTTGAAGCATTTACATTTGGCGGTGATAAAGCAAGCGTTACGTATGTGTCTTCTTCGTCCGGGTATCTAATATCAATGCGCTGTGAAGCTTCCCCCGGCGAGCTTTCTTCACCCTGCTCAGTTACAAAAGTATGTGTGTAGTAGCGCGTTTCGTCATCGTTAGGATCTATTTCATCGGTTGCCGCATCGGTAACAACGGCGATTATTGGCACTTCTGGGGATTGAACACCTAGGCGATAAGCACTAGCAGGCATATTAGAACCGCTAAAAATAGCGTTGTTAGTTACCTTTGGGTAGCCGTCACCTGTAAAATAAACACGCTGCCAAGGATCGTCAGCAATTGGGCTCGCCACTGCGTTAACCACTTTATCCCAGGCGAACCAATGCTCATTTAAGTGCTGGTAAATGGTTTTAGCATTTGGAATTACAGATATACCAGTTAATGCTGGACGCTTTAAGGGGGAAAGGTTGCCATTATCAAAATGACAACCATACGCTTTAGATGCTGATTCATTGGGGAGTAAACGAGGGTCAATTTTAGGCCGTTCACCGGCAAAAGTTTTAACGGATATTGCAGGCATAGGATTCGCTTATTTTAGTTTGAGTAGTTTGAAGGGTGTTTAATTAAAGGCTTATTACTTTTCGTTCCCACTTGTGAGCGCGCTTGCAGTGATTAGCGCCATCAAGAGGCCTTGCTAGTAAGTCAATTACACGCATTTGATAGTGATAGCGCTTGTCGTGCGACAGCCTAAAACTGCGTGCTGAAATTGACTCAAGCCTAGTACCGTGGCTAATACTGCAAATCGCTATGTCTATGCTGTATAAGCTATTGAATGCCCATGAGCTACCGAACAGCGCAACGATGGATAAGATAACAAAAGGACCAATAAACAAAAGGCCACATAAAATGTAGCCTATTAACGTTCTTAGTGTTTTTAGAGCTGTCACCATGATAAACCCCACTACTCAAATAAAGCTTTTCTTGCAATTACAAAGCTAAAACCAAAATGCTTAAATTCTTCTTCATCATCAAGCAATAAAACCTCAACCCCGTTAGGTGTTTCAGCATTAAAGTTAACAGGAAAGAATTGATCAGTCGCATCAAAGTCTCTGGCTAGCTCTAAAGCGCTTTTTAGTGCTGACAATCCATTTTGATTAGCTTCATTTAAAGTTACACAAACCCCTCTATGCTCAACACCTTTAAGCTTTGCTAGGTGTCTGCTATAAGGGGCCAGTATTTCGCTAGTGCTTTTTACGGCTGGTTGTTCAGGCTCTATTGGTAGTGATTTTAACTCTACCTCAATAAGCTCGCCGGCTTCGTTTGTTGTAGGTTCGGGTAGGTTTTCGTTGTACTGCTCCACCTCTAACTTTTCAACCAAGTAGCTGTAATAGCTTTGCGCCCAATCCCATTGCTCGCCCAGGCTTACTAGTTCAGCAAACTTATTAATAACCGATGTAGGTTTGTTGAGCTCTATTAAACGTTCAACATCCTGCATGGTTTTAGTGTCTGGACGCGCTAATAATACTGGCAATCCTTCATCACTGATAACGGGCTTCTGCTCATTATCCAAAACGATAAAATTTACAATTTTATTTGTCATTTTTAATCCACCCTAAAGGCTCTATAATTCTAGCCGTTCCATACTTAACCCAATTACCGTTATCATCAAGCCTTACACCTTGACTGCCTTTAATATGGATTTTCCCGTCATCCCCCCAACCAGCATCATACTTAATCTCGCAGTATGAGTAATTCAAAAAGCCCTGGTTACTATCTTTGAATCCGTAATGAAGGGTTTTGAATGCTGGGCAATCTATGGCGGGAGCCTCTAAATTTAAAGTTTGGTGCGTTGGTGACTGCCTAAACTCGTAAAACTCATCCTGAAAAATCGTGTAGCTATTTAAGGATAAGTTACCGTAAGAAACGCCCTCGTCATCCCCTGTTAAAACTTCTCTAATTAGAGAGTAAGCTAAAGAGTTAGACGAGCTGTAACGGCTAGAAAAGTAAACGTCACCAAAGTACCCATTGAGGATTTCCATGCTCCCTTCATCCTCTGTGATCACGCTCTTCGATTTAAACTGATAAACTGTGATGCCACCCTCTGAAAAAACAGACGGATGAGAGACCGTGTTAATTACTAAATTTAAATTGTGAGCTGATACGGATGAGGCCCAAGTACTACCACCGTCTGAGCTATAAGTAATTAAATCATCAGCATTCGATTCAACATTTCTTGTTACCTTGCTCTTAGTTCCGCTACCATCTGGAATTGATGGATTCCAACTACCAACCCATCCATCTTTAAAGTCTCTTGATGCCGCTATTACATCGGGCGAGCCAAAAACCTCAGTGTGAAGGTATTCAAAAGATACTGGTATGTCACTGAGTACTTTTTGCGTTGGCCTTCCGTGAAAGTTCAGACCATAGCCATTTTCATTTACTCTTGAGTAAAGAATGCTTGTCACCGGGTATTCCGATGAAGGGTACGACCCATCAAACAAATAACCTCTATACTTGGTGTTGTATTCAGAGGCATCACCAGTACATTCCTGATACTGAGTACCATCCCATTGCATTAGGCGCGAGTGGTATTCATTGTTCCATGCAGTTGTTTTAAATATAGCGCCGTCAGAGTCGCGAACTAAAATCAAGTTCAAGGCTGATAGACCGCCACCATAGGCGGGCGCGCTATTAAAAACGCCTGCTTTACCATCGTAACCAACATAATGAATTGAACCCTGATCAATATATGCTGCTGAACCTGTGCTAACTTGAGATAAGTTGACCTCAAAACCGCAGTAAGGCAAAAACTCTAAACCTCTAAAGGTGTCGGATTTTATTTTCTTGTCTGCTAAATCAAAATCCTTTCTCTCCAGGCCTCTAGCCATGTAGCGCATATCTCTAATTACACCACCATCACCACTAGCGTAAATAGCGTCAAAGTAACGGCCATCCTGCCTTTTGTTTGTAGACTCTCCACCATCTATGCTGCCGGCGCTAGAATCCGCGCTACTTGAGAAAACAATACCGTCCGTGTATGGGTAAACTGTTGTCGGGTAATCAAAGCAATCTGACTTTTTAGTCGGGTATACTCTCAAGTCAGACTCAGCCCAAGAAACCGCAGAACGGCCCGATTCATTTAAAAAGCCTCGCGTGCCAAATCGATTGTAACTTGGGTGATAAGCACCCTTATTAAGTCTTGAAACTGTACCGCAAACCAAAACGTAAGCCTCGCCAGCTACAGCGTTTGCCGCTTTCCCTTTCCCGTAAGACGTAAACAAACCTAGCTCATCATGATTAGGAGCTAATGAGCCGTAATAGTGATTACTTTCACCCGATCCCGTCCACGTAACTGAATTGGCGGTACCCTGAATGGCAATTCTTTTGTTTTGCGATGAAGAAGAAGTCCACGATAAAGCGGCTTTTTGAGGGTCCAAATTTTCCCACGTTCCATTGCCAGCCCCGGCAAAACTTCGACCGCGAACACACCACTGATAAAATTTACCTGTTGCGTCATCAAAGTAGATGTTGTTTTTAGGGTCGGAGCAAATTAGGGCCTTTTGTTGATCTGTAGCGTTGTTCCAGTTTACACCGTTGCCCTGGCTCGCTGCGTGACCTTCATACCAAGCAAAGTAGCTTTGGGGTCTAATGTTATCTGGCTCACAAGTCACCCCGCTGCAATCGTATTTCTTACTTTGTATTAAACCGCCAGGGTAAACGAAAGGATCTGACGAGCTAATTTCTCGCAAGAAAAACTCTAAACCCCACATGTCTACTCGCTCAGTAACAACCTTGTTATTTTCACTTTCACTTGCAAAGGCTATTGTTGATGTGGAATGAGTAACGCTTTGTCCGTTGGATTTGTCGTAAGTCCTCAGTCCAGATTCAGCAGGAGGGAATATAATTGCGTTTCTCCCGCCTGCCGTATTTTCAGACAGATAAGTTAAATTAACTAAAACACCAGATATAGAAAGGACAGGGTTTAGGGTATCTGAATCACCCATAAAGCTGCTATCTGTAGTACCTCGCCCCATAAGTAAAGTGTTTGGTATTGTATGGTGCGTATACAGACCTTCACCAATACTTCTATTTGGTACTGTGTTATCCCAATGCTTACCAAAGTGAACAAAGCCATTTGCGGCCACCTTATCAGCGTTAATTTCTCTCAGCGCTTCAAATTCAACTTTACGCATTGCGTAGGGGTGCGGGTTTATAGCATCAAGTTCAGCTAGCTTATTGTCATGATCACGCACCATTTGTGACGGCGTTTTAAGTGATTGCTTTAATCCGTGGCTGTCGGTTAATTCTTCGGTTTCGCTATCTGAATTAAGCCAAGTGCGCAATTCATCTAAAAATAATTGCTTTTGGTTAAACTGGACTGACACTTGGCCTGCAATGCGCGTTAATATCGTGCCGGAAGTATTGCGCACAATTGCGTATGTCTCATTTTCGCCTGTAGAGCCCTCAAAACCACGATCAAGTGTAATGCTTGTATCGCTATTAACTGCGGTCACTTCGTACCAGGTCTTTGCATCTAGCGTGAAAACATCACCAATAGCGATAGCAATTACATCGTTTTGCCAATTTGTATCAACACCAACGACTGATTGGTTATTATTAGTGACGTTTACTTTACCTACGCGATACCACGCGCCTGCGCTTGCTGCCATTTTACTGCCCCTTCTCTTGGCCCATCATTGCAACGTCTGCTTGGCTTTTTTCGCCTAGCTGACTTCTAAATGCGTTCATGTGCATTTGGCTCTTATTTGGGTTGGCCGCATATTCAGCATCTTTCATGTATGAGCGGTATAAAATCCATTCAATGATCGCGTTTACGTATACATCATCAAGTGCAATAACTTCACCTGTGTCATTTGATGCAGTATCAATAGCCGGCGGTGCTTTAGAGTAAACAAGGGTTAAATTAATGCCAGTAACAACACCAGGATAAACGTAGAATGTTTTAGGGTTGCGCTCGTCATAAATGTAAAGCTCTACTTCTACCGCTGTTTTACCTGCGTACCACGTATCGTAGTTATCATCTAATACTTGGCGGTTGTATGGTCCACGAATAGCTTTACCGGATTCATTGCGAGGAATATCAATAAGCTTTAAAGCATCTGCTGGGAGCGTTTGCTTAACACCTTCAACACACGCAAAGTCGTCAATATCCACGGTATAAGAGTCAGGTCGGCGCAGTACAATGGCTCGTTGAGCGTCATTTAGATAATTTAATAGCTCGTCTTTAGGCCAGCGAGTGTAGCCCGGATCGTTTAACAGCTTATTTACGCGCTGTAAGATTTCGTTTGATGTAATAATAGCCATTAGTAAAACACTCTTGTTTGTGAAGGTCTTTGCTCGTCCAGGGCTTCGATAGCAACTTGAAAAGCATCGCGGTAGCCATCGGTAAAACGGCGTTTAAAGTAATCAGACTTTGATAGGTCGGTCCATGCAGTATTAGGCATCATCAACAAAGTTGACGCGGCACCATCTGCAATGGCATCTGCCCACCGGTTAACGATTGTGTTATCCGCATCAAAGTCATTAGGTAGAAGGAATTGCGGGGCGATATGGTAAAACACACGCACTTTAGGCGATGTGCTGATCACGGTTACAGTGCCATTTGACGATACCAAGTAATCATCTGAGCTTTTAAGCTCGTTACCATTGGCATCTAAAACAAAATCAACACTTACAAATACGTGATCACTATCAATGCTAAGCTCCCCGCTTTGGCCTTTCTCAATTTCTTGAGTGCGAGCTAAAAAACAAGACTCATAACAAAACTTTTGATAGGCGCGACCTAGCTGGTCTCTCGCCATCTGATCAAGAACGCCCCCGCAGCGTTCACGAACTAACGGGATCAAGCTAGATAATTGCGCCATGATTATTCGCCCTGGTCTATATCTTCGTCAGCAACAGAAGCGCGGAACGCATCACGTACTTTTTTGCAGTATGCTGGCACTGGTTTTTTAGCGCCTTCAACAGTTAAGTCGTGCGCTTCAACAAATGTATTAAGCTGATTTGAGCTGTACTTACCTAAGTCGATTTCTTCGCCATCAACGGTGATCAACATGCTTGCATCAAGCGCTTCTTGCTTTTCAGCTTCTTCGCGTGCAATGCGTTCTTTTTCGGCCTGTTCTTCTAAAAACTTTTGGCGCTCGATAAAGGCTTTAGCATCTTTTTCAGCAACCCAAACTTGGTTAAAGTCTAAGAAGCGTTGAACAAGATCAGACGATACTGCTGTTGGCTCACCTTGTTTAAAGATAGTGCGGGTGCCACATACTGTGTCTTTTTTAAAAGGCTTCTTACCGATGTAAACGATATTCGTTGTATTGCTCATGGATATTCCCCAATAAAAAGCCCCGCAATAGCAGGGCTTGATTTAAACGTGTATCTAAAAGGCTTAGTAACCTTTGTAGCGGTACTCTAGCTCAATTATAACTTCGCCGGTTGCCGCAGCTGATCCCGTATTTTTAACAACCAAATCGCTTGGGCCTTCATCGCCAATATATACAGGCTTAACAAACTCGCTAGCATTGCCAGCACTTGCAGTATCAAAAACAGTTAAGTCCTTTTCACCACCTGAATGATCAACAACCTGAACTGTTAGCTCAGTGCCAGTGCCTAGCGCTTCGTTAATAATACGAACGCCAGTGATTTGCGTGCCGATAGGCAAGCCATCTGAAGCAACGGTTGTAGCATTAGCCGCTAAAGCAGCAAGTGAAAGTGTTACCAGGTGTAGCGATAGATTACCGGCGGCACCTTTATAAAATGTTTCTTTCATAATTTTATCCAATTACTAAAAATTAAAGTGAAAGCCGGATTGCTCCGGCATAAAGGCTTACTGTAGAGATACAGCCGTATCTATTACCATCGTGCCGTAATCGTTTACGCGACCTGATTTGTCAGAGAAGCGCACTTTCTTACAACCATTCATCCATACGATAGCTGTTTCATTCGCATTGCCGTGGTCGGTTTTCTCTGTAGTCATAGAGAAGTGCGAGCCTGAATCAGACTTACCGTAAGCATTCGCAAGCGCTTGACCACCAAGAAGGATTGCACGATCTATAGTTGTACCCGCTTCAACAATTTTAGTTGTCGCCAATTTATCGTTTTTCGATACAGTCACTTTATCACCCGCATAGAAACGTACAGGCTTACGGTATTGACGAACAAGAATGTTGCGCCACATGATCACATCACCTTTGAATACCGGGTGATTAAAACCTTGGCCGCGTTTAATAGCGCGTGATTGAAGCTCTTGTAACTTTTTATCAGTCGCAGAAGCCCAAAGGTCACGCCATTGGCGAGGTGTTACGAATAACAAGAAGAACGGCGACTCGTTAGCCATTTGGTCAGCTTCAAATGAAATATGTTTCATTGGGTTGGCTTGTTCTTCCAGGATAAGCGCTAAGTCATCAAGCTTTTCAAGCGTCATAATATCCGCAGCATCAATTGCTTCAAAGCTTGTCGCATCACCACCAAACTGATGACGGTCATACGTTGGTGCCATCACATCGTTAACCATGATTTCTTTAAATTCTTCATGATCTTCAAGTGGGATAATAATATCATCCGGTGCAAAAGAGCCTCGCGCACCAGCAAGGTGGTACATAGCAACTTCATCTTTAAAGTCGTTGTAGTAGTTACCTAACAACGTTTTAGCAGTGCTAAGCAAGTTATGCTTAGTACGCTTTTGCGACATTTTACCGCCGCTATCAACCATCTTACGGCCTTGATCAATACGCAATTCAAATACTGTTTTGCTCAAGCTTTCGCCACGGCCTTCCAGTTTTTTATCGCCCATTGTTGGTAAACCGCTTAGGTTGTGGAATAAATCCATTTCAACCGAATCACCGGCTTGGCTTTGCAAGTCGTTGATCATAACCACCGGCGCACCCTTTTCAGTTTGCTTTTTGCCGTGGGCCATATCAGCTTTAGCCGCTTTTGGTGCAGATCCGGTTAACATGTTCACGAACGTATTTTGACGGCGTGTATGTGTAAACAGGGCAGCACCAAACGCTTTTGCCGCTTGTGCTTTTGTAATTGTGCTCATTTTAATTTCCTAGAGAAAATCTGACGCGCTCTCAAGCATCGCTTCAATTTGCGCTTCGGTCATACCTTCCATTTCTGCTGTGATAGTCGCAGCATCTTTGTCCAGTAAGTTTGCGTTAGCGCTCAGATCGCTGGCTTGTGTGCCTACGTCAGTGGGGGTATTTGGGATTGGTGCAGAGTTTGCGTTGCTTGGCTTAGGCTTGTGCTGTTCACCAAATGCGCTTTGTACGCGCTTTTCAACTTCTTTAAATCGCTCTGCTACAGATTTGTTTGCAAACGATGGGTCTTTTGCGAGCTTGTCATCAATAACCTTTGCCATATCCCACTTATCAACGTCACTTTCCATCCACTGTTTTAAGTGCTGTGAATTAGAAAACGCGTCTTGCACTTCATTTTGTGAAGTAGGTTGTTGTGGTGCTGGCTGCGGTTGATTTTTACCGCCGTATTGCTGAATTTGGTTAGCAAGTTCACTAACTAATTCGCCTAGCTCTGGGTATTCGTCCTTTATGCGTTTCATTAGCTCAGGATCTTTAAGCATTTCACCTGGTAGTTTGCGTGGATCTATTCCAGCCTCTTTAAGTTGGCTGCTATGTAGCTCGGCTACACGTTTAGATTCTGCAAACTGGCTTTCAAGTTCTGCTTTTTCGGCGGCTATTCTTTGGCTTTCGGCTTCGGCTGCTGCTACACGCTCTCGCGTTTGAACAAGTACGTCATACGGTAAGCTGTGCTGACCGTTCTTGCTGCTTACGCCAGTTGCCTTAACGTAATATTCGCCATCGATTTCAACAAAACCTTCTGGTGCTTCACCTTCTTTGGTTGACGACTCCCCTTCTACGTCTGTTTTAGCTGGTGTTTCGCTTACTTCCTGCTTTGGCTCTGCCGCTGGTGCTTCTTGTTTGATTTCTACTACAGGCTCTTTTTCGCCATCTTCGCCACCAAATAACATATCACCATCAATATCAAGACCAGCTAGTGCCGCCTCGATTTCTTCGTCAGTGCCGTTTGCTAATATCTCGTCTAGTTCGTCCACTTTATTACCCCATCGACCATTTAACGTATGGTTACGAAAATTAAAATTCAGGCGTATCGCTGCCCTT
The DNA here is from genome assembly GCF_015864305.1 of Pseudoalteromonas sp. NZS71_1. NCBI lineage: Bacteria > Pseudomonadati > Pseudomonadota > Gammaproteobacteria > Alteromonadales > Pseudoalteromonadaceae > Pseudoalteromonas > Pseudoalteromonas sp. NZS71_1. The sequence goes on along the minus strand of NZ_JADYXM010000004.1, from coordinate 67,671 downwards.
GCGAGTTTGTGCATCGCACAAAAAAGCCGCCTTGATTTCTCAAAGCGGCTTCGTTTCTGCGTAGTACGTGTTTTTTATTTAGCCTGCGTGAATAGCTTGTTTAACGATAGCGCTAAAAATATGGTCTTTAGCTTGTTGCTCTGCCGGCAGGTGATGGAATGGCACCATACATGGGTGCTCTTTTTTGTTAGCATTTTTAACCTTGCCATACTTCCAACCAGCGACTACTTTTTCAGCCATCCAGCTATCGTGAGAAGCACTAGCCGGTGCGTCAGGGTTTAAAATATGAAACGCTACGCCCTTAATGGCTGAATCAATTTGCCATTGCGGGGCCATTTCCCAACTTGGTTGTTCTTCTCGTAATGCTGCGCAATAAGCGCGGTTAACTTCGTGACACATTTTAGCGATGGCTTTAACTTGTCCCATATGCTCTTGCGGTATGCCAAGCTCGTTGTCGCCACCAACATCAGCAAATTCAATCTTGTTATAGCCTTCTTCAAACACTTGCTTAGGGCTTATTGATACATAGTCGTTTTCATACAGCACAATGTAATCGCCGGCTATCGGTGTATAGCGCGCTGTTAATGCCTGGCTAGCAATGTAAGGCAAATCAATGTCAGTTCCAGGTATGCCAATAATCAAGGAAAGTTCAGGCTGTTCGTCCATTTTTCCTACCGATTTAATCTCGGCTGCTTGAACCACTTTAAAACACTGATACTCGGCCATTACTTCGCGTATGTGTACTGTTGCGCCATCATCACCACAAAGCACTACGTTAATAACTTCTTTTGTTTCGCTCATTGCTACACCTGTATTGCGTCTAGTTGCTGTTGAATGTTTGCTTGTACGTTTGATTTCATTGCCGCTATTTCAGCATTGCTTCTGCGTACTTCACTTAAAATCTTTTCAGTTTCGGCTATCAACTTGTCGTCTTTAACTTCTTCTGTTTCAGTTTTCTTCTGTAATTCGATGATCTTAACTTTTAGCTGTTCGCGCTCAAGAGTTAGCTTTTCAAGTTTGCCTTGAATTTCTTGCATTTGTAGTTGCTCCATCGCCTGTGCTTTTTCAGCTTGGGCTTGTGCTTGTGCAAGTTCTTCTTCGCTCATATCTTCTTGAGGCTTAGGAATGTTTAACGCCTGGCGTAGAGTCGCTAAAAATTCTTCTTTGTTTGGCAGGTCCATTAGTTCAACGAACATAGGCATTGTTGCTGCTTGTGCTTCTGGCGGTATTTGCGCCATTACATTGCTTAATAGCGTTGCTTGTTGCTGGCGATACGTTGGCGTAGCTTTAACCGGCGCTAGTGCTAAGTGGCCTTTCCAGCGTGCAACATCGTTATTGCGCTTGCCATCTTCGTTAGGCTGATTAAGTAAAATTTGCTTGCGCTTGGCCTTGTCATCACGGTTAACAGTCACCTGCACGTTGTTTTGAGGCTTTAACGCTTCGATAATGTAAGCAAGTAGTAAGTCGCCTACTCTGTTACGTGAAAAGTGAAAGTTATCGTTTAATTCAGCAAGTGTTGTTGTGCCTTGCTCAACCAAATTAGAAATAGCAACACCGCTTGTTGCATTACTATCTTGCCCTAGCATTGAATTATAAACGCCGGCTGTGTCTTGGATTAACTTCATATCGTTTTGCATGAGGTTAAATTGCTGCGCTGCTATGCCTACATCGTTTTGAATACTTAACGCGTCAGAGGCTTTTAGCTTGCTTTTACGTTCCGGGTTTAATGGTATGTAACCGTCCGGCTTTTCAACCTCTTCTTTTAATCTTTTATCGCTTAACTGCGTTGCATCTTCGTCAGCAACAATTCTGCGTGCTTGCAATAGGTAGTTAAGGCGTATAACACGCGCATTAATACCGTCTTGCGCTGGCACCATTCGACTAATAAGGCCGTAAGGTTCACCGCTTGCATCTTTTTGGTAACCAATGAAAGGCACTAAGTTATACATGCCGCCTGGCGCTTCACTAGGTCTATCAATGATGCGATGAGGGCCAACAAACCACGCTTCACGAACATTAGGGAAAGAAGCGTACTCAAGTTGTACTTTACCGCTTTGCACTGCGGCTTGGTGTATCTGGTTGTTTTTATCGTACTCAATAATGCGTCCGTCACTCATTTTGATAACGTGTGCACGCTTCCATACTTTGTAGTAGATAACCTGCAGTAATACGCGGTTACGAGTTTGGTCTAACCACTCGCTTTGTCCACGGCTCCAACTTTGGCTGTCGTGCCATGCAGAATGTAACGCGTGTTCTTCTACATGTTCTTTATCTACAGTTTTATAAAAATCTTCCCACAAATTTACAGCGTTTTTTAAAATCTCTTTGTGGTCAGGAAAAGTTACAAGTGCTTCGTCCAAATCCATCCATTTTTTACGTAGCATCCAACGCGCATCGCTGCGGTCGGCTTCTTGTGCGTTCCAATCCCACCACACTTCGCGGCGGTGAATAAACTTAACGCGATAAGGCGCAGCAAAAGGAACAGGGTTTTTAGTGACTTCTACCCAGCCAATACCTGCTTTTAATTGGCTAGCATACGCATCTGAACAAGCACGATCAGCGTGAGATAAACGCCACGCATCCTTAAATTTCTCATTTAAGCCTTTTGCTAGTTCTTCGCCGTTTTCATCATCTGCCACGATCATTAAGTCAGAGCGCGAGCGTGCTTCTAAACCAAGTACACCATCAATAGTAGGCCCAATCATGTTGTGCACTATTTCTGGCTGGCCGCGATCCTGTAACACCTTTCTAACAGCTTCACTTAATTGGTCGCCATCATAGTAAGCACATGCTTTAGTTGCTGGTGTGCGCCAATCTGGTTGACTGTCTATGTCACCTAGTAGCGTTAACAGCTTATCTAGCGTAAAGCCGTCTTTATTTGATTTTACGTGATCAGCCATTTGTTATCTTGCCATCCAATGATTAGGGTTATGTGGTGCAGGTGTGTCGTCTTTAATTAGTCGCTTAGGCATTCTTACTCGCATTTCTTGTGCAATTGCATAACTCATTACTTGGTCATCAAAGCCGCCTGGTTGCGCGCCCATTCGACCTTTTTTGTCGTAAACAAACGTATTGAGCTCGTTAACTGTGCCGCGCCAAACAATGCCGTCTTTATCGTGAGTAAGCAGTTCATCAAGTCCACTCGTTAAAATTGGCTTTGATTGTGCGCTTGTATGCCAGCCTACCTTGCGTGTTTCTTCGTCCGTATCTTCACGATCAATGTGTTCTTCCGTGTAAATCCGGCTAGTTGGGTAAATCTCAACAAGCTCTTGAAGTGTTGCATGACCGTGATTGTTTCGCTCAATGCCGATATAGGCCTTGTTATACATGAGTCCGATATGCTTGTTTATGTGTGCAAACCGCTTAGGGTCTATATGACCGAACCAATGTGCTACCTGTCGCCCATCCGATCTGGCAACAACGTCTAATGAGCTGCGATCACCATGTTCCAATCCTTCGGCAACATCACCGCCGATCGCATATTCTTCGTTTTCGTCTGGTAATTCCCACATAAGCAAGTAACCAAGTGTTGATTGAGCCAACTTATCGCCACCCTTAGCGCTTAAATCAACTTTACCGTTCATTTTTTTGCGCTTGCCCGTGTATGGCTCAAGATCATAAACAAGTAATGGCTTAACGCATCGCCCTTCGGCACGCATTAAATCATCACTATCAAACACTTTACGGCCTGACGTTAAGAATGCTTCCATCGGTGTAGATGGATATTCTTGCTTCATCTTGCCCTTTTGGTTGCGTTCCTTGCCTATGTACCAGCTAATTTGCTCGTCTGTGAGCGTTACGCCGTTAGCTTTTTCAACCGCTTTGAAGTATTTGGCCTTTTCCTTTGATAGCTTTAAGCCACTCGGCGGTACTGCTGATACATACTTAGGATCATCAAACCAAGGATAAAAATGAAACTTGAAGTCTTGCGGACCAAGCATTAAGCCTGATGCTAATAGCTCCATCGCATCGACTGACATATCAAAGAAATTGCCGCTTGCGCCTTCTGCTGTTGACTCTATAAAAATATAAGAGCCTTCATGTACAGCATTAAGTGAGCCCGATTGAACCTCGTCTGCTCGTAATGGGTAGTTAGCGCATATTTTGCCGTATTCGGATACATGCAAAACCTGCAGTGTTCCCGAACGAAAAGAAACAGCAACTCGAATCCATGAGTCATTGTTGAATTTAATGCCGGTGCCTGTTTTACTTTTTACTGAGCGCTTACCTGTTTTTAACCAACTTGGTAACCGCTCATAGGGATACAATATCTTTGATGAAAATATTGCGCCGGCTTCGTCTTTACCCTGGGCAATTACCCCGCACTGCCTATTGTCGTTAAACATGGCATGGTCCAGGATAAAAACCTGTATTGCTGTACTGAACCCCAATTGACGCGCTTTTAAGATGATGTTTAAAAACCACATCGTCATAAACAATACGGTTTGCGCTATACGACAACGAAACAAAACCTCACGGCCTTTCTCGTCCGCAATGATGTATAAGTTGTTTATTCGCCACCACCAACAATCAAGGTATTGCTCGCAACGCTCTAATAGCTCGACTTCATCTAGTTCAAAGCGTTCTTCTGGTGTTAACCAAGTGCTTTTAGGGTATTTAGCTAGTTTGGGTTGCATTACTGACTAACCACGGTATCTAAACCGCCTGTACGTTTATCAATGAAATCATCAAGCTTACTAGTGCCGCCAGCTTCTTTGCGTGCTTTAGCTGCTTCATGCTCTGCAATTTCAGCTTGATGTTTACCGCGTTTGGTTGCGTTAACCAACGCTTTTGTTTGTTGTGAGATACGAGCTGTTTCTACTACCAATTTACCGCGTGCCAACGTATCTGTTTCAAGACTAGACAGTGTTTTTATTATTGACTCTACACGCTGCACGTTCCTATCAAGCGCGTTTTCGGCTTTAAACATTGACTCATAGAGCCGTGTTCTTGCTTCATTATTAGTGTCTGAATCATCTAATAGCTTTTGAATGCCGTGAATAGCATCCATAACCATGTGAATGCGAGCCCGACAAAGATCAAGTTCATCTTCAAGCGTTGTCGCCTCAACAAGCTCGTTCACATCATTATTGAAGTATTTTGTATACCCGCCATGCTTAACTAAATGTAGGTTTCTACTGCCGGGCTTAACACCTGGCTTTTGTTTTCCGTCCTTAGTTTTACGCTCTTTAGCTTTTGGTGTATTTTTTAAATTAGCTTTAGGTAGCTTTATGTAACGCCTAGCAGTGGCGTAGTTAATCCCATTAGCTTCGCAAAAGTCACGTGGCCCAATACCGGTTAGCTCGTGCTCGTTTAAAAATAGCTCGCTTAAATCGTCCCATTTTGACACTACTTGTCACCGTTACCGCCCTTGATGCCAATGCGCTGTTGAAAATAACGCTCTAGCAAAAAGATTGACCTACCACCCATGTGCCCTGATATACCTGCAGTAGCGGCTGTAATGGTGGCTGACATACCCATTTCCTGACATATCAATACTGTAATGATCCCTGCAAAGCCGCTAACAGCCCATTCACCTATAAGTTCAACAACGCTAAAAGGTAATTTATCGCTTTTTCTACGATTAATGTAATTCACTGTACCACCCCAAATGGCAAGCAATAGAAACCAAACGTAACCAAGGCCCAAGTCAATCAAACCCTTTAATATTGGCCCTGTTTCGTTAGGCATTGTCTCTTTCCTTAACTGTCTTGGCTTTTATCATGCGCTCAATAAGCGGTGTTACGTTTTTAATTGCTCTCTCACCAAACAAAAATCCAAGCACAAGTAAATTGATTATATAAAGAGCACCTTCCTGCTGCTCGCTTAATGTCCCCCAACTGCCACTGAAAACTTTAAAGTCCATGTACAGAGTTGCATAACCCCAAATAGGACGCTGACAACCGCGTAAAAAAAGCATTAAGGGACCAAGTAACGGCACTGCTTTTAAATCTTTAGCAGTTCCTTCCAGTTCAGCAATGCGATTGTTAAAAATCGTTTGCTCCTGGATGACTAACTCTTGAACTTTTAATGCATTTTCATCAACCGACGTTTTGATACGTAAATCTAATTCAGCCTTTTCCTGCTCGCTCATGCTTGGTGGATAATAATCCTTAACAGCCTGAACAACTGACGAGCCCAAGCCGCCACTAAAAAAATCAACGGCTTTAGTTAATATATTGCTCATGCGTTTACTATCTCCAATGCTGCAGGCTTACCATCAAGCAAAATCATTAGCTCATTGAATGCGCCAGCACTATTTAAAACTGCCCACTCATCGCCAACAGTGCCAAGGCCTTTTCCTGGTGCAATGCAGCCTGCCAATTCGGTTGCTTTGTTTGCAACATGAATAAGAATGTGTGTGCGTAATGAAGGTCCGTAGATAGTTACGCCCAAATTTTGTTGCTGTAGCGCATAGCATGTTCCATGCTTTGGACTTTCGTGAGGCACAAGCTCATAGATTCCACAAGGAACACAGGAAACGGAAGGTTTATTGTTATTCCATTCGCGTTCGACTGTAAGACAAACTAATTCGCCTTTTGCGGATAACTCGCCAAACGTACCAAAAATACCTTTTGGTGTTGGAAAGCGTTTAAGTAAAAGTTTCATATTGGACCTTTTATTTAGCACATTAAAAAACCCAGCTTATGAAGGCTGGGCTTAACTAAGAGATAAAATGACTAATGTAAAAATTATCATTCTGTCCATACGAAAAACCCGCAATTAAGCGGGCTTTTATAACTAGGAGTAAAATTCCTAGTTTATTAGTGGGAAAGTGACAATGAATGGTCTCAAATCAAGATTGATAACTGCCTCCATAGTCATTTTCCCTTTACTGTATTAATGAACTGTGGCATAACCGTCTGACTATTATCGTATTCTATCAATCTTAATATTTCACTACACTCATGATGTATATGATTAGCTAATTCAAACGTATTTCCATCAAGCCCAGGCCTAGCATCTTCTAATATTTTAAGCTGTATGTTTGACTTATCTTTTATCTTTTCCAATTTCTCGTTTACATAGCCAAGTTTTTTTTCTAAGACAGTTCTTACAGTTTCACTACCTTCAACTCTAAAAAGAAGGGTCTTTCTTTCATCTTCAAGCTCAGATAATTTTTCTAACTTTGAACTAATTTCCGCTTTTGATGAAAGCAGCTCTTCCTTCGCTTGGTTCTCATTCTCTTGTGCTGTAACGTTATCGTTTATGAGCTGATGCTGTTTTTCTTTCAATTGTACAACTTCATCTTCTAACTTTTGGTACTGAGACTCAGTAACCATTTTCTTCCAGTTCAGTCTATGGAGCCAGAGATTTAACTGATGCTCTGCAAATTGTTTTATAACCTCAACCACATTATTGAGCCACGGAACTACACATATAACCACAACTGTAATTAAAACGGGGAACAGCACTTCCCACTCAAATGGTATACGCACAAATTTTATGCTGGGCTTTAGTGGTTCATACAAGAACCAAAAAATCAATTTCCAGTTCCAAGTGCACGACACCCAAAAAAAGGTGAAAAGAAACGGGCTAGCTAATCGCTCTCTAAATAAATCTAATGCGCTACTATCATTCTGCTGGTTGTTCATTTTACGTCCTTTTAAAAACAAAAATCCGCTCAGTCATAAACTAAGCGGATTTCTTCAACGTGGAAAATAGTATATCAGGATTGGGGGGTTTGCAAGTTAATCATCCCACCTTGGTTTTGATATATGGCAATCGTTAATCCAATTAAACAATTGAGTTAAACGATTTTGAGCCTCTTCGTATTCTATCTGGCCTAAATCAATAGACTTCCAAATATCGGATAAAACATCAGGAGCTTGCTCTGGTATACCTATAAGAAAATGACTGCGTAACATATTAAATAACACATCACCATCAGGGCTTGCGTCTTTGTTATCCCATATAGATCCAGTCCCACCAATTCCCCAACCACACAACAATTCCTCTAATTCCACAGTTTGCATACTGTCTGTATTTTCTTTCAAAATTTCTACTTTAAACAACATAGTATTACCTTAAATAGTATTTTTTATATGTCCTCGATGCATGCGTACAGAGCTGGCCACAACACCTTCTAAAGTGAACTCGTCACCACCTTTGAGTTTGTGAGGTCCGTATTCATCACTTGCAGAAAGTAATTGATTGTTTTTAAAGTCTGCTATTTTGCAAACATACTGACCGTTTAGTACAGCAACTATTACGTCACCAGGCTCAACGTTCAAACTCCTATCAATCAAAAGTACATCACCATCAAATATACCTACACCTTCCATTGAACGGCCGCTAGCTAAACCATAAAAGGTCGCGTCTTTGTTTTTTTCAATTAAGCCTGTTATACCATCGGGTAAATCGCTAAATGAAGTGAGTTTATTGAAATTACTCTCATACATTGTTAAATAACTCGCTTTGAACTGGATCTGCAATATGTATTAACTTAAATCCGTCATATCCAGTGACAACTTTAAGAGAGTCAAATAGTGGCTTAGCAGTGTCATGAAAATTATTTTTCATTGATATTATTGCTCTCACTTCTCCTATTAAATCTATATTTAGCTGTTCAATACCTTGTGCAAAAGGACTAGAACTTGTCATAACTTCAAATTTAAATCTACGAAGTTCCTCCTGGTTTAAAATAAGCTGCCTATGCATCTTTTCTGATGTTTCTTTATAGATAGGCTTTACATAACTTAAATAATCTGACAACTGGTCATGAGTGAGGCCCGTTGGGACATCTTGAAATATTCTTTTAGCTTCACTTGAAAGTTGATGGTAGTTAGTTGCTGTTAGCGTCTCAAAGCTTTTTAGAAACTTAAGGTTTAGCTCGTTAGTCTTACTCTCATGAACCATAAAATATAATTTTGATAACGCTTGATGTAACTCCTTTGCTGAGTGATGATTGCTTTGATGCAACCAAGAGTTACTTGTAAGCCAACCTACTACTAATAACATGTTGGTAGTATAAGCTATAAGAACCGTATACACGGCAATAACAACATCGCTAAAACTGCCCCAACTTCCATCTTTTACTTGAAAACCATAAAGTAAAAATAACAAAATAATAAGTGCTAAGTATCCAGCTGTTAATCCCACAAACCACTTTCTAAACTTATTCATGAAGCGTCCACCTCGATTTTTTCAGCCAAAGCTCTTAACTTATAAGCAATCGTAGTTTTGGTATCATTTTTATTGAAATATGCTTCGAGATGTTCTGAATTAGTGTCTATGCGCAGTGTAAAATGACAGTGTTCGCCACACCCTACAGGCTGAACTTCTATGTTGGTGAGTTTATCTTGCATGGTTATATCCTTACTTCATGCTCTATTCTGTATAAGCTAATAGCTAAAATTTATATTCTTCATTCTTTTATATCATAAACTTAGCGGTAATTATTCTAATAAACTAAATATATTGACATGATCATATAAAAAGTTAGTCTAAAATTAAGTTTACTATTTTTGGCAGTTAATAAAAGCTATGACATTCAGTTTTTCATTTGAGGACATTGAACTCTTATCGCCTTTAAAAGTTAGACGTAAAAAGTCTAATGCGCTCCGTAAAGAGATCATTAATCACTACCTGCTAGACCACTTCAAAAAGTATTTCTCAAATGCAAAGCCTACAAGCTCTAATCATACTTGTTTATTACCCGCTGCTCTCAGGCCTATATATAGAAAGCCAACCATCAAGCAGATCTTTTACATTCCATACACTGTATCCACCTTCGTCTCTATTTTTATGCATGACAGTGAGAGATACCTTTCATAATGAAGGGTGTCACACCTCAAAGTGTGTTCATTTAGTAAGATGGTGAACCATGAATAAATTAGAAGATACAAATTATGAGAACAGCTTTAGCGAAGAAGCATATGAGTTAATTATTAAATCGCTGTCGTTATCCAATATTACCATTGCAAATGACTGCCATAAGTTAAATTGTTTTGAAATGACGGCAGACACATTAGAGGTAGCGGCAGAATTACTTTTAAAAGCGGCTAGTATTGCTAGGGGTCAAGCAGTTTAACTCCAAAGACCTAAAATAGATAAAATTTGACCTCTTTAACTCTTATTTAAAGAGGTCTTTTATCGGATTACGCCCAAATGATAAATAGAGCAATTGCTAAAAGAGGTGTGAAAATTGCAAATTTAAATTTTCTAAGCCATTTATTTGTAGACGTAAAATGAGAGTCTAATCTAATTTTCATTTTTGATATTTCGTCATGAAGCTCTGCAGGATAGTCCACTTCATTTCCACCAATAGAGCTAAATACTAGATCTTTTGCTTTAACTAACGATTCATATTTATTTTGCTGGCTTACGAGTAGGCCATACATTAATACAACAGTCACGACCACCCCAACCAATAAAAGTGTAATTACAAACACGTCTAACGTACCTCTTTGCAAAATAGCAGCAAGCGCAATTATTGACGCAGGAACAGAGAATAGTTTGAAGACAATATCACTCGTTAAATTAGTTAATTTTTCTGATAACTCAAGCTCAGCTTCAACGATTTCTTTTTTAGCTTTTTTAAATGAAAACCCACTAAGGTAAGTCTGTATGTTATTTCGAAATAATTGAGTAAATGAGCCCCAATTAGTTATGAGCTTTAAGAATGCTTCATTTGGGGTACTACATCCGGTTAAAAACTCATGTAATGAAGCGTAAAAAATATTTATTTTCTCACTATAATGCGTACTAAGTTCACAGTTTTCAGCTGTTAACTCATCAAGCAATGAAAAATTAATGTCACCTTGTAAAAGGTCTTTTGATAGATGAACTAACAGTACAACAGGGTTCTTTTGTTCTCCGGCAAGATAAACAAGAGTTCGGTCTACACCACTTTTTTTATCATGATAATGAGCAATTTTCTCAAGTTTAGATATATTTTTTATTAATGTACTTAGCCTTGTAAATAAATCATTGCTATCAGACTCTTCAGATATAGGGGAGTAATATTGATCATCCTCAAATAAATAAAACTCAGGCAAGTTCTCCGTGAAACTAGAAAAAGACTTAGAAAAGCCACCTAAAAACGTATCCCAATTTTGATAAAATTGTGTGGCATTCTTTCTTGGTAAACGGAATTTAATGTAAACAGTTTGGCCTACATGATCTATAAAATTAATATTATCTTCATCGATAATATTTCCGTTGACTTCACGTATATCTTGAGTGCAATTATCAAGTATTGGTACTAATGCATCAGTAACCTCTATTTCACAATTTAAAAAAGCGCCTTCGAAGCTAGCGCTATTAGAGGCTCTTTTTAACTGAACAAATGGATATAAAGACACAAATATTACCCGTTAATCTGGTCATTTAGCTTTTCAACTAAATCGTCTGGAAGGTTTTTGATTATAATCTGTGTACCGTCAAAATACACTCTGGCAGTTGGATCATTACCTAAATCATTTTTTTCAAACTCAAGCCGCAAGTCATTACCTTTATATATTAAGTGAGTCAATTTTTTTAATTTCTGCCTATTTACAGGAAACTCAGGTGGCACCCCAACTTCTTCGCTATTTAAATGAGTGACAAATTCATCTGCAAAGTCATCTGCCTGCTCTTCTGTCTCTGTTGGGAAGTAATTTCTCGCAAGTCCTTCAATATCAGCTAAAGTAGCTGATTCATTGACCTCTGCTTTTTCGGCTAAATATACGCAAATATCTCTTTTTATATCATGCGCGTTTTGCTTCAATTCTTCTTTAGATTCAAAAAAGTTAACGCTTTCTTTTATAACGGCTTCAGTTGCTTTTGCTGAGTGAGCGCCTGCTTTGCATCCCATAGCATTAATGAAATAACCCGCTGTAGATTGGCTTGCTTGTGGGCTTACAAAACTTAAATATGTTAGTTCAAGCTTATCTACTTCTTCAGCTTCTTGATAAGCGTTATATTTATCGAAGTTAATTTTAATAGCTTGATGTAGCTTGCTAAGGTCAATGTACTCAAGGTTTTCGACTCCGAGTGCGTTTGAAAATGCGAACCCAGCTTTTTGCTTTATCATTGCAGCAAGAAAAAACCTTATACCTTCACTTTCATAGTCTGCGAATAGGATGTGCCCCCCAGTGGCGAATGAAACACCAGTGGCTTCACGATAAAGCTCACGCATTACTGTTTGAGAGAAATCCATAAAGCATTCATCAATAGTGCCATCATCCAGAGCAGAATATCTGCTGAAGGCATTTGGAGTATTGTATGCGGCCTCATTAGTAAAAATACCATACCTAGCACTGTTATTTCTTCTTCCGTATATTCCTACCACTCCTTCTATTACATTTCTAACATTTTCATTATCAGTTGGTAGCAAGGAAGGTCGAAAGTGGAGCGGGCTCGGGTCGATATTTTTTTCTTTTATCAGCTCATGAACAACAGCACGATTCAATGTGATCGCCATAATAAATCCTTTTAATTTTAGTTAATAACACATTAAAAGAATAAACCTATGAAGTAAATAGCTATAAGTAATTGTAATTAATAACCAAAGGAACTTAATGCTGCGCATTTTACGTATTTAATCGTTCATATGCGTAGCAAGTGTAGTTAATTTTTTTCTTATTATAAAAATATCAAAAACTTAGGAATGCGCACATTGCGCACTTTAATTTCGAAAATACTCTTAGTACGCAATCTTTTGATATTAGAATGTTTTAGATTAGAACTAACTCCAACCAAATACCATATGCTAAGCAACGTCCTCCATCTTTACGCGTATATTCTTAAATATATCGCTTTCCCAGCAGGCTATTAAACGCAGTAGCTCTTTCGTAATGTCATCATGGCTATCAGTGTAGCTTTTATGCCCGATACCTATAATTTTACATCGGCTGCGATTAGATACTGGCTTTCTGCCCCGTCCATGGCATTTAATGCATATTTCAGCATCTAGGTTAGTGGCCTTTTGCCCTGGAGCTAAACCGCTACCATCACATTCACCACATACAGGCTGTACAAACTCATAAACCGCTGCCATAACAATGCCGTTAAGTGTTTCTGGCTTTATCTTGTATTGACGTATCTTGACAAACAGCGTTATGTGCATAGTAAGCGAGCGTAAAACACGGTTAAGTCGCGTTTCTTCTCCCACATAGCGAAAGTAAGCCCAATTGGTTTGGCATTGTGGCAAACCGGCTAAAGCATGGGCTGCCGTTCGCCAATCAATAACATCTTGTCCACTTCCACCAAATGTACCAGTGAGGTTAAGCGTTTTAGTTGTAAGCTTTGCAAGTAGCTTAATTGGTTGCATATTATCTCACTCCCATACGTTTAAATATAGCAATAACTTCTCTGTGAGCTTTGAAATCTGCGGGTTTAGCGAGTAAACCTTCAAGCGCTAAACACGGCCAAGATAAATCAAAAATTTCAATTCCACCTCGCTTTAATATCCATCCGTAAACATGCTGCGCATGAGTCATTTTTAGCTTTAATGGTTTATCATCCATAAAGCGCCACCAAAGCGGCATCGCGCTTATCTTCGTTACTTCTGCCCTTCCAACCTGTAATTTGGTTGAAATACTTATCGCTTTTTTTAGCTTCTCGCTTTACCGGGCCTTTTAGTGGTGCAATTAGTTTTACTTTATATCCCTGGCTTTCTAATACTTGCTGAATTAGTGAGCCTGTCGCTTTACACTTACCTACGTCCTGGCATATCTTTTCGCGTACAGCGCGGCTGTTTTGAACCTTCTTACCAAAAAGCGGCTTTATAGCGCTTGGGTTCTCTAATTTTATTAAAATATTCTCTTTTGGTCCTACTGCAGCTATGTACTCGAACATATTTACAAAGCTTAGTGACTCAAGATGAATTATTTCTTTGCCGTGGATAACAGCAACACCGCTTTTAACAAAGTCGGGATCAATGCCTATTGTTAAATTCATTTAGCCACCTGTATCAATTCTTGCTCGAGTAAAAGCTTTTGCGTTCTAACCATGCCGTCATACGCATAAAGCCTAGTTACTTGTGGTGTATTCTCTCTTACTCTGCCGTCCATAGCATCGTGACAAGCTGAACATGCGTAAGTTGCGTGAATATCATCACACTTCTGCCCCATACCTGAGCCCTTACCAACATGAGCAAGTACAACTGTTTCGGGGTTGCGGTTGCATACGCCTGGTATACGCACTTGGCATTGCTGGCCGCGTGCGCTATTTCTTATTTTTTTACTAATGAGCGACATTGTTTGACTCCCCATACATAGCCAAGTGATAAAGATCATCCGGTTGCGGTAGTAAAAGCTCTAAATATTCAGCGCAGTATTGCTCTAACCAATTTAGATACTCGCAAAACTCTTTTGTGTTTAACTTGCGCGTTCGCTTGCGCACGATTATTGGTTCTTCGTTGCCAGCTTGAATAACTTTTACACCAAACTTTCTACGCACAAATACTTCGTGAACATCCTCTGAGCTGTTTTCTTGCCCAAAGTGCTCGCGAAAATGATCAGCAATTACCTGGTTCCATACCCAAAGCAATCTGTTTTGAGCTAAAGAGCGTTTAGCTTTATGCTCTTTAAACTCAACAACAACGTTTTTGCCCTGCTTTAAAAGCGCCCTTACCGCTTGCCCAATTTGAGGCATAAAGTATTGGGCGTTAGTAACTGTTACTACTTTCTTGCTCATTACGCGGCCTTATCTTGCTTCTTGGCTTTTTCTTGCTCTTTCACTGCCGCTTTTTGCGCATGCACTAGAATGTAAGCACCAATTGATAGGAATGAATCGCGCAACTCGTTCGTTAAGCAATTTTTTTCAGCGAGTACGGCAACTGACTTTGTTAAATTGGCAAATGCTGCATCGTGGCTTACCTGAGCACCATCTTGAATAATTTTTGCTGCCTGTGGCTTTGCGTTAGCGATAAATCCATCACAAAAAATCTCGCCTGCTGGTGATAACTGAGTAAGTGTGCTTTTTTTGATAGTCATAATTAGCTCCTAAGCTGTTTTTCGTGCGTTGTTGAATGTTTTATCTAGCTCTGCATTAAGTGAGTAGCCTTGATTGACTGGCACTTTGCTCGATGTAAAGTTACCCGGATTAGCCTTTATATTGCTTTGCCTGGCTGCTTGCTTTGTTCTTGCTTGTGAGGCGTGGTGATTTCTACCCTGCTCTTTTTTGTCTTTAATGTGTTGCGGTACACTATCAACACCACACGCTTTAGCGGCGCGGGCCATTGCGCGGTTGGCCTCAGCGGTTGCAAAGCCTAATTGCTTTGGTGTCGGTTTTTTAATTCCGTCCAGGGCTGCGAATTTTGCTTGCTTCGCATCTGCTAAAGCGGCTTGATAGTGAACACCTAAAATTTCTTTTAAGGCTCGAATAAATTGTTTCTGATCTTGCTCGTATGATTTCATTGCCCCACCCCCGCATATCTCAAATAGGCCGGCGGCGCGTTATATTCTATTTTCAGTGGTATTGGGCTTAGCTCACCTTTGCCATACTTATCAGCCAATTCCGTGTAACGGTTTTTAGCCATCTTCTTCCATGCGCTATCAGCCAACGTTGATCGCGCTGCAGCAATTTGCTGGTTAAGCCAATAAACTAAAGGTTCTGACCACTCCTTGTCTTTTCCGTAATTTTTATTGCGCTGTTCGTTTATCTCGCTCATGCAACTATCGAGCGTTGGCATGCCCTTCGCCTGCAGGCATAAAATTTTAAATTCAATTGGATTTGGTGCGTGTCTCTCGCTTGTTGAAAGTAAACGCGCCATATCTAACGCAGCTCTTACGTACTTAGCGATAATTCCCATGCCGTAAAGCTGCCCAGCATATTCATTTGCAAACAAAACAAGGTTTCCGCGCCAGTTGAAATCACTGTTTGGGTAGTACGCTTTTAGTGATGGCAACACCTCATCGCTGATCAGCTTAACCAGCACATCGTTAGTCTGCCGCTTGTCGATGCTGTGGGTCGTTGAAACTTGAGTGCTCATCAAAGCACCTCATCATCGTGCGGTGTTGGAATGTGGGCCACTGACTGCTGCAAAGCAGCCAATTGATCGCCAACGAAGCTAGATTGACTGCCAAAGCTCTGCGATGACTTTTGATTCGAATTGGCTATCCAAGAATATTTAAAACCTTGCCAGTTTCGCGTTATGCACTCGGATAAACATTCATCGACACTGAGTCCGTTTTGGCAAGCAATTTGAAACTGAGCCCCAAAATTGTTAATCACGGTTTGACTAACGCTCGCTTTTTTGGATTTACGCATAGCAATCCAATCATCAAAAATTTGATTGCTTGGCATGGCTGGCCAAGTAGAAAAATCTAAAGATTCGAGCAAACTTTTTTTGTTTATTTTTTTAATATTATCTTTTGTATTAGTTTCTTTTCTTATGTGGCAGTCATTTTCGACTAGTTTTTTAGTCGGTTTTGACGAGTTAGCTAGTCGTTTTTGACTAGTTTTAGGGATGCTTTCAGCTAGTCGTTTTTGACTAGTTTTTAGTTGTTTTTGACTAATGTCTATTTCTTGCCAATCGCTAACAACAGGGTTGATTCCAGTGTTTTTACCGTCACGAAATAACACTTTCTTAGCGATCAAACCTTTAATTATTTTCCCGATATTCGTGCTATCAATTCCGGTCAAACTGCTAATTTGTGTATTCGTCATCCAATCATTTTTTTTCTGCCAGCGGTACGTTTTACTGATCACAGCAAATACAATTTGATACTCTCGCGCACTTAGCTTTACCGGTGGGTTTGCAAGTGTGTCAGTTAGCTTTTGGGCTAGCCTGTCATAACCTTGCTCAATATCTGCTTTCACATAACCACCTGTGTCATGTTGATTAATTTCGTCCCCTCGTTTGTCAGGGAACTTGTAAACTTCTGCTAAATTGTTCATAATTATCTCGCTAAATTGAAACCCGCTATCGTGCCGCCAAAGCTGATGCGGGTTTTGTTTTACCTGCGAGTTGCGTAGTTTCTGCTATGCAACTCGCGCATTTCTGCACAACCAATACATAAATTGGTCTTAATAGCCTTTCTACGGGCCTCTTGAATTCCATTACCGCATTCAATGCAATCATCTGTTGGAGTAACTTCCGGCTGCCTTAAATTGGCAATCAAGCGCGATTCTGCTTGCTCTATTTCTAATTGCGCTACGTCTGCATGATCAGCCATTCAAGCCACCTTTAACGAAGCTTTAGTAACAGCTGGCTCATTAGGATCAGGCCTAACCATCTGCTCAATCTCAGCGATAAGTTGAAGCGCAGTAGTAATAATTGAATCACCATTTTTTTGAATATCATTAAAATCAGATTGCGTAATGAAGCCTTTTTGACGAGCAAGGCGAAACGTTTTAGCAAAATCACCTATTGTTTCTTGTTGCTTTAAAAGCTGATCGGCAACCTCCTCATCTGACCAACCAGCGTCCGGCAAATCTATAATTGTCTTGCCTTCGCTATGAGCCCAGGCGTTTAAAATTCGACTGTCATTAGTGATATTTTGAATGGCAATTGCTTCTTGCAGTGTTAATACATGCGAATCAATATTTGTATTTAGCTTATTGCTAAGTGTTGTTGGTGACTTAGCCATGACGCGCGCAATTTCAGACACATTAAAGTCGCTCGCAATACTTGCCGCTGCTTCAAGTGGGCATCGAGCGCTAGGCTTAGCGTTTCTCGTACTCTTTTTAGATAAAAGCATTTATAGTTTCTCCTATGCTGCGGTTTGCGGATGACTATCTTCATAAACAGATAGATCGACTTTCAATTTGCCACCGGTAATAAGTTGAAGCTCAAAAGCTCTACCTCGCGGTATGCGTTTTGCTTTTACCCACGGGGTAATCGCGCCTTTCGTTATAGGCGGATTAAATGCGTTGGCTAACTTTGCTTTACCGCCAAAGAAATCAACTGCGTCTTGGGTTTTCATATGAACCTCCTAAAATATGTTTGTGAAGTATAGTTTTATGAACATTTACAAGTCAAGGAAAACAAACCACCAAGATAGTATTATGTTTAGTTATCTATACTAAGGAGTAAGCTCATGACCTTTCAGGACAGGCTTGAACAACAAATGAAAGCTACAAGTATCAAAGGAATTGATATTGTTAATAAACTAAATGTATCAAAAGGAACCGTAAGCCAGTGGCGTAACGGCGTTACGAAACCAGGTGGTGAAAATGCAATTAGACTGGCTAAGTTTTTGCGCTGTAATTTGACATGGCTAATCGAGGGTAAAGGTTCACCTAATAAAAACCTTGAATTAGAGTTAGGCCCTGACTTAAGGGGAAAGGCTCCTCTTATATCATGGGTGCAAGCTGGGAAGTGGAAGGAAATTGATGTGAATATGATCAGGGAAGATGTAGGGATAACCTACTACCAGCACACTGCCAATGTAAGTGATGACTCTTTTGCATTGAGAGTTAAAGGTGACAGCATGACGAGTAATACTGGAGGAAAGTCAATTCCGGAAGGCTCTGTGATAATTGTTGACCCAAATTTATCAGCAGAGCATGGAAAGGTTGTTGTAGCGAGGCTTGAGGATAGCAATGAAGCTACATTGAAGCAGCTTGTTATTGATGGCGGCTCAAAGTACCTTAAGCCTTTTAATAATAGCTACCCCACTATGCCCATAAACGGTAACTGCACAATTATTGGTGTAGTTAAGCAGGTAATACAGGATTTCTAAAAAGGAATAATCATGAAAGGTAAGATTTTTATAGGTATTATTTCTGCAGCAGTAACGAGCTTTATAATTAATGACTTTAATGTAAATGACACTGAGTCTGCAACCGTATGGCTTGGTTCGTTTGTTACTATTACTGTAGCCGCATTAATTGCGGCATCATCGCCAATAATATTCAGGAGCAAATTTAACTCCCCACTATTTCAAAGCGTATGCTTGATTATTTCGTTTGGCCTTTTAGCTGGATATTCATTGTCTGAAAAAGAAAAAAAACAACAACTAAATAGTAAATATAATGATCTATTGATCGAGCAGCTAAATACGGTTAGTGGAAACGATTGCAAACATAAAGAAATTATTTACGAATCTCTTAATCAATGCGCCAACGGAGATTTGAGCGAAAATGAAAAAACACTTTTAAAAGAGGCTTTAAAAAGAAAAATAATTCAGTAACCCGCCCTAAATTCCCCTATAAAAGCAGGTAGCGCCCCATAAGGCGTTTTTTCACTAGTGAAAAGTTTAGTTTTATAAACTTTTAATTTGACAATTAAGTATAGTTATATAAACTAATGTCAAAGTTTAGAAAAACGAACATTGAGGCGAAAATGGAAAACAACACTCAAACCACTAGTCGATTATCACTTGAAACAAAAACGCTAATAGCTTCTCTTTCTGTAGAGTCATTTTGTTATAGAAATCGCTCACACGTAAACGTAGTTACATGCGCAACGGACCCGTCTATCAGCGTATTTGTTTACATAGACGGCAAAGCTGAAAAGTCATGGATTGTTTTCCTAACGGATCACAATGCGGCAGAGCAGCTTGAAGTAATCCTAAGTGAAGTACGCAGTTTCAAACGCATTGGCACGTTTAACCTTCCTACGCTACTAGCGAGCTAGACCAATGAGCAACACAAAAACAGCAGCAGAGATCCAGCGCTTATTAGCCGACCCGTTTGAAGCTCACGATATTGAATGGCGTGTGCAACAAAGTGGCGTATCTGGCAAGAGTAAGCCGTGGGTAATGGTTATTCCTTACATCACTAACCGCGCAATTCAGCAACGCCTTGATGATGTTGTTGGTATAGATGGATGGGAAAACACCTACACAGAAGCCGCCGGCGGAAAAGGTTACTTGTGTGGCTTAAGTGTTCGCTTTGGCGATAAGTGGATCACTAAATGGGACGGTTCAGAGTATTCGCAAATCGAAGCATTAAAAGGCGCTTTATCTGGCGCTATGAAGCGCACAGCGGTTCAATTTGGCATAGGTCGTTACCTTTACTCACTTGATACCGAGTTTGCAACATGTGCACCGGTTGAAAGTCGATTTGTAGCTAACGGTGAGTTTATCAACATACCGCTTAATAAGGGCAATAAAAACGGCCCTAGAATGAGCGCCGAGTGGTTTCCGCCTGAACTTCCTGATTGGGCGCTACCTAAAGCTAAGTTTGATAAGTACCTAGATGCTATCGAGCAAGCAACCAGCCTATTAACACTGCGCGAACATTACGAGCAGGCTTATAAATTTGCAGCTGTCGTTAATCGCATAGATATACGCGACAAGGCGATTGAAATTAAAGATCGCAAAAAAGCAGAGCTTGAAGCTAGAGAGCAAGAAAATAGCTTAAACGCAAATAAGAAATTTCACGCCTGGCTAAATCAATCTATCAAAGACCGCATTGTCACAGCAGAGAACGAATCAGTATTAACCCTGAACCATAAGCACTTGTTACAAGAGCTAAAAGGTCATTGCCGAGCAACCAAAGTAGATAGCAGTAGCTTTGTAGCTCAAATCAACCAAGCGCATACAGAGGCGCTAAACAAACTAAGAAACGGAGTATAACCATGGCTACTAATCAAAGCACAGCAACCGACTTGGTTGAAGTTGTATACCAAGAAGATTTAACCAAAAAAGGCCTTGCAGATTTGCGCAAGAAGTATCCTAAATCGTTTTCTCTTGATATGTCAGACGATGAACAATTTAAACAAGCTCGCGCTATTCGTGCAGAGTTCAACAAACTTGTTAAGTCTATTAACGAGCGCCGCATTGGATTTAGTAAAGAACTTAAAACTTATGGTGATGACTTGGTTAAAAAAGTAGAGGCTATTTACGCGCCTACTGTTGAAGCTTTTTTACTTGAAGATAAGCATCGCAAAGAAGAAGCTGCACGCATAGCCAAAGAGCGTGAACAATTTTTAAATAAACAACGTGATGAAATAGCGCAAATGAGCAACTTTGTTGACCAATGCAAAAATCAAGGCTCACAGTTTATTGCTGACACAATCGAAGCCGTTGATCTTGTTGATACCGAATCGTTTGATAAAGAGCTTATTCACGAAGCTATCGACACTAAAAAAGGCATCTTAGAAACGCTTAACAACATGTATCAAGCAGTTAAAGCAGCCGAAGCAGTTGAAGCAGAGCGCGAACAATTACGCATTCAACAAGAAGCCATTGCACAGCAAGAGCGCTTACAAAAGCAAGCCCAAGAGATTGACGCTCGCATTAATAACTTGCGCGCCGACCCAATGAATTACTTTGATAAATCTAGTGCAGAGATAGCCAAGCGCATTGAAAAGCTAGATACCTTCACGCCAACCAATGAAAAGTTTGGCGACCGCCTTGACGAAGTTATCCAAGTGTTAGCTCAAGTAATTCAGCAGCTAAAAATGATGCACCAACAAAAGCTACAGCTTGAGTCTATCGCTGTTACTACAGATCCAGAACCACAAGTTCAAGTGAACCAAGAGCCAATTGAGCAAAGCACACCTATAGAGCAGCAAGAGCATGAAGCACTAACCGAAGTAAATCGTATGTTAGACCAAAACGAGCAGCCGCTACTTGGTAATAGCTTTAAATCAACAATGTTTGAAAATACTAGTGCGCCTATTAACTACATGCCTCTTTCAGCATGGCCGAGCAGCCAGGACCGAGCAGACAATGATGAGCTAGACCGCATTTGCGACCAGCTAGACCTAGCTGAAAGCTACATCGAAGTATTAGAGCAGCGCTTAAACAAAGCACACGCAGCGTAAGTTCCCAACTCCGACCGAGCAAGCGCCTACGGGCGCAAGCTCTTTTAAATGAGGTTTATATGAAAGCATTACGCGTTCCACGACTAGTAGCAGCAAGAGAAGATTTTAAAGATATTCGCGTAGGCCAAGCAACTATTGTCGCATGTGAAGTTAATGGCGAATCTGGATGGGCATTACCTGGTAGTAATTTTACAACAAGGCGCTCTCTTGCATTCAACGTTTGCGCAAAGATGAACAACATCATTTTAGATCTTGGCGGCATTAGACCAGTAATGAAGTTCAAGCGAGCAGCTTAATGATGCATGACTACATGGCAATTAAAGGCAACAGCTCAAGCGCTTTAGAAAAGCAAAAGCGTAGAGATTTTATAAAGATGGTTGCAATAAACAGCGCTCGCGTTTTAGTCGTTTCCATTATTGTTTTAATAACAACCAAGTAAGGAGTCAGTCATGGCTAGAGGTGTGAACAAAGTAATTTTAGTGGGTAATTTGGGCGAAGATCCTGACGTTCGTTACATGCCTAACGGCAATGCGGTAGCGAAAATCAGTCTTGCGACTAGCGACAGCTACAAGGATAAAAACACTGGTCAAATGGTAGAAAAAACCGAATGGCACCGCGTTATTTTCTTTGGAAAATTAGCGGAAGTTGTGGGCGAATACTGCCGCAAAGGTTCACAAATTTACGTTGAAGGAAAACTTCAAACGCGTAAATGGACCGACCAACAAAGCATTGAACGTTACACGACTGAAATTGTAGTCGATGGCTTTACTGGTCAAATGCAAATGCTTGGCCAAAGACAGCAAGGCCTTGGACAGCAAAGCAACCAAAGCACACAAGGTAATAATTCTTACCAAAACAGTAACAGTTCTTACCAGGGGAATAACCAGGGCCAGAACAAACAGCAGCAAAGTGGTCACGCTCAAAACAACCAAAAGCAAGGTGGTTTTGCGCCAAAGCAGAACCAAGGTGTAACTAATAATCAGTACATGAACGGCGGGCAGCAAGGCGGCGCATCTAATCCTATGAGTCCTGGTGATGACTTTTACGATGATGATATTCCGTTCTAAATGATATAAGGAAATCCCTATGTTTGAACAATTCAAAGGCAAAAAATTTAATCTTATTTACTGCGATCCTGCTTGGCAGTTTGGCAATAAAAAGACAGGTGGAACTATGACAAGCGGCGCAGCGCACCAGTACAAATCAACAATGAGCGTAGACGAGCTAAAAGCTATGCCTATTGATGATATAGCCGCAGACGATTGTATCTTGGTTATGTGGTACGTAGGTGCAATGCCGCAAGAAGCCCTGGACGTTGTTAAAGCATGGGGCTTTACGCTTAAAAATATGAATGGCTTTGTATGGAACAAGCTAACCATAAACAACAACCCACTTTTTGGTATGGGGTTTTGGACTCGTGCCGGTAGCGAGTCGGCCATTATTGCAGTTAAAGGAAAGCCAAAAGTTGCTAGTCGCTCAGTGCGTGCAGTTGGTAATTACGACACCGAAAGCCTAGACGAAATACTAGGCCGTGGCGTTTTTGCAGGTGCCTACCCTATCGGCGTGCATAGCGAAAAGCCAAACGAGTTTAGAGAGGCGTGTTTTGAGTTGGCCGGTGACGTTCCTCGCGTAGAGTTGTTTTCTCGAAAGCGCGTTAAGGGCTGGACCGTTTGGGGTAATGAAGTTGGCAAGCTTAATAAAAAAGCAAAAGCCGCCTAATGAAACCACAAGTAAAACGTAGAGCGCATACCTGGTATGCACTAACCAAACTAAGGAGTGAGCCATGCAAGTGCAATTTAATTTCGAAGCGCCAATTGAGTCACCAGCAACAAAAGAAATAACAAGCTACTGTTCAAAAATTGGAATGCCAAAAGCATGTGTTAGTTGTGCTTATTTTGTGCATATCGGGTGGGGAGAAGATGATCAGCACCCGCTGTTAAAGTCTGGAATATTTAGAAAGTCATTACTAACAACTCAAGTAGGGGTATGTAAAAAACAAGGTGGCAAACAATTTGGTACAGAAATTTGCCCGAAGTATTCAGCACATCCTGATGTTATCCCTGTTGAAGTTGAAAATAGAGCTGTGCCATATGGAGTGAAACAATGAACAATGCAAAAATCAAAGCCCTAGCTCTAAAGCATGGCTTCAAATTAAGAGAGCAAAAAGGCGGTGAAATTGACCTAAACGACTACGTTTATTCATTCGCTTGGGCGCTACTTCAAAGCGGTAAGCCTAACGTGTCGCACAAAGCATACTTGGCCGACTTACTAAAAGATGCCGCTGATTGTGTACCGGAAAAGAGCGTTGGGTACAGAGTTAATATTTACGCCAACGATGTAT
The DNA here is from genome assembly GCF_015864305.1 of Pseudoalteromonas sp. NZS71_1. Classification (NCBI taxonomy): domain Bacteria; kingdom Pseudomonadati; phylum Pseudomonadota; class Gammaproteobacteria; order Alteromonadales; family Pseudoalteromonadaceae; genus Pseudoalteromonas; species Pseudoalteromonas sp. NZS71_1. Next base: position 43,684 of record NZ_JADYXM010000004.1, on the reverse strand, counting down.
GTAGTGATGAACCACGTATGCAGTGGAATTTTTACAACGGTGTTGAGCGCAGTAATTTTGAGTGTCGCGTACCTGATACACGTGAAGAGCTAAACACAGCCCTTAACAATGCAAAGGGCTGTATGAAGTCGGCTTGTTATAGAGCTATGAACCCAGATTTTGATAAAAAATTAGCATAGGTGATTTATGAGTAAAGCAAAACTAATGAAAGCGCGTAAATGGGCTGAACAACACTTTTCACCTGAGTCTATGCCTAATCAGCGCTGCTTGCGCAACTGGGTGATTGAAGGCACAGTGAAAGGTGAATTAATTGGACCTGGTCAACATGCCTATGTATATGATGACCAAGTACCTGGATCGATCAACAAAGCACACTCAATTGCATTAGAACTAGCGGCGAACAGTTAAATGGCACCAAGGAAAAGAAACAATAACAATAGGGATCTCCCGCCCTACTTATACTTTGAAAGCGGCAAAGGTTATCGCTTAACCTTAACTAATGGAACTCGCAAAGTTATAAGTAAAAATAGAACTGAGGCAATTATCATCGCTAATGAGTATAACCGCCTAAAGCGTGCCTCTATTCTTGATGTTATTTTATCTGGTGATAGTAAATCATCACCACTTGCAGAGCATTGTGATGCAATCATTGAACGTATGATTACAGATAAGACACCTGGTAAGAGTCTTTTATCTACATGGAAAAACGATATAACTCGCGTTAAAGACTATTTTAATATGCCTGGTAATCAAATTGATCTTGGTACAGTAACCGATTATATGGAAAAGTTTCACGGTACGGCTAGCAACAATGTATACAACCGAAAATTAGGCTTTTTAGAATTGGTTTTCGATTACGCAAAAGATATTGGTGAAATGAAAGAAAACCCAGCAAAGCTTAAAATTAAACGACCAAAAGAAGCTAAAAAGCGCAAAGCACTTGATGTTAAGTCATTTATTCTGATCCGCGAAGCTGCCCCACTCTGGCTTAAAACTGCAATGGATTTAACACTTCAGACTACGCATGCAGTTTTAGAAATATCCCGAATCGAGTATAAAATAAATAAAGCAGAGCAAGGCCGCTGCGGTTGTATTTGGTATCCCGAACCTAAGAGCGTTGTTGGTGACACAATCTATGGTGAGTTAGCTATACATCGTCAAAAAACACATAAATCTGAAGCTTCACATGTAGTGATACCAATTGGCCAGACAATAAAAGATATAATAGATAATAGCCGTGATAATATTGCATCACCTTACGTAGTGCATAAGCTACCTAAGACCAGCTCTAATCCAATGAGCAAAGAAGTTAAACATATTACGCAGATTGTTAGTCACAACATAAGCCGTGAATTTTCAAATCTTAGAGATAAATTAGAGCTATTTTCTAATTTATCTAAAGATGAACGCCCTACTTACCATGAAATAAGAGGGATGGCAGCAAGGTTGATTGAATCTCAAGGAGTCAGCCCACAAGAGCGTATGGGACATTCAGACAGTAAATCAACAAAGATATATACTAGCTTCGGTAAAGAGGTTGAGTGGATTCAGGTGCCTCATCTCAAAGTCCTAATTAATTAAATCAATTATACATAATCTTATAGTTAATCAAATGACTGTTCGTTGCCATGAGCGGTCATTAGTAACGCCTCATTAAAAGACGTTTCAGCTATTTTATGGCTTTATATTCACTGATTGATAAAGAAATCCCAGCCGCAGAATACATTCTAGAACCATTAATTTCACTATAACAAAGTTCATTTTCGTAATATTCTTTGTCCGATTCAGTACCAGTATCTGCTTTATTTTTCATAAATACCAAATAAGGCTCTATCTTCTTTTGCTGCATTTTCGCAATTTTCATACCTTCAAAACTAAACTTCTTACTTTTCTCTTTACCAAAAGCATCTCTTAATAAAGTATGTGAGCCAGAATTTAGGAAGAATTGATAATGTGAAACATTTTTACCATACCCCCACCCTTTGCAAAAACTTTCAATAGCTCCATCTTTGTAAAGATTACCCAGGTCAGTGATGACGTTCGACTCAATCTCGGTAAAGCCTTTACTTGAAAGATATGGAATTATTTTTTTACCGTCAATTAGTAAAGGAGATTTATAATCATCAATGACATTTGCTGATAAAGAATGCGATACAACAATTGAAATTAATAAGCATATTTTTTTCATATCTTTCCTATATTAAGTATTTATGTAGCTATATGTTACATGAAGCAAAAAACGAGTAGGCTTACAACACATCAAAACTAGACATATTACATACATTGATAATTAGCTTTGTAAACAAGCAATTGAAATAGCCTCAATTCAAAGCTTGTCATTTTGCGCCAACAACGGCGGTTAATAATGTTATCGTACAAAATTAGGATTCTAATTATCAAACAAGAATAAATTTAATTTTTTAATGTCCGGTTATCGCTCTAGGCAGACTTCGTCAAAGTGCCAAAAGCGGACAGTGGTAACGCTTTTAGAAGGGGCCGCCATCTAGGCGGTCCCGCTTGCTAAACTTGTTAAATATACGTCTAACCCGATACCTAACAGAGCTTACATTAAACCAAAACTCTGACCACTTTTTACTTAACGGCATATTCAATTGCCTGTGCTCATGCCTAATACCAAGCAACATTCTAAGATATGGGTCTTCAATAGGTTCTTCTATCGCTTCACAAGAATGTTCATTTATTCGCTTTAGAGATAAGTATTCATTTTTGACTTTTTCAGGAGTGAGAAGCCTCATTTTTTCCCAGTTATCAACAATTACTGGACTGAAAAGAGAAAGATTCTCGGTAACATGAGCAAGCAAACGATTGAATCGAAGAGAAAATTCTTCGTTATCTAAATGAAAGACTGGTGATTGGTAGTTTATAAATTCCTCAAATGAACTGGTTTGTTTCTCCCTTTCAAATGCATGATATGCATCTCTGACTTTTTGATTAAACTCTCGTTTTTCATCATCGGTTTCTAGTGAATCTGGGTTATATATATTGAAGCCAAAAGTTTGCTCTAACCGATGAGCATGAGCATACTCATTTACTGCACGTTCTAAGTCTTTATCTTCAGATGTGAACGACTTTTCTATCGCATTTTTATAGTGAAACAGGAGTAAATCTGACGCATCATGATATACCTTATCGTATGCACGCAGCCGTTCATTCTTCTTGTTGATCTTCGACTGCCTAATAGCGAAAAGAAAGCTTAAAGAAGAAACAGCCAAACTTCCGAGAGATATGTATATTGCGATTTGTGACTTCTCTGCCATAACTTCCCTAGTATATTTAACGCTTTGTTATATGACCTTTTCTTCGGACTTATTCTCTAATTTAGCTTGGCTTTTATACGTAAGTGAATAAACAGCAGTATTATATTTGTTTTTCATTTCACTCTTAATGGACTCATGAACTTTTTCAAGTTCAATGTCCATTTCATCAACGGTATCTTCAAACCCTTTCTTTAACTGTTTCAGTACAGGAATTGAATCTACTGCTGCCCATGTGGTGTTCTTTAAAAAGCCTCTCAGGAACTCCCAACTTGCCATCACCGAAAAGTATGACCCGTCTTTATTTTGTTGTAATAGGGTTATCAGTCTTTCTAAATCTGTTTTAGCACGAATACTATCGATTTCGCCTGACGCTACCATTTGAGCAATTATATTTATTAATGTATCGAATAACTCTTCAAGTTTACCGTCTTTTTTGTGCCTTTCATAAAGCTGATCAAAGTCAAAATCTTCATCTCCAGTGTTTTCAGTAAATGCCCACTGGTGACTATTTAATTTAGAAATCAGAGGCATAATTTTCTGAAATGCAGTGAATGTAGCATTTTGGTTTTTGTAATTAGCGGAGTACCATTTAGTCCAACGAATTATTTCTTTTAACCAGCTAGGCTGATCTTTCGCAGATAATGTTCGAGCCAAATCTTCTGCTGCTGAACTACATTCCTCGGCTTGAACTTTTTTGGAATCAATATTTTCTTGCACAAAAACTTTGCTAAGTGCTGTTATTTGAAATTTTAACTGCTCATGCTTTTCCTGTACTAATCTAAGGAAAATATTTAAACTTTCATTGTTCATTTGACTCCTTGCCCTCGACAGGTCTTATAACGTCTTTATTAGAAGACACTTTCCCTATTTTAGCGCGAAAACGTCCTTATTTTATGGACTTATATTAATAGCAAATAGTGTAAGCTATTGCCAGCTATAAATATTATGCTTTTTGTCGCTTATATAAACATGTAAAAAAGAGGAAAGTCTCCTCTTATTCTTACTAAGTTAATGGCGACTCACCTGAATGACAGCTTATCGCTCATAGCTGTCTATCAAATATAATATAAACCTATTCGTCAAATCTGTAAATTCAGATATAAGCGACTAAATATATCTAATGCAATAAATAAACTTACAAATTTATTTATTCACATACCTTCCCATCACCATCACGATCGCTCATGTACTCATACGCAGGATGATCAGAATGAACTGGAGCAATACCATGTTCTCTCGCTTCTGAGCAGGTGATTCGCCCATTATTATTAGTATCATATAGTGTAAGCACATCAACGATTACCGGCGGATTTTTATGTTCAGCCCCTTCATCAAGATAAAAAATCATTTCAAAACTATCACATTTAGATAATACAGCTTCTAAGGTATTAGCTTCTTCTCTATCTACACTGAGCTCATATTTTGTTTTTATTTCAACAATTCTATTTGCAAACCAGCATTCGTTTTTTTCAGGCAACCATTCTGAAGGGTCAAAACCACACTTTCCTCCAGTACTGCATCGATTGATCTTAGGTGCCGCAAGAGTTAGGTTTAAAAGATCTGTTGCAAACTGTCTTCGCTTATTTTCATTTGCACTACATAGGCCACTATCATGCCCTTCTGATGCTGCAACAATATGTTCTATATCTGTCATACTATCATGATCAAAGTACCGTCCAGTATATGGCCCGTACACTATGCCTCCCATACTTTGCACAATGTCATCTTCTACACTCTGAGAATAAGGGTATTGGGCTTTTTTATCGTAGGGTGAGCACCTGTATTCTGGCTCAACAACAAGGCCATTCCAAATGCTCTGACCAGCATATGAGTATATTGAAAATGTGGTGATAAAAAACAATGTTACTAAGTGCTTCATGTATATGTTCTTATATTTGCGATAATTGATAAATAAACATTATACGACAGCTAGACGATCGTTCTCGAAAATTTGGGAAAAAGTCATTAGCAGAAACGGTAACAAACTTAATTTAAATGATTTATGTTGTGGTAAAATGAAACATAACATATTGATTTCGTTAAATACGTATTTTGCAAAGAACGCACTTAAAGCACTGTTTTTATATACAGATAAATAAATTAAAAATAAACAAAATCAAAGGCTTAACGGTATTTAGAACAGTAACATGGGGTGGCAGGGGTCGAGAGTTCGAATCTCTCCATACCGACCATTTAACAACATCTGACCTTAGATCCAAACCTAATCCTGAGCTTTCAATACTTCCGTAAAATAATACTTATAGCGTTAATTGATATCACGAGTATCTAGGTGTAAGGTTAATTCCAGATATAAATTTATTTGAGGTGGTAAAATGAGTAAAGACAAGAAAAAAATCACAAAGAGTATGATTTTAAGATCTGTTGCTAGCTCTACTGCCATCGAAACTGGCGAAACAGTTAAAACAATAGAGAAAAAGCTAAAAGCAAACAAACTCAAATATGAGTCTCTTTCGCTCGCTATTTAATTATATCTCTCACAAGCCTCTCAATGTGTTGGTAATTTTTATTTACACCCGCTTGAATTGACTTGAAATAAAAGTCTTTATGCTCGTCCCACAAGCTATAATCAAGCGTTCCTTTACCAGCTTTACTGCACAAAAAATCCATTAATAAACGGCTTATCCTACCGTTACCTTCACGAAATGGATGAATTAAAATAAACTCAACATGGCTCTGCGCTATAAATGACACTAGCTCTTCATCTGTCATTTCTGGTAAATTATTAAATTGAGATAAATACTCACCTTCAAATAACCTAATATTTTTCTCAATTTGTAAAGGCGACATAAACTGAAATCCGCCCTTGCCCATATCAATACTTCTTATTTTACCTGCCCATTCATATACATTGCCTATGCCAATTAGCCACATTTTGAAAAGAAAAAGTAACACTTTCTGAGTCAACCGTTGTAAAAATATTTTCATATAGCTTAATTAAAAGAACGGCTTCAACATCATCCATTTCCGTTTCATCAACAATCGCTAACTTGTTTGCTAAAACTAGCCTTTCAGTCCCTGGTTGATATTGCGCTTCAACAGAGTCACTTACGTATTTAGACATTTTTATTGAACCAGTAAAATAATGAGTGTAAAAGTGCGTACCAACCAATGCAAGTAACCTTTAGCGTTGCCCATTTTATGTAACTCAAAACTATGTAAATCACTGAATATGAAATACCACAATGATGAAACTAAACGGCAAACTTTTGATTCAAAATGGTCTGGTAGAAATGCTGTGCTTATACCATGAAAGCCAAAGGAGGTTTAAAACGCGAAGTACTAATACCCAACGATTTATCAGCTAAATTGAAACTTCGTAAATTTAAACAAGCTGTCACTATTGTTGATAGAAAAATAAACCACTTACAGCGCTACGATATAGGAGGCGGTAAAAAGTGGTCTGATTCACTTAATAAAGTATCAAACCGTACTCTCTCTCTTTCCAATGGTGCACATGGACTCAGGCATAGCTACGCACAAGAAAGACTATTAGAACTGATACTTAACCAATATCCATACCAAATAGCATTAGAAACCGTTTCGCAAGAAATGGGACATTTTAGGGCTGAGATTACTAAGGTATATTTACGCTAAATTAAAGTTACCGTGAAGATAGCTTTAATTTCAAGTCTTATCTATTTCTTTGAAGATTTACTAGGTTTTAATCCTGGGGTGTTCCCTGGGTATTTTTATTATCACGTCTACGTGTATCAGGTTTGCCAATTGAATCAGCAATTGGTTTTGGTACAAGCTTAAGTGCCATAACCGTTATCCTAGTAATTTATGAGGAAATCCCTTCATGTACTGTGTTTAAAATACAGACTAATCTACTATTAAAAAATCAGAAATTAAATTCCCCATATTTGAACCTAAACTATCTAAAAGTTCAGGGAGTGTGTTAGAAAAACTTTTTTCTTGCTTAAGAGCTAGGCGAATATTTTCTAAACTCACAATGTCCTCATTAAAATTAGATTTATTAAACCCTTGATCTAAAATATTTGAAAGCTCTTTATCTAAAAATCTTCTTTTTGGGCTAACCTTTTCATTGGCATGTAGTACTTCTGCATCATAGTTAAATATTTCAGCAACATGAAGTAACAACCAAAACTCAAACGTTGGATTTGACAATGCGATTTTATAGTCTTTTTCATTACAAATTGGGAGAATCTCAAGAATCGCATTTCTTCGTGATTCAACTGACTCTCTATCAATTACGAGCCACAAGATATCTATATCTTGTTTGAAATCAAATTTTGCTGTTATATGGTTTTCTAAATTCTGAAGTACATTCCTAGGATCGCTGCCTTCGTTAGGTTTTTCTACTAACTCAATTTCGACTAAACTCTTCAAATTTTCAGAAAGTTTACGTTTGATAGCATTAAAATATCCTGGCTCTGTCTTACAACCCTCACAACTTATAATTACTACACATTTTGGATCAGAAGCTAGTTCCTGATACTCTGGGCTGGAAAAGCTATTTTCTTTAAAAGGCATTATTCATCCCATGAAATATTCTGAAAGTTTTTAAAAACTGGAACTGCACCATACCTTCCTACTAAATAAGCTTTTTCTATCTTTTTATCATATCTTTCTTTAAAAGAATTAAGAGAAAACAATTTAGAGCTATGATCCCGTGCCTTTTCAACAAACCATATTTCATCCCTTCTCAATATATCAAGATCCATTAGAGTCGACTCATGTGTAGAAACTATTAATTGTGACTTAGAATCCTGTAATGCATGAAATAAACTAAAAAATTCTTTAGTTAGCTTTGGGTGCAAACTACGATCAAACTCGTCAACTAAAATCGTATGGTTTTCAGAAAACTTACTTAATAGAGGGATAAAATCTAATAACCTTCTTGTACCATCTGATTCTTCTTTTAGTTCGAATGCCTCTTTATGCTTTCCACCATGAATGAAAGCCAATTTTTTTACCTTAATTTCGTCATCGGTATTTTTGTACAATGTTAATAATTCACTATCTCCGTGTATTGCTGCCTCGAAAGCATCATCATTGCTAGAGTCTTTAATAATTCTAGCCTTAAGACTATCAGGGTAATTCTTAAGTGCTTCCTCAAAATCCTCTTCAACTGTGCAAATTTCTGTAACACCCGTATCGAATTTACTTAGGTAATTAGTTAGATCTTTTATTAGACCATTTGTAACTGTTTTAAAGCCGCAATACTTATCGTCTGGATAGAAAATATCTAACTTATCCGAGAACCAATCAAAAACTAAATTTAATTCTTTTACTTCAGATAGTTGTAACTCTTTATCGGCAATTTCTGACAAGAAAAGTTGAGATTTTTGATTTTTCATATCATCGACATAAATTTCAAAACGGCCTTTCAATTCACCCGATTGTAAAGCTTTACCTAAAGAAATATTTGAGCCCACTCTTTCAAAAATCTTTCTCGGGCTATTTAACCCAATTTCATACAACCACTCTTCTACGATCTGTCCAGATGTTAAAATAGTACTGAAGCTGTATGAGTAAAACTTACCATCTAGTTGAATCTCAAATTCAAATTTTGTTTCTTCCTTTGAATTAAAATCACTTAGACGAAAATGTTTTTTGTAAGTGTCTACACTATCAATTCCATTTACTATGATTTTACGAGCAAAATCAATGGCTTTAATTAAGTTTGATTTTCCAGAAGCATTCGCACCATAAATTACACCCGTTTTTAATATTCTAACATTCCCAAAATCAACGACATGGTTATTCAAGATACGGGTGCTACCAGCAGTCATATCAAATGTTTGCTCAGCATTGAATGACGAAAAATTCGCTAATTTAAACTTTTTAAGCACTAGAAATCGACCTTGTATTTGGTTTTTAGAGATTTATTCTCTATATTTCAGCAAGTTTATACCTCTTACGCTACTGTATCAATAAAGTTTAGATAATTAGATCGAATATAGTACCTTAAAAATCAGAGATTGCTTGTTAACTTAAGCTGCCATTTATTTATAAACATCAGCCTTTTCTCCATATACTCCTGCATATTATAACCCCCCTGCACACCTTGCAATTGATGGTTGAGAATTTTTTCAACCACTATCGGAACAGCTCCAATATCAGCATCACCTAAACGAGTAGCGACTGTCCTACGTAAATCATGAGGTACAAATTTAGGTACTCCTAATTGCTCTAGTTTACGACTAATAGATCGTGATAATGAATGTCTATCAATAGGCTGCTCACTTGGGCCTGATTTATTTATTGTTGTACTAGGAAACACATCTTTAGAATTGAGATAGCCAAATGCTGCACGTAACTCATCAAGCAAAACAACCATATTTTGAGTAATCGGCACTTTATGGGTTCTCTCGCCATTTTTATTTTGCTTCACGCGCTCGGCTGGGATTGTCCATATCATTTTATCAAAATCAAATTCTTGCCACTGTGCGCCTGTAACTTCTATTGGCCGACAACCTGTTAGTTATGCATTAGAATGCATATATGGCTTGTTGGCTTACGCATAACTGGGGGAGACGTTCAAATGCTTGAATAGCCTCTTTAAACATTTGCGTAAGAATTTGTGCCTCTATCTGTTATTGGATCACGTATCTTTTAAAAATTTCGCGGCGGGTTATTTCTTTAAACTTATAATAGCCAATAAATAAAAGCGTCAATTGACGCTTTCTAACTAAATAAATAATATTAGTGCTTGCGCCCTACACCATTTCGTACCATGTCTTGCCCTGTTTGGAATACGTCTTCTGTAATCATGCATGCTAAAAGTAGCTTTTGATTATCGTCAAACACAGCAACAAAACGGCTGCCATCTTTGTTATTAGTAGCCATGCCAACACCGGCAACACCTTTAAGTCCAAAACCACCGTTTTCGACATCTATTAAAAAGCTTTCTAGTTCGGCTAAAGTATCAATTACGTCATTTTCATTATTCATTTTAAAACTCTTTTAGTAAGGCCTTGGCTAGGCTTTTAAATCATTATGGTGGCTATTTTATAGAGAAGAGCCAAAAACTTAAACCCTTGGCTCAGGTTAGTAACTAAATCGACTTTACAGCTAACTCTAAATTGCTTAGTGCACAACCAAACTCTTTTGCATTAACGCGATGATACTGTGTGTCACTCGTTACTGTAAGGCTAATTATAAACTCATCTTGTTGAGCTACCGCACTTTGCTCTTGGCTTAGGCACATAGCTTGAGTAAGTGAGCGCAGTTTTGAGTTTGTTAAAATTGCACCAAAACGCTGCACTGGCAGTGGAGGTATTTTTATAGCGGGTAACGCTTCATCTATTGTGCGTGCGCTTAGAGTAAACGTGTTATTGGTAATTTCAATTACGCTGCCTGTAGGCCAGTACGAATAACTATAGCCTTTAACATTTGGCTGTACTTTATCTTGATTAGCTAAATGCACTACACCGCTTTTGCCTATTACGGTTATTAAACTACCTTCTGGCGATTTAATAACAACCAAAGCCGTATTTTCATCAATACCAAAACCATGTTGAATCTCTGTTTTAGTATTTTTTACTTCGTTTTTATTTAACGCTGCTGTAAGCCTAAATGTACGGTTTTGTTCGCTAAATTGAGTATCTAGTACACCAAAATTAAAGCTGCCAAGTCCACCAGCATTAGTGTTATTTTCACCTTTACGAAGTGCCTCAAGGCTTGTCGTATTTGTAAGCATGCCCGTCACTTTACTTTGGATTGCTGCGCCCGCTCCTTCACCTACAATTACTGGGCGAGTTTGCAATGCTTGCGTCCACGGGTATGGATTATTGTTTTGATCAAATAATACCTTGTGAGTTAATGCTGCATTACCGCTATTAAACATCACACCGGTACTATTTTTAATAAGTGATACAAGTGCATTAGTGCCACTTTTGCATAAAGCGTATTCGGCCTTTGTGTACTCTGGATAAATTGCTTCCCGGTTATACACATTCATTAATGTATTTCTGAGAGCGGGTAATTCATCGCACGAGTTACTCGTAATCGCTTTAGCAAGTGCTGGCGTTAGTGCTAACCATTGAGTGTTTATATTTGATTGTGCTAAAAGACTCTGCGCTACATCTGCAGACTCATAAGGGTCGCGGCTCGATGCCGTAATAGCAAGCATGGTGGGTTTTGCGTTATTAACTTTTAAACTGCCCGACACAAATTGTAAAATATTATTAGTCGCAACCTCAATATTAAAATCGGTATTTACTTGCTCTTTTAAGCGCTCACCGTTTTTATCAAGTAGCGGCACTTCTAGCATATCAAATACAAAGTTGTACTCTTGCTGAGTCAGGCTTTCTAATTGCTGGTTATTTATATCGCGCCATAGCCATAATAAATCTGTTTTAGATACACTATTTGACGATTTACCTAGCAAGGTTTTAAGTGTTTTTAATACAGCCGTTTTTGCCTCAACGTTATTATTAGGCCAATGCTGCGTGATGTTTTTTATTTGAGCGCTGCTAACAGCATATAAATTATGTGACTTACCATCAATAGCAGTCTCTTTTTGGCAATTGTTAAGCTTTGCGCTAGTACAGGTAGTAAGCTCTGACCCCACTAAAATTAAAGTTTGGTTTTGCTCTTGAGCCACTGCATTTATTGAATATCCAACACCAAACAATGCCACTAACATACCTAGTAACTTCGGCTGTTGATCACGTAAAAATGCACATATCATAATGTAAACTCTAATATAAATTATAAAACTAATGTGTTGCAGTTTAACAGCTAGCCACTTGAGCCTAAATATATTTTTATAAATGTTAAATAATTCAAGCCCCCTGAAAAGCGATAGCGTTAAGCACTTCATTTAAATAAATTGTTTAGTTTACATGCTTGCCCTTATAAATATTAACTAAACAAATTTAAACAGAGCATTTATTGATCAAATTCATTGTTTAAATTACGGTGGTGAATTATTTTATGTAACTGGGGTGAAATATGGACTTCTCTAATGAAGAGATAAATTTTTTTGCTGAGTTATTCAAACCAAATACAAAACAACGTTCCCCTCGCGACCATATGCTTACAATGAAAAGCTCTATACCCGCGAGTATTGCTCACCTTTTTACCCACGCTAATCTAACTTTGCTTGCTGAAGTTGCTAATTACCAACTTTGGTTTCCCTTGCAATTAAAAATTGATGAGTTAGGTGTAATTAACCCCACTTTGAGCGCACCAGAAGTAATTGATACAAAGGGCACTCAACGTAGTTGGCGCTGGAGTGAGCTAAATATTAAAAGCCAAGGTTTTAATATTGAATCGATTTCCAGTACTGGAATATTTTTAAAACCATTAAAAAGTGGAGAGAGCTTAAAAAAATTACAGCACATGAGCTTTACCTTACCCAACAAAGAAAGCATATCGATAGATGTAGAACCCGTTAGGCAAAGTAGCCTAGGGATTGCAGCAAAAATAACTCAGATTCATAGCGGACAAGAGCAATTACGCGCCTATTTGTTTGAAGAACATAAACGTCAATATGCTAAGCTGTACGAAGATGGACAACTAATTGAACAGTTAATTTAGTCTCTTTTAAACACTCACAAGCACTTCACTTGGCTTTATTTAACCCCCTCTCAATGTTAATCTGCCCCCCTATTTATAAATCATAAGGATATGACAATGCCAGGTGCTTTTGCGCACATCACTGCTGTTAATATTGCAACGCAAACCAAGTCACTCGCTAAAATGGATATGCCTAAAAAAGCAAAGCTTATTTTAAGCCAACGCCAAGCATACCTTGAACTAGGCTGTATAGCCCCCGATTATCCTTACTTAGCTGTAGCGCAGCCTAGCCAAAATGCGTGGGCCGACCTAATGCACTATGAGCACACAGGCGATTTACTTAGAGCAATGATTGAACACTGTAAAACACTTGAAGGTGAAGCATTTGAGAAATGTTTTGCTTGGTTATGCGGTTATATGGCCCATGTTGCTGCAGATATAACAGTGCATCCGGTTGTTGAATTAAAAGTAGGCCCTTACGCGCAAAACCAAACGGCGCACCGTACCTGCGAAATGAATCAAGACGCGTTTATTTGGCAACGTTTAAACATAGGTGAATTAGGTTATGCTGACCGCGTGCAACAAAATATTGGATCTTGTACTAACAAAGACGATAATTTTGATACCGATATTGCAAAAATTTGGCAACATGCTTTATTAACGGTTCACCCAAGCTACGCAGCACAACACGCTCCTAACTTTAATTCATGGCATAACGGTTTTCAGCTTGTAGTAAATAATGTTGAAGAAAGCTATCGATTATTTGCCTGTGCACGCCATGTTGCTGCTGATTTAGGCTTGTTTTATCCTCGCCCAAACGAAGTAGACCCCACTTTTATTGAACAACTAAAAACGCCGCACGAGCCTATGCATTACAACGATATTTTTGACTTTGCCGTTAGTAACATTCAGCACTACATAACCATTATTGCCAATGCCGTATTTTTAGATACTGATTACAGTGCAATTAAAAATTGGAACCTAGATACAGGCTACGATGAACACAACACGATGACGGTATGGAGCAAATAAAATGAAACTCTTACTTTGTATAAGCCTCATGGTATTACTTAACGGTTGCTACACTCCTAAAAACAACAATCCAGAAGTGATGGCCGACTTAGCCTCACAATTAAAAGATATTGCTACAGCCGTTGATGGCACACTAAAATTTAGTGAAACATCCTATTCAACAACTGATGAATTGTTAAAAGCCGCTGTTAATAACGATTTAAGCAAACTTGCACCCTTTGGGGAATACACGCTTATCGTGAACGTACAAGATGATAACGCAGTGCTACTTTTATGTGATGCCAATACTGCTTTAATTGAAGATGCAGGCTGTACCGCTCAATCAGATATACAGCATTGGGGAGCAGGAGTTATTCATCAGTGTGAAATAACTATAAACGCCCAACAGCTCTGTAACTAGGCAAAAATACCCACTATACATTTAAAGTTGAGCCGTCATCTCTTTGGGGTTAAACACTAAGCCATGGCGGCTAACATGCTCTGCAAAATTTTCGGCTGGCATTGGTTTCGCAAAGTAAAAGCCCTGAAATTCTTTACACCCCATTTGCGCCATTATTGCTACTTGCTCTTGGGTTTCTACTCCTTCGGCTACACACTTAATATCAAGCTCTTCACACATAACGTGCACCGCTTTAACTAAACTTTTTTGACGCGTAGAGCTCGTTACTTGGCTTATTAATGAGCGATCTAACTTGAGCTTGTTAATAGGGTAATCGGCAAGGCGTGCAATATTAGAATAACCTACCCCAAAATCATCGACCGAAATAGTAAAACCCCACGATTGCAGCGTTTGCATAAGCTTTAGCGAATGCGCTTGGTTTGCCTCAAGAGAGGTTTCAGTCAGTTCTAACTCTATTTGAGGTGGCTTTACGTTAAAGTCGGCAAGGTATTTAACCAGTTTTGACATAAAATCGGTTTGGCTAAAATCAATTAGAGATATATTTATTGCCACCGGCACACTCGGTAAACCCGCCTTGGTCCAATCGGCAATTTGAGCGCACACCTTTTGAATAATCAGGTCGGTTAGCCGACTAACCATTCTGTATTCTTCGGCAATAGGAATAAATACCACTGGCGACACATTACCTAGTATAGGACTGTTCCAACGCGCTAAAGCTTCAAGCCCTATACATTGACCCGTTGCATCTACTTTAGGTTGATAGTGCACCGACAAATCGCCCTGCTGAAGCGCTTCATCTAATAACATCGAAATTTCGTATTTTTCGATAAAAGCTTGTGATTGTTTTTCGTTATAACCACTTAGAGGCATATTACAGTTTGCAACTTTAAGTGCTTCGCACGCATTGCTAAGTACTGTTGTGCTGTTTTTTCCGTGATCAGGATACTTTGCAAAACCAAATAAAAATGATTGCTGACACTTAGTGCCAAACACATTATAAGTTTTATCTAATGTATTTTTTATTTGCATTAATAGCTTATCTTCAAGCTCGTTTTGCGAGTTTGCGCCAATTATAAAAGCAAGCTTTCCTACTCCTATATGGGCACACAAAAGAGGCCCATCTGGCATCGCTTTTAAACGCTTGTACGCGTTAATAAGTAATGCTTGAGAGTCGGCTTTAGTGAGCTTTAAATTTAAGTATTCACTATTTGCACTTTGGGTAACAACGATAAAAAAACCTTTTTGGTATTTGCTTGTTAATCTGTCACATTGCAGCTCAAACCATTCTCTATTAGGTAGTTTTGTTTGCGAGTCTCTAAAGCGTAAACGTTTATTTTCTTGTTCCATCATCGATAAATTTTGTTTAATGAGCTGCTCTTGCGTGCAATCGTAAAAGTCGTATACACGGTAGTTTGTACTCATTGTTATTTGCTGGTAGCAGGCTTTAAAATAGCTTTTTTTGTACTTCACAATTTTATTTTGAGCATTAGGGGCGTCAAAAACTAAAGTAGGAAATAAATGAGAAAGGTTAACGCACTCTTCTTTTAATTCTTTTTTTATACCAAACATATCAATAGCGTGTTGATTAAAATCAGTAATGACAAGATTTTCGTCAACAATAATTTTGGCTTTATTTGATTCGGTGAACAGGCTTCGATAAAGCTCATTTTTATCTTTAAGGTGTGTATTAGCGCTTATCATTGTTTTGTTTAAACGCTTAGCAGCCACAATTGTGCGTGCCACAGCAAGGGGAATACAAATGTTAAAAAATAAGAATATTAGCCCTGTAATGTATAAGCTGGCATCGGGAAGTTGTTGAGCAATGCCAGTTAAGCCCGATACATCAACGTTATTGATGATCATATAAAACGGTACAATATTTAATACGCCATAAGCAAGGGCTGTTCTATAACCAAGTAGCATAAGTGCTATTATCGGGCAGGAATACATATACATAGAACCCACTTTAGCAAGTTCTAGGTCTGTTAAAAATAAGTTCATTGACACGCTAGCAGCTACAATGGCTATTAAAAGTACATGAGCGCTGAAGTGATAAAAACGCTTACTTGCTATAAGCAAACCGCATACAGTCGCAAAAAAACTGCTTGTTAATACAACAATATAAATTAAGTTAAACTCAATAGCGCTTGCGTACGTGTGGCACACCACAGCAAAACATAACACCATTACTAATGATAGAATAATGCGCAGTGCACTTACTCGCCAATTAGCAACCTGATCAGGGGCTGAATAGTGATCGTTTAATAAAAAGAACCTATTGAAAAAATGCATAATAAACAACAGTTAAAGCTCATTCTTCTATTAGACATTGATAACTTGTTAAAATCAATCAAATGAATATAATTTCTATTTACATTGCTCTATAAAATAGACAGGTGTAAACCTGCTCGTTAGCCGTTAAACATTCATTTTTCGAGTGTTTTTACAGTTATCTTCTTTAAGCGCGAAACCACTGCATCCTAAAAATTCACCGTGCTTAGATTTACGTTTACGCATTTCGCGACCACACTTTTCACAAATTGGATGCTGCGTTTTACACTCTGTATTCACACATTGTGAATACGTGCTTTTATCAACTGATGGGCTACTACAGCTTTTACACACTCGTAGTTTAGTTTCGCAAATCTGCGTATTAGTACAGCTATAATAATCACCATACTGACCCGTTTTTGGCACAATTAATCCGTCGCTGCACGTATTACACTCTCTTTGCTTTAGTTGCGACTTGTTAAACAACGTGGAGCCGATTTGAATAGGATAATCGTCATTTACTAGTTCTTTTACAAACGCTGAGCATGCATAAGGGTCTGCAATTAAATACGCTTTATGTTTTGCGCGCGTAATACCTACATAAAGCAAACGCCTTTCTTCTGAGTGAGTGAATTCATCTTGCTCTGGTAATAACGACTCCACCAGCACGTTATTTTGATTATCGCTAGGAAACCCTAATTTACCTTGTTCAAAACCAATAATAATACAGTAATCGGCTTCAAGCCCCTTAGCGCTATGCAATGTCCAAAAATAAAGAGGGTTTGTATGCTTTTTATCTTTTAAATGCTGCTGCACGCTATTTAACATGTATCGGTATCGACTAAGTATGGCAATGCTCCCTGATGCATCGTTTTTTTGAATAGTGCTTATGCTCTGCTGTACTTTTATTTCTATCGATTTAGTGCCTTGGTATAAATCGTCTAACAAAATAACTTGTGGTGTAGTTACTTGTGTATGTGTGCTGATCTGCTTTTTATATTGCTCAGGGTTTTGCATTACAAAGCGCCCCGCTACATCACTAATACTATTGTTATATCTAAATGTTTTTTGCAACATAGTAAGTGAGTGGCTGCCCACTAATTCATTAAAGCGTGTAGTAAGCGCTAAATTACCACCCGAGAACCGATAAATTGCTTGCCAGTCATCACCTACCGCAGTAAAGCGTATTCCGTTACCATATTTTAATATCGCATTTAAAAAGCCCATACGCGCACTTGATATATCTTGAAACTCATCAACTAAAATGTGGCTCCATGGAATATTAAAATCTCCGCTTACTATCGCCTTTGTTGCTTGAATAATCATGTCGTCAAAATCAATGGCATTTTGCGTGCTTAGTTCATTTATATAAGCGTCATGAATTTGCACTAACAAGTTTGCATATTGTTGATAGTTTTTAATACCACTTTGCTTGATGCGCTGCGCTATTTGCTTATTACTTAGTTGCTCCACTCGAATAGCTTGTAAGCATTTTATGTACTTATCAATGCCTTGCTGCAACTGTCCTGAGTTATTTAAAGTATGAAATATTTCGTCGCTACTTAAAGGTGTTAATTCAACATTATGCTGCTTTAATTGCTTTGCGAGAGTTTGCTCAAGCTTTCCTTCTACCCAGTTGTAATGAAAGGTCTCGAGTAAAGTGGTGCCATTTTTTTTATGTAACTTACGCTTAAATGCAATTTGCTCGTTATAGTGTTTTTTATCTATATCGGCACGAGTATTCCCTTGCTTATCAATGCCAAAGTGCTCTAAGTAAATATCGTATTGGGGTATATAAAAGTCTGGTTGGTATTGCCCACTTAGCTCTGTGCCTTGATTAAAGTGATAATTCACCTCATAACTGTGCGCCACGCAATTCAAATGTAGCCAGTTTGAAATAAGCACTTCCTGATAACTTTTTACTTTATGACCCGCAAGGCTACGGTATTCGTTATCGCGTACGTACCGCTCGTACTGTGCATTATCTTCAAAGCTAAATATATCAATCGGCTCATGGAGTAAATCTACAAATGCTTTTAAAAACTGTGGCTCGGTTTGTATTTTTTTACTTACCCACCCAGTTAACCAACTATTTAATTGAACTGGGTCGGTTGCAAATTTTGACAATTCGATTGGCTTTTTAGCACTTTGTAATAATTTAAGCCCAAGCGCATGAAACGTTAAAATAGTGGGTGCTTTGGTATGCAATTTTGCATACGTGGCGCGTTTAATAAAGCGCTCTTTAAGCTCATTTGCTGCTGTTTTATTATAGGCCAGCACCAAAATTTGCTCAGGCTTGGCAATATCACACGCTATTAGATCTAACGATTTTGCGACCATCACAGATGTTTTACCTGTGCCTGCTGCCGCTAATACTAGGTTTTTATCGTTATCGCGTATAACCGCTAAGCGCTGCTCTGTTGTTAATGGATTTGACTCTACTTGATTAAAAAAGTCATTTTTAAGAGTTAGCTGTTTTTTTTCATATTTATGGCGCAACTGTGCAATTGCATCGTGAGTATTGGGTGTAGTGCTCAATATATTTAAAAATTTAATACTACTTGGCGATAAGTGTTGTTGCCACACACTTGTACTTTTAGAGTACTGCTTGGTAAGCAAAAACACATCATTATTAAGTGTTTTTATGGAGCTATCACGTAAAAACTCATCTAAAGCATAGCGTTTAAGCGAAATCTTTGCGTTATTTACCTTTTGCTCAAGCAGGGTTGAAAACCGCGTGTTAAGGGCCGTATTTAAAGCGTTCGCTTGTGATTTGTTTAAAAAGCTAATTGATGTATTGCTACTGTCGCACAAATTAATTTTGGCGCTAAATAAACGGTTTTTAAGTATTGAGTAATTATAAAAGTCTTTAATTAAAAATGTCCGTGCGGGAGCACTTCTAAAATGCACAACAAGGCGCTCTTGTTCAATAGTTACGTGTTTAATACGGGTAAAAAAACGGCCTAGCCAACTTGGAGTAGCAATATACTGCGCCATAATACTCAATATGAAGATATGCTTTACCTTAATTGTAACATACTCTTTTGTAATACATTTAGCGCTAAATCGGTGCTTGCTTAGTAAACAATTCAATTGGTAAGTTAGTTTTTAAACCTGATGATTAATATTTTATTTACAACCATTAACAAATTTAAACATTCATAGATAGCTTGTTGTGTAACAATGCACATATACAAACTTACACTTCATATAATTGTTAGGTATATCCCCAATTAAACAATTATTTACAGCCTAATTAAGTGGTTTAAAGGAGCTAACATGCTTAAAAAATGCATTACCACAACGGCTTTAATTTTAGCATTATGCGCTTGCACCTCAGAAACAGAGTCGGATTTAGTAAAAACAAAAGGTATTTGGGCAGGTTTTGAACTAGTTTCTGACGGTAACCGCACGCGTGTTAACGCAGAACTAAATGCAGGCGATGCTAATGGCTCTAACATTGTTTTAAGCGATAGCGACTCATTACAAGCTGTTGTTAATAGCACTGCTATTGTACTTACAAAAGATACCGACTTTTTAGACGTTGATTACCAAGCGTATATAAATGCCACTGACGATAACCAACAGTTTGATATAAAATTTAAACGGGATGATGGCATAAATGCTAATTCGAGCGTGGAGTTGCCTTTAAATTTTATTATTTTAACCCCGAGTAACAATCAAAATTTTGATATTAATAGTCCCCTTACAGTTCAGCTAGATGGCACTGATCCTAATAGTACTAGCCAAGTAGAGCTTAGCAGTAGCTGCACTAACAATAATAATGAAACACTTTTACAATCAACGCTTTTTGCGCTTAACACTTCGCGCCTTGAAATAAATCTGCAAAGTTTAGATATGTTTAGCAGCTCGCAAGTAGATCAAAGTAAAACGTGTGATTTAACAATTAGTGTGAAACGCGATCGATTTGGTAGTATTTCGGGTGAATACGCAAACCAAAGCTATATTAAATCCCAGCAATCGCGCGCTATAAAAAATATGACTTTAACGTTTTAATTTGCACGCTAATTTACTCAGCGTTAAGCTACGCCTTTATTAAGTAACTCTATCAATTGTAATTGCCCTCCTTATTTATAGGAGAGCTAATAACAATTGATATAAAGGTTTATTATGACTAACAGCACATACCCTATTGGCACACCTGGCAAAAAATGGAATAACAACGATAAAGCCCAGTGGTTAACACGCCAAAACATTAAACGCAGTTACCAAAACGAAGTCGTAACGCTAATTAATGACCTTAAGAGCACCTTAGATATAGAGCAATACGGCGAGCTTAATTACACCGCTGGCACTTACCCATTATATATATTAAAAACGCCTAACTTTAATGCTAATAAACCAACTGTTTTAATCACCGGTGGTGTACATGGCTACGAAACCAGTGGCGTACATGGCGCACTTAGGTTTGCTAAAACATCGGCTATGCAATATTGCGAACAGTTTAATATTATTGTTGCCCCCTGCATTAGCCCTTGGGGATATGAGACTATAAACCGCTGGAACCCAGACGCTATTGATCCTAATCGCTCATTTTACGAGGGCAGCCCAGCTCAAGAATCAGCCGCTATTATGGCGTTTATAAAATCATTAGGTACTGACTTAATCGCTCATATTGATTTACACGAAACAACAGATAGTGATAACAGTGAATTTAGACCCGCACTCGCTGCGCGTGAAGGCACTACAAATACTAACTGGAACATACCTGACGGGTTTTATTTAGTTGCAGATACCAAAAAGCCTGAGCCTGAGTTTCAAAAAGTAATTATAGAAAGCGTTGCAAAGGTCACTCATATTGCACCGAGCGATGAAAATAACCAGTTAATAGGCGTGCCTCAAGAGCAATTTGGTGTAATTAACTATGCAGCTCGAGAGTTAGGTTTATGTATGGGCTTTACTGATGCACCCTATGTAACTACTACAGAAGTGTACCCAGATAGCCCAACAGCCACCGATGAAGAATGTATTTTGGCACAAGTAGCCGTTATAACGAGCGCGCTAAATTACATTAAAACCTCTACAAAAGATTAACCACTGTTCAAGAGCGGGTACTCATTAAATTAAGTACCCGCCCCAACCAAGAAACAATCTGATAACAAAAAACAACCCAAAAGAACTGGTTTCATTGGATTTAAAGGTATAAGGTTAGCCTTCCCTCAAATTCAAGGAGTATACATTGGGGTTTAAAAACAAATATGGACAGGTAAGCCTCTATACTGAAAATAACGTTGTTATCGCTCACTTTTCGGGATACATCACCTCAGGGCTTCTTCGTGCGTTTAAAATTGAACTATGCGAAAAAATACAGTCACTCAAAAATCAGCCTTGGGCCTATATTAGTGATTCTTTTGATGTTTTGGCTGCAACGCCTGAGGCAGAAAAAGAAATGATAGATATTAGCCATTTAATGAAAGCAAACAACTGCCTAAGTAGCGCGTTTGTACTCACATCAGCTATCGCTATAAATCAAATGAAGCGCATTTTAGAGTGTGCAAAAAGAAACGTTAATTTTAGTGAGTGCCTATTTACCGATTTAGATAGCGCTAAACAGTTTATTTCTCACAACTTAAAAAGTAAGCAAGGCCAACTGATATAAAATAATTGACCTTGCTTTATCAATCTTAGTTTTTGTAAAACTGACTATCTTTGGTTATCGTAATGCTGGCGTTTTCTTGCGCTGTTACAATAAATTGTAACTTACTCACTTTACGCTCAATATCGTAACCATCCGCTGTTACAGTAACGGGGACTCTTTTCATCGCACCCGGTTGTACAAGCGTAGATCTCGGACTTGAGAGCATTGCTCCTGGTAAACCCTCTATGGCAATACTGTAATGCAGTGCTTGCTGCGTTTTATTAATAATAGTAAGTGTATAAGGGTTTTCTACAAGGCCCTCGTAGTTCACTCTGTAGAGCGCATTCCTATCTCGTAGTACTGAGGCTTCTATTGGTGTACGTTGCAGCATCCATGCAAACATCGAAATGATTAACAAAGCCGTTAATGCGCCGTATCCTACTAGTTTTAATCTAAATGGATTGGTTTTTTTACCTTCCATTTGTTTTTCACTCGCGTATTTAATTAAGCCTTTTTCGTAACCAAATTTTTCCATGGTATCGTCGCAGGCATCAATACATAAGCCACAGTTTATACATTCATATTGCAATCCATTTCGAATGTCTATTCCTGCAGGGCATACCTCTACACACAAGTTACAGTCTACACAGTCACCTAAGTTAAGCTCTTTTGGATCAGCTTTGCGTTTACGTGGTCCTCGGCTTTCACCTCGCTCGTTATCATATGTAACAAGCAACGTATCTTTATCAAACATAACAGCCTGAAAACGAGAATACGGGCAAGCAATAGTGCACATTTTTTCGCGTAAAAACCCTGCATTGCCATAAGTACAAAAAGCGAATAAAAACACCCAAAAGCTCGTTATACCTGACCACTCAAACGTAAGCATTTCCATATACAAACTTTTTGCCGGAATAAAATATGCCATAAACGAGGTGGCGGTTAAAACTGAAATAATAAGCCACGCACTGTGCTTAGTTATTTTTTTGCGCCAAGTGCTTAGCGTCCACTGTGATTTATCTAATTTAATTCGCTGATTTCGAGTGCCTTCTATGCGTTGCTCCACCCACGAAAACATAAGCATCCATATTGTTTGCGGACACGTGTAACCACACCAAACTCGACCCAGCCAGTTAGTTACAAAAAACAACGCAAATGCACCCACCATAAACAGCAAGGCTAAAATCATAAAATCTTGAGGAAGGAGTGTTAGACCAAAAATAGTAAAAGTTTGCGTTGCCACATCAAGCAGCACAGCTTGTTGTCCGTTATATTGGATCCACGGTATTGCAATAAAAGTTAGCATTAACAGCCAACCTAAATTACGGCGTATGCGCTGAAAAAATCCTTTTTGCTCGCGGATATAAATTGGCCCTTCGGTGTTATAGGGCTTAATGATCATGTCTTCTTCTTTAATATCAAACTTCATAGTACTTGCTTCATAATGACGGGTATTATGCAAGTATTTGCAACTTTCAGACCAAGCTGAAACTTTATTTACATCATTGATATTAAACAGTTTATTTCAACGCAGTAAAATAAAATTCGCGATATTAAACGCGCTGCGCGATATATCACGAATTTTTAGCAATTCCTAACTTTCGCATTTTTGAGCGTAGTGTACTCTCAGGTAAGCCCAATTTAACTGCTGCCCCTTTATCACCCGATATTTGCCAGTGCGATAACGCGAGAACAGAGGTTATATGCTGTTTTTGGGCCTCATCAAGCGTAAGTGAAGGGTTAATAACTACTTCACCACCCGCTTGCAAAGGCTGACTTAGCTGAAGTATCGCATGATTAGATAAAATAGCTTCGCGTTCAAGTACATTTTGCAGCTCTCTAATATTGCCTGGCCAATCGTAGGCTTGCAGTTGTGTAATTGCTTTTTTACTTAGCCCCTTTAAATGTTTACCCAGTCGTTTATTTAGCTGCGCAATTAAATTAGCGCATAAATAAGGAATATCTTCTTTTCGATCTTTAAGGGCGGGTACTTTTATAGGAAATACATTAAGCCGATAGTACAAATCAATTCTAAACGTGCCTTTTTGTACCATTTCCCACAGGTCGCGGTTAGTCGCTGCAATCACTCTAATATTTACTTTTAGCGTATTGCTGCCACCTACACGTTCAAACTCTTGTTCTTGCAGGACTCTAAGTAGTTTACTTTGTGCCTCAAGTGGAAGCTCTGCTATTTCATCTAAAAACAAGGTGCCTTTATCAGCAAGTTCAAAACGCCCTTTACGGCGTTCATTTGCACCTGTAAACGCGCCTTTTTCATGGCCAAACAATTCTGACTCTAGCAAACTTGGGGTAAATGCGGCGCAATTTACTTTTATAAAGGCTTGTTCGCTACGCTTGCTTAGTCGATACAAATTACGGGCTACTAATTCTTTACCCGTGCCATTTTCGCCAAGTATAAGCACTGTGCTGTCGGTTTCACTCACCAGTTTTATTTGATCTAACATGGTTTGAAATATATGACTTTGTCCAACTAGCCCTGAGTCTTGCCAATCTTCGTTAAGTTCTGCAATTAAGTAGTTGTTTTCATCTTTTAGCTGCTCACTTAAATGCTTTACTTGCTCAAGTGCCTCTTGCAATGCATTTTGTGTTTGCTGTTGCAGTGATATGTCGCGAAATACCGCTACAGCACCAATTAACTCATCATTTTGATAAACCGGTGTTGAGGTGTATTCCACTGCAAATGAGCTACCGTCTTTACGCCAAAAAACTTCATTTTTAACTTCACGACGTTTTCCGTCAAACATGGTGCAATATATTTGGCATTCATCAGCGGGATAGGGCGTGCCATCAGCATGAGTATGGTGATGATATTGGTGTATTTTTTTACCTAATAACTCGTCTGCTCGCCAACCTGTCATGCGCTCAGCGGCAGGATTAACAAACACCGCATTACCCGACAGGTCAAAACCGTATATGCCCTCACCTACTGCGTTTAGCAATAATTTAGGATCGTTTAAAAATTGTTTTATCATAAATGCACCTCGCGAAATATCGCGAGCATTATGACAGTTTTATACGCTGAGTGCACACATTACTTAAAATGCACTCACGTGCCCATCAAAACGCTATAAATAGTGCTGAAATAGCGTTTTTACATCTATTTTTGCACCTAGCCTTGCGGCTATTAAGTAAAGTCCTGCAAGTTTTCGGTGAATAAATAGCGCATCAACGGGCGGTGTATGCCATTGCTGAGATTGCCCACTAAGAGCAAGCCCTGCATTTTTAATTTTGAGCGCGAGTTCGCTATTTTTAAAATCAAATTCCCCTTCTGCTCTCAGTGGCTCGCACGCCATTAAGAATAAATCAATGACGTTGTTTTTATACTCATCAACTAAGTCATTTTTAAAATAACCAATGTGTGAAGCCGCTCTAAGTACACCTTCTCTGTTGTTTTCACTACCCGCTTTAAATAAAGCTAAATAAGCGCGGCTAAGCTCGGTTGATATTTCTCGCGTTGCACCAAAATCAAATAAAACAATTTTTTGTGTATCAAGCTGATAATGAAAATTGGCAAAATTAGGGTCGGTTTGAATTAATTTAAATTCAAACATTTCTTTAAAAAACAAATCAATAAGTTGCTCTGCAACAAAGCTTTTTTGACTATCAGGTAGCTCTGTAATGCTCTCAATGGGCTCTGCTTTTATATATTCCATAGTAAGTACTTGTTGTGTGCTGTGCTCTGGATATACGTTAGGCACTTTAAAGTGGGGATTACTTGCTAGTGCATTTTTATAACGTATTAAGTACTGAGCCTCCCGCTTATAATCAGCCTCGGCTAATAACTGCGCTTTAGCCTCACTAATAAGTGGTTTAATATTGAGATCTTTTGGCAATAATCGAGAAATCGTTAATAAAGAAATAACGTTATCGACATCACTTACTACACTTTTTGCAATACCAGGATATTGAATTTTAACAGCAAGCTGATCGCCATTTTCTCTATAAGCTAAATGAACTTGCCCTATAGAAGCCGCTGCAAAAGGCCTTAACTCAATATGAGAAAAACGCGCTAGCCACTCATCCCCCCATTGCTCTTTTAACACTTCAACAAGTTGCTTATGAGGCATTGGATTCGCGTCCGAGCGCAGTAAAGCAAGTAACTGAGCCAATTCAGGACTAAGTAAGTCACCGGCATCCATTGAGAGTAATTGCCCAAGCTTCATTGCAGCGCCACGTAAATGAGATAGCTGTGTGGCTAGCTTTTCAATATTTTTAGGTTGTAGTAGCAAGCTTTTATTGTCCCAACCTTTACCGGTTAGCGCGCTCTTAGCGCCATCAACTAACATATTGGTAGCAACACCTGTGGCAAGTGAGCCTAATTTTGCAAAGCGAGAAAGCCGAGAAGTGGGAACAGTACGAGGAGCCGCCATAATATTAAAACCTAATTAGCCTGAAAGTCAGGCTAATTAATACGTATATTGTAAGTAGGTAGATCTACTTATAGACGAGGTACTAGCTTAATTGCACCTTCAACCACTTTCATATCAAGTGGAAGCTTACTAAGTAGCATCATTTTAGGGTCGTCCATATTTAGAGTATAAACAGGGTTAACCGCTAAAAAAGCATTAATCACATCCATTGCTTGGCTATCAAGTGCACCTAAATTACCTTTGAAACCACCGGCATCAACACTCGAATCAAGTAATTTAATATTACGTAAAAACACTGCTTTTTTCTCACTGTCGTAAAATGGGCTACCTTCAATTTGTAGCTTTAAACGCACTGGGTATTTAAGTGCGAATGCATTAATTTCAGCGCTTGAATCGGCACCAAGAACAACAACATCGCGGTTATCAGGCCCAATATTTACACTTAAGTCGTTTACATCAAACTGAACCGGCAAACCCATTAAGCTTACTTTTTCACTTAACTTTGGTAATTGCTTACCCAGTACAGACTCAACCTCAGAGTTAGTAAATGAATATACTGATATGCCTTGCGTGGTATTACAGGCTGTTAAAAATAACGCTGCAATAATAACTAAAATTCTCATGAGAACCCTTTTGTTTATAAATTAGTGATACATAAAAAAGCCGCTATTAAAGCGGCTTATTAAAATAGTAACCAGCATATATTACGCTGGTTCTAGGGCGTGTTGACCTTTGTGGATTGAAATTTGTTCAATCTAGGGTCGATTTAATCGCGGCGTGAGGTTTGTAACCTAGCGGGCTAAGTCAAAACCGAGCAACAAAGAGTTAATCGTCCCTAGAAAGAACCCAAAGGGCAGCGCATGTTTGGCATTTATGCTGCGTTATCGCCTATTTATGGGGAATAACCACACTACATAGACTCTGCCTTGCCTAAATACCAAACAGTCTGCTGCAAATTCAACCACGAAAGGTCAACACGCCCTAGTGTATTAAGCTGCAAGTGTCGCTTTAAGTCGCGTTAGTGTGTCAGGTTCAACTGAACCAGCACTGAGCGCTAATAACTGTTTTAAATAATAGTTTAAATCAGCATGTTCGCCACGATGTTTGTCATCTAACATGGCTACTTGTTCTGCCATTCTAAGTGACTTATCGGTTGAACTTACGTTCGCTAATATTTCCATGCGCGTAATAAGTTGATCTGTGTTTAATGCTGTTTTAAGTGGTGCTTGATACTGACTTGGCAACGCTTCATTATTTTCAAGTGCTTTAATTAACGCATCTAGATTAGCTTGCTCTGATTTGCTTGTAAGCAATGCAAGTTTATCGTCAATAGCTGCTAGTAGCTTAGTAACTTTAGGCGCTAACGATCTAAATTGCGTGTACCCTTTCACTTTTGTTTCTAGGTCGTGCAACTGTGCTCTTTGATTTACATCGCTAAGTGCTGCTTCAAGCTCAGCAAGTTCTGCAACTGCTTGTTTATCTGACTCATTTTGATCAAGTTTTTGCTGCTCAAATTCACTACTACGTTTAGTAAATGTTTCATCGTTAAATTGACGAAATTTTTGCCATAACGCATTTTCAGCTTTTAAACCTGCAAAACCAATTGTTTGCCATTGCTGCTGCATTTGCTTCAACTCTTGGCACGCAGCGGCTAAATCATCGCTTTGTGATAATTGCTGCGCTTTTTCTACTAATTCATTTTTAAGTACGGCATTACTTTTATGAAATGCGTTTAATAAAGCCAGTACTTGTTGTTGCTCGCTTTTATAACGATCGTTTAGTGTACGGTATGTTTTAGGATCAACTTTACTTACACTGCGCCACGCTTTGTTTAAACGATTGTATTGGCTTTCATATTGCTTCCAATCAAAGTCATCCTCAGCCGTAGGCTGTAAATGAAGCGCGTGCATGTCGCTAATAATACTTTCGCGTTGTGCTTTTGAGGCCTCGCGTTGTACTTCTTGCTCTGCAAAGTAACTACGACAAGGTGCAAATAACAGCTCGATTTTTTCATCAAACTGCACGCCTTGTTGCTTTTCTTCATCTGTATCTAAACGACCTAACTCATTCCAACGCTTGCGTAGCACTTTTACTTGCTCTGCGCGTTGTTGTGGGTCAGTACACTCTTCACTTACTAATACACTTACTTCTTCTAATAAAGCTTCACGCTTTGGTGCTGCAGCGTATTTTTGCCAATCTTTAGCATCTGCAAGTTGCGCTTCAAGTTCCGCTTTTATATTTACAAGCGGCTGTTGATATTGCTCAGTGAGTGTATTAAATAACTCTTCAAACCCTTTAAACACGCCAAAGGCAACATTAAAACGACCTTCTTCAATTAGGCGTTTAACATCACGAGCTTTGCGTTTTGCTTGGCTTTGGTTTTTTTCAAGTGGCTTAACTAGCTCACTCATTGGTGCTAAAAATTGCTTTTTATGCGTATTTAACTGTGTTTTAAACGTACTTTGCAGTGCACCATCTAAAATATTTAAATGACTACGCGCTGCTTTAAAACCATTATTAAATTCAGTTAGAGTTGCATCGTATTGCGCTAAATCTTCTGCTGGCTTAATTTCGCATAATGCTGCAAAAGCGAGTTTGTACTCTTTAATAGCCGTTGTTAGCTCAGGTAATTTAGCAACTTGAGTAAATAGCTTTTCTAACTTGCTTACAGCCAGTTTAGATTGCGTATTATTAGCAAGTTCTGTTTCGCTAATAGCTTGCTTAGCTTGCGCTACTTTTGCATTAAGCCAATCTTGCTGAATTTGCTCTGGTGTTTCAAGGCCTAGCTGTAAGGCGTTTTCTATTTCTTCACTTAACGCTTCAACAGTTGCAAGCGCTAGCAATTGGCGCTGTTGTAGCGCTAATTTTTGCTGCTCTTTGTCGTGTACCGCTTTTAGCTGTTCAATGTGTGCATCTAACTTAGTGGTAATCGAAATATATTTTTCGTCAAGAAGCTTAACACGCTCATCACTTAGCCATTTGAGCTCAAGTGTTTGCCAATGGGCCATTAATTCGCCGGCTTGTGGATTTACAACACCAAAATCTGTTTTTTCACGTAAGGCATTTAACTTAGCTAAAATAACACGTGTTGCACTTTCAACCTGTAGTGGCATTTCTATTGCTAAACGCTCATTTTCAATATGCGTTTCAAGTGCTGCTTTTGCACCACCCTTTGCATGCTTTACTAATGGCTTAATTAATTGATGGGTAATAACAAGTTCAACTAATTGAGTTTGTAGCTCTTCGCTACCTTCTTTAAATGCTTTTTCTACTAGTTTTGGATTTGCTAAACGTTTTAATAATTTAACGCGTACTTGCAGTTCTTTTTCTGCAAACGCTAACTTTTCGAGTGTTTTAACGGGTGCAAAACGCTCTATGTATTCGTTTTTAATTTGCGGTGTTAGTGCACTCTCGCTATTTAAAACAGCATTAGATATTTGAAGTTCTGCTATATCTTTTAATGCTTGATCTTGTTTATACGCTTTCCACCAAAGTGGTAACTCGTTTACTTTTTGTAGTGCTTTGCGGCGTATTTCAGCTGAACTATCTTCAAGTGCTAACGTGTTTAATATGGTTGCATCACGTTCAATGTCTAATTTTTCGATAGCATCAAGACGTACTTGTTGCTTAGGGTGTTTCCATTTCGGTGTAAAAAGGTGCTTAAAGATCATGTTCACTAAACCTAGCTATTTCGTTGTCTGATTTAAATTCTTTTTGTAGTTGAGCTTTTGTCTTTTGGATCATTTCACCATTAGCACCAATCGTAAATTGCTCGTTTGATTGAGCCACTTTTGCTTGATACAACATAACCAACTGCACTGTTTGTTGCTTTTGCTCGTCTGATAAAACGGTACCGTCTGGCCATTTGCCAGTTGATGCACCGTATTGTAAGCGTTCGAATAATTCGGGAGTAATATTTTGTACAAGATTGTCGATATTCATGTCATTTTTTCTTTTTTAGAGTCACTAAAACAATTCGGTTTATAAGATACCAAATACACCCTACGCCAATAGCCGCAGTATAAGCATACCACTGAAGCGTTTTTTCTTGCGGTTGTAAAAAGTACAAACAGAAAAAACCACCTAAAAATAAGATAAGCGCCAAAAAGGAGTGATTTATAAACATCTGCTTTTTTTTAATTCGCTGTTCGCGCTGAAGTTGTAAAACTTGCTCGTCGTTTAGCTCTGCAATATTGCTTTCGCAATGCGGACATTGCTTATGTTTATCTGAAATTGATTTTGCACATTTTGGGCAACGAATAATCGCCATACTTCTCTCCATACTACGCATAAAAAAAGCGCCTTTCGGCGCCTTTATTGTACTTGTTTTATTTCTCGTTGTCTTTTTTGAATTCAAACCAATAACTAATTTTGGGGCGATAATTTTCTAAGTTGCCCACTAAGTTTAATTACTCTGCGTCTTTTGACTGCTTTTCTAAACGTTTTTCCCAGAACGTGGCGTTTTTAATGCCTAATTTAACTGGATCAAATATGATTTTTCCGCCTTTTTTCTTCTGTTCTTCATAATCGCTCAAACATAACAAAGCAGGCTTAGCTACGAAGAAAATAGCTAAAATACCTAGTATGTTGATCCAGGCCATTAAGCCAACGCCAATATCACCAATAGTCCAGATATAACCTGAATTGTTTACCATGCCGTATGCAACCATAAACATAATCACAAACTTCACGATAACAAGCGGAATACTGCCTTTAAAATAACGATTTAAGTAAGCAATATTAGTCTCTGCAATAAAGTAATAAGCAAGTATTGTGGTAAAAGCAAAGAAGAACAATGCGATGCCAACAAATGCCTGCCCAAAGCTACCAAATACACTAAATAGAGCCATTTGCGTAAAGGCTGCTGAACCCACTTCAGTGGCTGCATCAACATTTTGAACAATAAATTGCCCTGCTGGTAACTCACCCACAATATTGTATTGCTGCGTTATTAAAATCATTAATGCTGTTGCAGTACACACAAAGATGGTATCAACGTAAACAGAGAAAGCTTGTACTAACCCCTGTTGAGCAGGGTGATCAACTTCTGCAGCGGCTGCTGCATGAGGCCCAGTACCTTGGCCTGCTTCATTAGAATATATACCGCGTTTAACGCCCCAACCAATAGCAGCACCAAAACCGGCCTGCGCAGTAAACGCATCACTAATAATTAAATAAAATATATCACCCACTTTATCTAAATTTAAAAATACTACGATTAGTGCCAATACTATGTAACCAAGCGCCATAAATGGCACTACTATTTGCGTAAAGTTCGCAATACGCTTTATTCCGCCGAAAATAATAAACGCCAAAACAATAAGGATAATTGCCAAAGCGACCAATTTAAAGCTGCCTACGTCACCAAAGCTAGTAGAAACCATATTGCCATCGCCAAACACTTGAGTAAACGCATTACCTACCGCATTTGCTTGTACGCCTGGCAGAAAAACACCACATGCAATAATTGCCGAAACAGCAAATAAAACAGCTAGCCATTTTTGCCCTAAACAACGGTCAAAATAATACGCTGGGCCGCCACGATATTGCCCGTTTTCTTCTGTTTTATAAATTTGGCCTAAAGTAGATTCTGCATATGCGGTACTTGCACCTAGAAAAGCAACAACCCACATCCAAAAAATAGCACCTGGTCCACCAAAACCGATAGCTGCTGCAACACCTGCAATATTACCTACGCCAACTCGTCCAGACAACGATACTGCAAGGGCTTGAAAAGATGAAATACCTTTATCAGACGTGTTTGGACTAAATAATAACTTACACATTTCTTTAAAATGTCTAACTTGAGCAAATCGAGTTAATACTGAATAAAACAAGCCTGCGCCTAGGCATAAATAGATGAGTGCATTACTCCAAACAACATCATTAACAGCGCTTACAAAAGCTTCCATGGATATCCTCTATAGTTATATTTATTATTTTTAATTACGAGACTCTGCTTTAGCTACTACGCAACATAAGTTTCACGAAATAAGGTTTTACCTCTCCCGTCCCGACTCATTATTTAATTAATCTTAACTTAAGTACCCCAACTTTGTTAACACTTAATTTTCAAAATATCTAATTACGTAGCTATTGCAAGGCACTACATCAGCAGTATTTAAAGGAAAGTAGATTGATTTGTACCGATACGGTGATGATACGCGGCGAAGAAACGTTAAAAACGTTTTGGAGTGAAGTTGCTATATGATTATTATTTTTTGTAAAAGGGGTTTTACTAAAAGCAAAAAGGGCATCAAAACTATTGATACCCTTCAAATAAACGTTTTATCTTAAATTATCAACAACATTAACAATTGCCGCTAACGTATCTTGACCAAACTGATATGAACGACGATCTGACCAGCCGTAATCAGGATCTGGTAAATCGTTGTTATCTTTAAATGGCATTTCAATTGTGTACGTTAATGCTTTAAATTCTTCAGCTGTAGCTGATGAGCCTACTGTAAGGTTAGCTTGGCCTGGCTCATCTTTTGGATAGCCATGTTCATCTTGAAACTCTGGAGTAATAGTTAAAAGCGCTGCTTTAAAGCTATCTTCTAGGCCTTTAAGACGAGCATCGTAACTTGGAATACCTTCACTACCTGCAACAAAGTTATACGGGATAGCTTCATCACCGTGTATATCAAGGTGCATATCTAGGCCAGCTTCACGCATTTTATTAAGCACTAAGTAAACTTCAGGGCTATTTTCCATGCTTGGTGTTTGCCATTCACGATTTAAGTTAACGCCTTTAGCGTTAGTACGCAGATGTCCGCGTGCGCTGCCGTCAGGGTTCATATTTGGTACAACGTAAAATACTGCTTTTGACAATAATGCAGCTGCATGTGGGTCTTCGTCATCAAGTAATTTGTGCAATAGCCCTTCTACATACCACTGCGCCATTGTTTCACCTGGATGTTGACGTGCTGTGATCCAGATGTTTTTCTTATCTTCACTTGGCTCACCAATTTTAAGCACACTCATATCGCGGCCATCGAGTGTTTCACCGAGCGTTATTAGTTGGCAAGCGCCTTGGCTTTGTGCCCAAGATAATAAATCTAAATGACGGTCGTAACTATATGGCGCAAAGTAAGCAAAATACACGCTGCCGCACTCTGGTTCAATTTCAAAGCTTAATGTGCCATTTTCATAGCTTGATGGTACACGAAACCATGTTTGGCGGTCATATGATGCAACGGCTTGATACCCTTCCCAACCATCTGGGTAAGCTGATTTATCAAGCTCATTAATATTTAACTTATGCAATTGGTAAGGCGTTGTTTCAAGACGAAAGTGAAACCACTGATAAAATTCAGACTGGTGATCTTTATTAATTTCTAATTGAATATTTAAAGGATCGGTGGCTTCAATAACTTTGATATTACCACTGTCGAAATTGCTGCTGATTTTCATGAAAAAACCTTTAGGTTGAATAAGTTTATCTGCTTATTAATTCACAGAACTGACATTATTTTGTAAATAGTAAAACGAATGTGCATTTTCTTAATTAAAGCCTATCACAAGGCATACGCTTTAAAAATAATACACGACCAAAAAAGCCAGCAACATGCTGGCTTTTAAGTCACTGCAAATAAATTAGCGAGGTAAGCTTGGGAATGACACTTCGGCCATATCGCGCATACAACGAACTACTTGGCAGCTGTAACCAAACTCATTGTCGTACCATACATATAAAACAATACGGTTATCTTCAACAATCGTTGCTTGTGAATCAACAACGCCTGCGTAACGGCTACCTACTAAATCGGTAGAAACAATTTCCGTTGATGCTGTGTAATCAATTTGGTCACGTAAGTCTGAATGAAGTGCAGTATCGCGTAAAAATGCGTTTAGCTCTTCAACTGATGTGCTTGTTGCTAAGTTAAGGTTCAAAATAGCTAGCGACACATTAGGTGTAGGTACGCGGATTGCGTTACCTGTTAATTTGCCTTCAAGCTCTGGTAATGCTTTTGAAACCGCTTTTGCAGCCCCTGTCTCAGTAATTACCATGTTAAGTGCTGCGGCACGGCCACGGCGCTCTGCTTTGTGGTAGTTATCAATAAGGTTTTGATCGTTCGTGTACGAGTGTACAGTTTCAACATGGCCATTATTAATACCAAACTTATCGTTTAGTGCTTTAAGCGTTGGTGTAATTGCATTGGTTGTACAGCTTGCTGCACAAACAATTTTATCTTCAGGTAAAATATCTTTGTTATTAACACCATATACGATGTTTTTGATATTACCTTTTGCAGGCGCTGTTAATAATACTTTTGCAGCGCCCTTACACTCTAGATGCTGGCCAAGGCCCGCTTCGTCTTTCCAAATACCGGTGTTATCAACAATTAATGCATTGTCGATACCGTATTGAGTGTAATCAATTTCGCTAGGAGAGTTAGCGTAAATAACCTGAATGTAGCTACCGTTGGCTTTAATTGCGTTACGTTCTTTATCAATAGTGATTGAGCCATTGAATGGACCGTGAATTGAATCACGACGCAGTAAGCTTGCACGCTTTTCAAGATCACCCTCTTTACCGCCACGCACAACAATAGCGCGCAAACGTAAATCTGAATATGGACCTGATTTTTCAATTAATAAACGCGCTAGTAAACGACCAATACGACCAAAACCATACAATACAACATCGCGTGGTTCTTTCGCTGGTAAGTCAGCTATTTCTGCAAGTTCATCTTTTACAAATTCTTCTACTGAGCGGCCTTTTGCAGCTTCAGTGAACAAATAACTATATGCAAGCTTACCAATATCAATACGTGCAGAGTTTAATTCCATTTTGCTGATAGCTTCTAAAAATGGGAAGCTTTCACGCAAACGTAATTTAGTGCCTTCAAACTGAGCAACGGTTTTGTGAGATTTGATAATATCGATAGTACTGGCATTTACGAGAGGACGGCCATATACAGCGATTTCGATACCACGATTACGGTAAAGTTTACCAATGATTGGTTGCATGCTTTCTGCGTAATCTTGGCGCTCTTGCCAACTATTTGTGTATTCTAACTCGTGAGATGAGGTCATTTTATTTACCTAAGTTTATCATTTTGAACGGATAGCCTTTAAAAATGCACTATATTTTGAGAGTAATGCACTTCAGGCAGGGCTATTCTAATTTAATCTGAAGTTATTCTCTACTGTTAGGCGTTAAATGATTGCGTTAGAATAACAAGGTAGATATTCATTTGGGGTTAAGGGATGCTTAAAAAAGCAAGTGTACTATTGGGTTTGCTAACGTTGACAGGGTGTGAAGAACCGTTGACACTCGCACAAGTGTGCAAAGAAACACCTGGCTTTTGTAGCGACTTAAACAAAGACAGCCACTGCAAGGATGAGCGTTCTGATGTAATTATCAAACGTTACATAGAATACAAAGACCCTACTGATGAAAATAAATACCAATTACTCAAGGACTTTGAATCCTATAACCAATGTATAACTGTGGCTGCCAAAATTGAACATATTAAGTTAAAAGCTAAAAAAACGTCACGTATTGACGGTCAATTAACGAGCATTAAAGAAATGACTCGCTTATATCAAGATACCCAAAATACGAACCATCCAGGTTTGCTCTACTACCAATGGTCACGAAATAATAACCAAAACGCACTGACAAAATTATTGGCGATAGAAAATGACAAAAGTGTAACGCAAAGTGCCGAAATGCAATTTTTTTTAGCATCGTACTATATTAAGTTCGACGATGAAAAAACCATCGATTTGCTTTATAAAACTTTAGAACTCAATAAAAAAGACAACGTACCGAATCCTGAAGTGTATACATCACTTATTAGTCTTTTTTATAAACATGATAAATTTAAGCATGCATATATATTTTCTAAAGTAGCGCAAATGTCGGGGATTGAAAATATTGACGTGTTTGAAATTGAGCAGCAATTAATAACGAATGGTAAAAGCTTAGACAGCCTATATGTACTTGCAGAGCAAACATTTCAGCAAATAATGGCAGGTGATTTTGTATCTCCTCGAGAGTTTTAATTTATAATCGCAAAAATAACCTAATACCAATCTGCTTATATATGGGGTCTATTTAACGTTAAGGGAATTACGCTAGAACTAGGCAAAAATTTTTGTATCTAGTTGTTCTAAATAAAACATTTTTAACGACGTTATAGTGCAATTTAATTCGTTAAATTGATCAAAGATTTATGCAGGTTGGTATAATTTAATAACTAGGTTATTCAGGCAAATAAAAAGGCAGCTTACGCTGCCTTTTTTTATTTTGCTTTGCTTGTGCCCACTTCTACGCGGGTTTTAAGCTTTTGACCTGGTCGAAAAGTCACCACACGACGTGCCGAAATAGGAATATCTTCGCCTGTTTTCGGGTTGCGGCCTGGTCTTTCTTTTTTGTCTCGAAGATCAAAGTTACCAAATCCAGAGAGCTTAACCTGCTCGCCTTTTTCTAGCGCTGAGCGGATTTCTTCAAAAAACGCTTCAACTAAATCTTTGGCATCTTTTTTATTGATCCCGAGCTTTTCAAATAGGTGTTCAGCTATGTCGGCTTTAGTAAGCGCCATATCTAGTCCCTCAACGATGCATTAAACTGTTCGGCCAATTCGGCCACCACGTTATCAACTACTAGATTGATATCTTTCTCTTCGAGTGTTCTATCAACCGCTTGCAGTGTTAGAGCAATCGCCAAACTCTTATAATTTGGCTCAATACCTTTGCCCTTATACACATCGAATAAGTTTAGGTCAACCAATTGATTTCCGCCAACTTTTTCGATCACGCTTAAAATGTCGCCAGATTTAACGCTGTCTGCCACTAAAATCGCGATGTCGCGGCGATTTGAAGGGAACTTAGACACCCCTTCTGCTTGCGGTAAATTTCTTTTTTCTATTGCTGACATTTCAATTTCAAAAACAAAAGTTGCGTTGTTGATATCTAACGACTTTTGAGCTTGAGGATGTAAAGCACCAAAAAAACCAACCTTTTTGCCATCAACATATATTACTGCTGATTGACCAGGGTGAAGTCCATCTGACTGCTCGGCTTTAATTTCAAAGCGAGTAATGTCATTGGTAATTGCAAGTAAGGCTTCAACATCACCTTTTAAATCGTAAAAATCAACGTTACGTTTTTCTTCAACCCAATGTTCACCATTTACAAGACCCGTAATAACGCCGCCAATAACCGGTACTTGGTAAACACCATTTTCTGCACTTTCGTCGCTTATAAATTTAAGACCATGTTCGAATAAACGAATACGAGGCTGTTGGCGATTTTGGTTATACGCTACAGACGCTAATAAACCCGGCATTAAACTTACACGCATCGCTGACATTTCAATTGAAATAGGGTGCGGTAATACCATTGCTTTACACTCTGGGTGTAAAATAGCTTGTGCTTTAGGGTCTACAAAGCTATATGTAATTGCTTCTTGGTAACCACGAGTCACTAACGTATTGCGGAACTTGCTAAGCGCAATAGTTGCTTCGTTATGTGTCGTCATTTTAAGTTTTGCAGTTGGTGCAACATTTGGAATGCTGTTGTAACCGTAAACACGTGCTACTTCTTCAATTAAATCTTCTTCGATGCGAATATCAAAACGGTAGCTTGGTACGTCCGCACTCCAGCTTTCATTTTCTACTTTAACATCAAGACCTAAACGCGTAAGAATATCTGTTACTTTAGCATCTTCAATATGATGACCAATAACACGGTCTAAACGTGCACGACGAAGACGTACTTCAGTCACTTTTGGTAGTTTGTCGGCCGCAACAGCTTCAACTACGGGGCCTGCTTGACCACCCACAATCTCAAGAAGAAGTGCTGTTGCACGTTCCATTGCATCATGTTGTAGAGCAAAATCAACACCGCGCTCATAACGGTGTGAAGCATCAGTGTGTAAACCGTAGCTACGTGCTTGCCCTGCAATTGCTACAGGATTAAAAAATGCGCTTTCAAGTAATATATCAGATGTTTTATCTGTAACACCTGATTGTTCACCACCAAAAATACCTGCAATTGCAAGTGCTTTGTTATGATCGGCTATCACAAGTGTTGTGTCGTTTAATTTAGCGGTGTTACCGTCTAATAAAACAAGTTCTTCACCTGCGTTTGCACTACGTACTTTAATACCACCTTCAATCGCATTTAAATCAAACGCGTGCATTGGGTGACCAAGTTCAAGTAATACATAGTTAGTAACATCAACTACTGGGTCGATTGAACGTACGCCACTGCGACGTAGCTTTTCAACCATCCAAAGCGGTGTTTCTGCATCAAGGTTAATGCCCTTTATCACACGACCAAGGTAACGAGGACATGCATCTTCATTAACTAGCTCAATTGATACTTTGTCATCAATTGTTGGAGTAACAGCTGGAATATCTAATACGTTTACGTCAATACTATTTAAAACGCCTACTTCGCGTGCTAGACCTTTTATACCTAAGCAGTCACCACGGTTTGGTGTTAAATCAACATCTATAATATTATCATCAAGACCTAGGTAATCACGTAAATCAGTGCCTACTGGTGCATCGCTTGGCAATTCCATAATGCCGTCGCCTTCTTCGCTAATACCTAGCTCAACAAAAGCACATAGCATTCCGTTTGAAGGTTGGCCGCGTAGTTTGGCTTTTTTAATTTTAAAGTCACCAGGCAGTACAGCGCCCACAGTTGCAACAGCAACTTTAATACCTAAACGACAATTTGGTGCACCACACACGATATCAAGTAGCTCATCGCCACCTACGTTAATTTTGGTAACACGCAGTTTATCTGCATCAGGGTGTTGTCCACATTCAACAACTTCACCTACAACTACGCCATTAAATTTGGCAGCAGCAGGCTCAACGCCATCAACTTCTAGACCAGCCATTGAAAGCTGTTCCGAAAGAGCTTGCGTATCAATAGCAGGATTAACCCACTCTCTTAACCACTTTTCACTAAATTTCATTTTATTGTTTCACTCTTAACGGAACTGGTTCAGGAATTTTAAGTCATTTTCGAAAAATGCACGCAAATCGTTTACGCCATAGCGCAACATAGTTAAACGCTCTACACCCATACCAAAAGCAAAGCCGGTGTATTTTTCTGGGTCAATGCCCACAGACTTAAGTACATTTGGATGTACCATGCCGCAGCCTAGTACTTCTAACCACTTACCGTCTTTACCCATAACATCTACTTCAGCTGAAGGTTCTGTAAACGGGAAGAATGAAGGACGGAAACGAATTTCCATATCTTCTTCAAAAAAGTTACGTAAAAAATCATGCAAAATACCTTTTAGCTCAGTAAAGCTAACATCGGTATCAACCATTAAACCTTCAACCTGATGGAACATAGGTGTATGTGTTTGGTCGTAATCGTTACGGTATACGCGTCCAGGTGAAATAATGCGCAGTGGTGGCTGCTCAGTTTCCATAGTACGAATTTGCACGCCACTGGTTTGTGTACGTAGTACTAATTTAGGATTGAAATAAAAGGTATCATGATCAGCACGTGCCGGATGGTGCTCAGGGATATTTAGCGCATCAAAGTTATGAAAATCGTCTTCGATTTCTGGACCAGATTTAACTTCAAAACCTAACTCACCAAAAAAGCTTTCTATACGCTCAATAGTGCGCGTAACAGGGTGTAAACCGCCGGTAGGCATAACACGCCCTGGTAGAGTTACATCTATAGTTTCAGCAGCTAGCTTTTCTTCAAGTGCTTTACTTGCAAGCAATTCACGCTTTTCGTTAATAGCAGTTTGTACATCTTGTTTAGCTTGGTTTATAACTTGGCCTGCTTCTTTACGTTCTTCAGGTGCTATTTTACCTAACGTTTTAAGTAAGCTAGTGATTTCGCCTTTTTTACCAAGGTAATTAACCCTGATATCTTCTAACTGCGCTATTTCACTGGCACTGGCTACCGCCTCAAGTGCTTGCGCTAATATGTTTTCTAAGTTCATTCGATACCTGATCTTTCACAGAAGGTGATTGCTTAAGAGCGTGTTGGCCTTTCAAGATTGCTTAACAACAGTGTGGTTGGTTATTAAATAAGGTTAATCATTGGACTGTAGTTTCCTACATAAGTCATGCAATAACGCTAAATAAAGACCAAACACATGCAGTTTGAAGTGTTTATCTCGGAGGCTACTTTCTTTGTTGTTCGGGTTTCGCATATAAATACTACGCTAAAGTCCTCACGACGCGATTAAAGCACTCTTAAGTTAAACAAATTCCAATCAGGAAAGGTAAACACGCTCTGATAATAGCTTATGATAACTGAAAGCAGGGTCTAGATTCTAGACCTACTACAGCTTTAACGTTGATTTTATAAAAGGAATAGTTAATTTTCGCTGTGCAGCCATAGATGCATGATCTAATTTGTCGAGTACATCTAGTAAAGCACGCATATCACGGCTTAAACGGGTTAGTAAAAAGCGTGCACACTCATCACTTAATTCAAGGCCGCGCATATGAGCGCGCTTAACAAGTGCTTGTGCTTTGTCGTCATCACTCATAGAGCGAATTTGAAAGGTTGTTCCCCACGTTAAGCGAGACTCTAAGTCAGGCAGCGAGATATTAAGCATGCTAGGAAGTAAATCAGCAGTTACTACTAACATTTTTCCGGGTTCGTTAAACCTGTTAAAAAAGTTAAATAGTGCTTTTTCCCATGCATCATTGCCTGCAACTAAATGCACGTCATCAATACATAGAACATCAAGTGCTTCTAAACCGTCTAATACCATAGGTCCAAAGTCAATTACTTCGCGCATAGACAGCAGCATATTAGATAGGCCACGCTCTTGTGCTTTAATGCAGGTTGCATACAAAAGGTGAGACTTACCCGAATCACCTAACCCACATAAATAAGTATACTGAAACTTTTTAGCTAACTTCGAAAAGCTATCTTTTAAATGGTTAACCTCTAACGAATCTTCCCCACCAAAGTACGATGCAAATGTTTCGTCATCCGGCAAGGTAACCGGTAATGCCATTTGCATCGGCTCAGAAGTTAGCATTATGGCGTTATCCATTGATACTCTAAGCTATTTTTATCAACAACATGATAAAAAGCACGTGGATCCTCATAATCTTTAAATGAGGAGTCTAACCCTAACCCTTTTTTAAGATCGCTTAGGTTACCAGTGTGGTTTAGTTTAAATTCTACAAATTCTGGTGTTTTACGAACAATTTTAACTTGCGTAACAACGCTTAAGTTCAATAATCTTTGTTTTGCTAATTCAACATCAACAAAACTTTGCGTGCCTTTTAATGTTAGCGTGGCCGCGGCTTGTTCATAATAAGCATTTGGATCAATAGCATACTCGCTTGCAAGGCCTCGAGCTAAGGTATCAATCATTTGACTCACTATTTGCTGCTTATCGCCCGTTAATCTATTTGAATCAAATTGATCATCATTAGTAAAACGCCAATCTAAAATCCAATTTTCGCTATCCGCTTCTTTATACATTCTTGCTGTAATACTTCGCTCAGCACTGTAGCGTCTAGAGGCCTCTTCTACTGGTTCAGAAAAGTTACCCCATACCTCAGGAATACCTACTAAACGTCTATCTTGTAAATCAAGTAATGGCACAACGACAGGCAGACCACGGCGTCCTGCTTTGTCATAAATTAACTGCTCTAATTGCGGGTAACTTTCTTGTGTTACTAATTCTCTGCGCCAATTGTCTTCAATACCTAACCATATTGCGACTAACGGGCGTTGTACTCCCCATAAAGGTAAGTTTAACTCTTTGATTAACGCATTGATCTTTCGAGCTTCAAATTTAACAACAAGTTTCAATTGTCCATTTGCTCTCTCGTCATATTCAAACTTAAGCATATAATCAGAAATATCTTTAGTGCGTTGCTGTGCTAATTTATTTTGATCCGCGGTTTCATCACCGCTTACTTTCACTAAAACATTGAGCAAAGCTTTACGACTCGCAGCTAATCGA
The DNA here is from genome assembly GCF_015864305.1 of Pseudoalteromonas sp. NZS71_1. Lineage (NCBI taxonomy): Bacteria > Pseudomonadati > Pseudomonadota > Gammaproteobacteria > Alteromonadales > Pseudoalteromonadaceae > Pseudoalteromonas > Pseudoalteromonas sp. NZS71_1. The sequence goes on along the minus strand of NZ_JADYXM010000004.1, from coordinate 1,266 downwards.
GTGTCTCGTGTTTTGTCATCCACTTTTAAAATATCTTGATATAGATCAGTTACTTCAACTGCCGACGCAGAAAAACAAAATAAAATGGATATGGCGCTAATTAATAATCTATACACAGGCTGTTAGTTCTTGGTTTTAAACTGATTTGATCCTAAATCAAAGACAGTAACAAAGCAAAATTAAATTTGTTATCTAAGGAAATGAAAGTAATTAGCTTTTATAGAAAGTAAAAAAGATTAAATATGAATAAGATAGTTGAGTGAGTTGTACGCTATTCACCTACATTTAACTTTACTACACTTTTCAAAACGCGAACCTCTCGGGTTTAGTTAGATCATGAAGGTATTTAATGTAAGTACTTGATGATGTTATGGTTAAGATTATTCGTTATTGGCTCGCATTTAATCTTTCTTCAGGCGTAAAAAATCGTTAGATACGGGCTCTCTACAATTTGAAGTCGGTGGGCTACGCAGTAGGATGTCGTAGTGCCCACAGCGGTGGAGAGTCACGTAGCAAATGCTAATTTATTGGCCGACTGAGATATTGAGGGTTTTGTTGTGATTTTAACGTCAGGAGTCACGACGCTTGCCCGCCCTACTTGATGGTGTAGATGTGAGTGTGTGTTAATTGCGCGTATTTTACTTTTCTGCAGACGTAAAAAAGCCCGAATCGTTAAATTTGGGCTTTCTACAATGTGAAGCTTGTGTAATGTCACGATACCCACAGCGGTGGAGAGTCACGTAGTAAATGCTACTGTATTGGCAGAATGGGGTATTGAGGGTTTTTGTTGTGATTCTAGCGTCGGGAGTCGCTATGCTCGCCCGCCCTGCGTGCTAGGTGTTGATGTGAGTGTGTATTAATTACGCACATTTCACTTTTCTGCAGACGTAAAAAAGCCCGAATCGTTAGATTCGGGCTTTCTACAATTTGAAGCCTGGTAATGTCCTACTTTCACATAGCAAATGCTACACTATCATCGGCGCTGTTTCGTTTCACTACTGAGTTCGGCATGGAATCAGGTGGGTCCAAAACGCTATTGTCACCAAGCAAATTAGGTGCAAAGAATGAATGACAAGCACGTAGTGCTACCATTTTCTTTGCGCAAGGTGCCTCAATTTTAACGCTACGCGCTAAGAGTCACCTCTTGAATTTGGAAAATATCTGATAATATTTTTTAAGTCTTTCTAAGTAATATCTACTTTAGTTATATTAACTTCTTCGCTTGTTTCACTATCACATAAAACGCGTTTGGCGTTGTATGGTTAA